>CAYZAW010000008.1:0-51088 GCA_964476505.1 uncultured Oscillospiraceae bacterium | reverse complement strand
TCTAAAAGAACGTATAGATCTGTTAGCGGAGCGAAAAACGGTGCTGCGCACTTCTAAAAGATATGTTGAAATTGATATGCGGTTAGCAAAGATTCGTGACATGCTCAGAGAGGAAGAAAAAGCAGCTGTTAAGTCAGCATCTTTTGTGGCAACAACTGTATCCAAAGCGATCGTAGACAAAGAAATATATAACAGCCATTTTGATGTAGTCATCTTTGACGAAGCAAGTATGGCGTACATTCCACAGATCATATGGCTCAATCCCAAATTCTGTGTAAACACCAAATGATAGTGTAAAATGGAGCAAAATGTTGATTGGCGGCAGCGGTTCTATCCGTTGCCGCCTTGTTTACAAAGTAACAGTGCTGGGGAAGGATGTCAAGGGCGGCAGAGCCGTTCATCTACCCTTGACAGCCGGGTCCGGCGCTGTTACTCCAACATCCGATCAGCAAAGAACACGGATATCTGCGCGTGAATTACGCTCCAGTCCTGACGGCGGCCAGTCCATTTACTGGTGATATCCATCATAGCCAAATACAGCATTTTGAACAGGCTGTCATCCGTGGGAAATACCGATTTTGACTTCGTTACTTTGCGTAATTGACGGTTGAACCCTTCAATGGCGTTGGTGGTGTAGATCAGCCGGCGCACTTCCTGCGGATACTTGAAATAGGTGCTCAGGTTGGGCCAGTTTTCCCGCCAGGATAACGAAATCTTGGGGTACTTCTTATCCCAGCGCTCCGCGAAGGCGTCCAGAGCATCCAGCGCGGAAGGTTCGTCAACAGCGGCATAGACGGCCTTCAAATCAGCCATAAGCGCCTTAATATCCTTGTACGAAACATATTTACTGGAATTGCGGAGCTGGTGGATAATACAATTCTGGATCTCCGTTTTTGGATACACTGCCTCAATTGCTGACGAAAAGCCGGTCAGATTATCGGTACATGCAATGAAGATATCCTCCACGCCGCGGTTCTTCAAGCTGTTGAGTACCGTTGCCCAGAACTTGGCGCTTTCGTTCTCGCCAACCCACATCCCGAGAACATCTTTCCGCCCATCCAGATCAATGCCAATAGCGATATATACCGCCTTCTTTACAATCTGCCCTTCACTGCGTACATGGTAGTGAATAGCATCCAGGAACACCACCGCATATACGGCCTCTAGCGGCCGCTGCTGCCATTCCTTAGCCACGGGCAGTATCTTGTCGGTGATGCGGCTTACAGTGGTGTCTGAAATGTCTACACCGTAAATGTCGCGGATGTGCGTTTCGATATCGCCGGTGGTCATGCCTTTGGCATACATGGACAGGATCTTTTCTTCAATGTCCTGACTGACGCTGGTTTGATTCTTCTTGAGTATCTGAGGATCAAATTCGCCTTTCCTGTCTCTGGGAACGGAAACGTCTACATTACCGAAGCTGGTGCGCAGTGTCTTGCTGCTGTGCCCGTTGCGGCTGTTATCCGTTTCCTTGTTGCGGTAATCGTACTTGCTGTAGCCCAGTTCGTCGTCTAGCTCGGCATCCAGCCCATTTTCCATAAACTCTGCAATGGTTTCCTTGAACAGGTTCTGAATGTCGTCCATGCTGTTGACACCACCCAGTTGCAACAGCTCGCGGATCTTAGCTCTCCGCTCGTTCTCTTCCGGGGTTCGGTTCTTTCTTGCCATAATGTAAAACCTCCGTTATGGTGCTTCCATTTTACACCAGATCGGAGGTTTACACATAATTAGGGATAGTCTCACGAAAACAATTATCTGCTTCCCAAATGGCATCACATGACCAATCGTCTTGCGTTGTTAACAATGCACCACATGGAGGTCAAAATGTCCAGAAAAGAGCTTGCCGGTATGATGGGTGTTTCGCCTTCTACTGTTGGTCGCTGGCTTGCACTTCTGGAGTTCGGTAAGCCGTCTAAGCTTCCCAGTGTACTCTCTATTGACGAATTCAAAGGCAATACGGAGTACGGGAAGTTTCAGTGCATTCTGACCGCGCCGAAAGAGCGGCGCGTTCTGGACATTCTGCCTACCTTTCGTGAAAGCGAAATCTATCAGTATTTATCTGCGTTTCCAAATCGAAAGAGTGTACAATACTTCGTTACGGACATGAAAAAAGAGTATGTTTCGATTGCTGAATCCCTGTTTCCCAACGCAACCATCGTGATCGATCGCTTTCATGTTGTTCGTTACTGCTCTTGGGCCGTGGAGAATGTGAGAAAGCGAATGCAAAAGAAGCTGTTGCCGGAGCAGCGTCGTTACTTTAAGCGCAGCCGTAAACTGCTCCTGTGCCATATGGAGAGGCTGTCTCCCAACAATATGGATGCCGTCAACCGTATGCTTTCTTTTAACAGAGATTTGCGTGAAGCATACTTACTAAAAGAGAAGTTCTATGAATTCATGGCGTCTAAGGATTCGATACAGGCCAAGGAGCGCCTGCGTGCGTTCCGTGCATTCGCCTTTGTTGCTAACATTCCAGAATTCAATACATTGCTTTCTATTCTTCAGAATTGGGAGAAGTACATCCTCAATGCTTTCGATTGCCCTTATTCCAACGGTTTCACCGAGGGGTGCAACAATACGATAAAGGTTCTTAAACGCGTTGCCTATGGTTACCGCAGCTTTAGCAATTTTCGTCGCCGTATTCTCATTACTTTCAATGTGAAAGAGCCACCCGCCGCTTAGCGAATGGCTCTCTTGTAACTCTTGTCTGCGCTCTACCCCAACTATTGACATAGAGCCGCTTTTTTGTATTTGTTGTTCTGTTATGCGTCTCCGCTGGCGTTCAATAGCTGCTGCTCGTAAAGCACCAGCTCCGGCTGAGAGACCTTGTCTATGGTATCCTTGGTGATCACGCAGGAGCGCACATCACTGCGGGAGGGAATGTCGAACATGATGTCCATCATCACGTCCTCTAAAATTGCCCTGAGCCCGCGTGCGCCGGTTTTGCGCTCGATGGCCTTTTTTGCAACCGACAGCAGCGCTTCGTGATCGAAGTTCAATTCCACGCCGTCCATTTCAAACAGGCGTTTGTACTGCTTGGTCAGCGCGTTGCGAGGCTCCGTTAAAATCGCCATCAACGCGTCCTCGTCCAACTGGCTCAAGGTCACGATGATGGGAACACGACCAACGAACTCCGGAATCAGGCCAAACTTTAACAGATCCTCCGGCAGAATATCCTTCAGCACGGAGCCAATATCCTTTTCTTCCTGCGATTTTACGTCCGCGCCAAAGCCCATGGCCTTTTCGCCGGTACGGCGCTTGATGATAGCGTCGATACCGTCAAACGCGCCGCCGCAGATGAACAGGATGTTGGTGGTGTCTATCTGGATAAACTCCTGATGCGGATGTTTGCGCCCGCCCTCCGCACGCGGGATGTCGAAATCCGCCGCCTGGATGAGCTTGAGCAGGATGTTTTCTACGTCCTCGCCCACATAGCCGGCTTCCGTTAAGGAGGTGGCATCCGCCACGGCAAAGGGAACGTTTAAGATTTTCGCCAGCGTTTGCGCCAACAGCGTTTTGCCGCAGCCCGTAGGCCCCAGCATTACGATGTTGCTCTTTTGCAGCTCTACGTCGTCGTTATGCTTATGCGTTCCGGCAGGAGCCGCGCCGCTGTTGATGCGCTTATAATGATTGTACACGGAAACAGCCAGCGCCTTCTTGGCTTCGTGCTGGCCGATCACATATTGATCCAGCGTTTCCATGATCTCCCGGGGCTTGGGAATATCGGAAAGGTCTACCGGCTGGCTGCCGAAGTCCTCCTCGATGATTTCCTGACAAAGCTCCACGCACTCGTTGCAGATGTAAACGCCGGGGCCCGCAATAATGCGATGTACCTCGTCCTGCGCTTTTCCGCAAAAGGTGCATTTGATGGGAGGCTTGGTCATGTTGTCTTCATGCTTGGGCATATATTACCTCATTACCTTCTTGGTGGAATAATTTGATCTACAAGGCCGTATTCCAGCGCTTGCTTGGCGGACATAAAGTTGTCTCGCTCGGTATCCTCCCGCACTTTTTCAATAGGCTGACCCGTGCGCTCCGCCAAAATGCTGTTTAACAGGTCTTTAATGGCCTGCATGCGCTCGGCTTGTATCATGATATCCGTGGTTTGCCCCCGCGTGCCGCCGCTTGGCTGGTGGATCATGATCTCCGCATTGGGCAACACCTTGCGCTTGCCCTTTGCGCCCGCCGCCAGCAAAAACGCGCCCATGGAGGCCGCCATGCCGATGCAGATGGTGGAAACGTCGCACTTGATGTACTGCATGGTATCGTAAATGGCCATGCCCGCCGTTACAGAGCCGCCTGGGCTGTTGATGTACAGGTTGATGTCTTTATCGGGGTCCTCCGCCTCTAAAAACAGCATTTGTGCTACGATCAGATTGGCCTCCTCGTCGGTGACCTCTCCGCCTAAGAACACGATTCTGTCCTTTAACAGGCGCGAATAGATGTCATAAGAGCGTTCGCCGCGATTGGTTTGCTCTACGACCATCGGTATTAAACTCATGGTATTCTCCTCCTAACGAAGCTTTGCCGGATATTACTCCGCGTCCTTCGCCGCAGCTTCCGTGTCAGCCGTCTTCTTCTTAGCAGCGGGCTTCTTTGCCGCCGTTTTCTTGACTTCCGCTTCTTCGCCGGTCTTGGCGGCGGCCTTCTTTGCGGGTGCCTTCTTGGCTGCAACGAGCTTGGCGTTATCCATAATCAATTTTACAGTTTTTTGCGCCACAATGCGATCCTTAAAATACTGGATATCGTCCGGGCTCAAAGTCTTTTTGAATTCCTCGGGAGATTTGCCCGTCTGCGGCGCGTACTTTTCAAGCTCCGCGTCAACATCCGCATCGTTGGCCTCCACGTTTTCTGCCTTACTGACGGCACCTATGACCAGCTGCATCTTCACGCGGGCTTCCGCCTCGGCATGATACCCTGCGCGGATGGTCTCCACATCCGTACCCAGATATTTGCAGTAATCCTCCATTGATATGCCGGACATGGAAAGCCGGTACGCCATATCCTGCAGCATGTAATCCATCTGGCGATGAATCATCACATGCGGAATCTCGACTGCGGCGTTTTCCACTACCTTCTCGATAGCGTCGTTTTCCTGCTCCGCCTCGGCGCGTTCCTTGGCCTGCTTCTCTAACTCCTCGCGCTTGTTGGTCTTCCAAGCCTCTAACGTATCGAACTCGGAAATATCCTTGGCAAATTCATCGTCCAGCTCGGGAAGCTCCTTGACCTGCACCGTTTTTACCTTTACGGCAAAGACGGCATCCTTACCCTTGAGGTTCTCCGCATGGTAATCCTCGGGGAACTTCACGGTGATGTCTTTCTCCTCGCCTGGAGCGGCGCCAATCAGCTGCTCTTCAAAGCCGGGGATAAAGGTGTTGGAGCCGATCACCAGCGTTTGATCCTCGGCGGTGCCGCCGTCGAACTTTACGCCGTCCACGCTGCCGGAGTAATCCAGAATGATCTGGTCGCCGTTTTCAACGGGGCGCTCCACTTCAATAAAGCGGGCGGCCTTGTCGCGCTCCTGCTCCAAGGCGGCGTCCACCTGCGCGTCCTCAACAGTATACGCCTTCTTTTCTACTTCTATACCCTTGTAAGCGCCCAGCGTAACCTCCGGCATTAGCGTAACTTCCGCCGTAAATACCACGCCCTCTTCGCTGCTGATCTTTTCAATGGTAACGTCCGGCTTGTCTACTGGTTCCAACGCGTGCTCCTGCACTGCCGCCTCATAAGCGTCCGCATATACTTCGTCAAACGCATCCTCGTAGAATACGCCTTCGCCGTACATGTTTTCAATGACCTTGCGAGGCGCGTGCCCCTTACGGAAGCCGGGAACATTATAATGCTTTGCCGTTTTCACATATGCCTTTTGCATTGCCTGCGCAAAAGTCTGCGCATCCACCGTAACCGTAAGTTTCGCCTTGTTGTTCTCGAGTTTTTCTACTGTAGCCATGCCAGTCCTCCATCGTTACTTTTGCAGTTTGTATCCGGGCACACAGGTGCGCCATATTGCTTATATACCCAGTATCCGCCCTATTTTATCACAGTCATATGCATAATTCAACCAATGCCAAAGCACGAACCGCTATTTTTCAAAAGAAAGAGGCTCCGCGCCGTTTAGGCGGAAGCCTCACATCGAATGCTCATTCTTCTTCTTTTTTCATTTCCGGCGAACGAAGGTTGTTCCAAAGGGTGTTGGCAATGCCGTCTAGAATACCCGCCAGCGGGATGATGACCCAGCCGGGATGCCAAAGACCCAGAAAGAAGCCCATGCACAGATACGCCAGTATCACAGCCGGCCATAAGAAGCCTTCTATCACGCGGATCACCGGCTTGCCCTCGGCGTTGATCAAAGCACAGATGCTTCCAACGAGAAGACCCGTGCCGGGGATCAGCAGCCACCAAGGATGCCACATGTTCCAAACGATGCCCATTACCAGATACGCCGCAACTGCCAAGGGTACTAAGATACCGCCAATCAGATTGCTGATCTTCTGCCGCTTAGTGTGCGGAAAGCACCAGCTGTCGTAATCCTTGCCGTTTACATGCACGCCGGAGCCGTCCACAACCACATGCTCTACCACGTTGCCGTCATCGTCCGTGGTGTGCACATATACGCCGTTACCGTCGATGGAGATCTTTTCCTTTGCCGTATCCGCATGGATACCGGAAAAGTCTACATGCACGCTGTCTCCGCCCTTATCCTCTACATGGATGCCAAAGCCGGACTTCTTTTTCTTTTCGCCCGCTAACGTGGCGCGAAGCTCCTCCACCGTGCCGAAGGAGGAAATGATGATGCCTACCGCCTCCGCCTCGGTTTTGCCCTCTGCCATCAAGTCCTGATACCGCTCCTCCATGTTGGCAAGCATTTCTTCCTTGAGCTTGCGCGCCTGTTCGGTATTCGGTAAAGTTGTAAACATGGTTTCAATATAATTCTTCAGGGTTTCCATTATTGCAATCCTCCCATAAAATAATCCAGTGCTTTCTTAGCGTAATCCCATTCCTCGCATTTGCTTTGGTAATAGGCAACTCCAGCTTCCGTGATGTGGTAATACGTTCTTGGCTTTCCGAAGGTAACGTCTCCCGAATATGCCGTAACGTGTCCGTTTTTCTCCATTCGGGTGAACGCTGCGTACAGCGTTGTTTCCTTCATGGAATACAGTCCTTTAGAGTCCTCCATCACCCGCCGGGAGATATCGTACCCGTAATTGTCGCCAGAAAGCAATATCCGAAGGATGATCGCCTCGTTGTACCCGCGTATGGTATCGCTTCCAATCAAACACTCACTCCCTTTACTTTATCTAGTGTACTACATCTGCTGTACTTCATCTGTTGTAGTACATCGAGTGAAGTAATCATACAACGATTACTCCATCTTGTAAAGTACTTTTTTTCATATTTTTGAATTATTTTATAAAATACGGCTCCGCATACCCGCAAAGCCGCAATTGATCTAGGATTTCGTATCAGAATTGTTTTGAATATGTACCGGCTCCTCCCTGTACTCCATGTAGCGCCGATAGGTGCAAAAGCCAACCGCCTCATAGAAGCGCAACGCAGCTTCATTAAACTCCCACATATCCAATTCGATTCGATCCAAGCCCTTTTCCTTTGCATCCTGCCGAATAAACCGGAACAACTCCGTTGCTACGCCCTGCCTGCGATATGCCTCATCAACGCCGAATTCCTCGATATGATAATATGCGCGCGGCAACCGGTACGGGCTTTGCGTTACATCAACGCAGTTAACATAGGCAAAACCGCAAAGAACGCCGCCGCGCTTTGCTACAATGATGCAATGCTCGTCCTGACGCCAACGGTCATATAACAGATTCTGCATCTCGCTGTCAAAGCTTTGTGTAAAAATGTCTGGTCTGCCATGTGCATGCACGCTGTGTACTTGCCTTCGCAGTTCATTTACACGTTCCAGGTCGACTTCCGCCGCAAATCCCACCATATTCTTATCTCCCGGCTGCGATGCCGTTAGCATTTGTTATGCTCCAGCAGCGCCACGTTTTCCACTCCCGCCGTTTGCGGAAACATGTCTACAGGCTGCACGCAAAGCAGTTGATATCCGTTCTCCCGCAGGATGCCGCAGTCCCGTGCCAAGGTTCCCGGGTCGCAGGAAATGTACACCATGCGCGAAACGCCGCTTTTGATCACTGCATCTAAGAATGGCCGTTCGCAGCCCTTTCTTGGCGGGTCTGCCACGATCACATCCGGCTTCATGCCCTGTTCGATGCAGCGGGGCAGCGCTTCTTCTGCGGGTGCGCAAAGGAACTCCGCATTATTGATGCTGTTGGCTTTTGCGTTATGAACAGCATCCTCCACCGCCTGCGAAAACAGTTCAATGCCCAACACCTTTTTCGCATGCCGCGCCAGCAGCAGCGATATGGTGCCGATGCCGCAGTATGCGTCCATAACGAACTCATTTCCCGTTAAGGCGCAATAGGACAGCGCTGTTTGATACAGCTGCTCCGTTTGCACGGGATTCACCTGTAGGAAGGAAGCCGCGCTCACCGCAAAGGTATTGCCGCAAACGGTTTCCTGTATGCGCTCGCTGCCGTACAGCAGCCGGAATTCCTTTCCAAGTATGGTATTGTCCGGCTGGCTGTTGATGTTATGCTGTATCCCCACCGTTTCCGGCGCGGCGGCGCAGATGCTCTCCACCAGCGCCTGCTTTTTCGGCAATGCGCCGGTAGTGACCACCACCACCATCAACTCGTTTTGTGTGGATACTCTTGCCACCACATGCCGTAAAACGCCCTTGCCGGTTTCCTCGTTATAGGGCATAACGCTATTAGCTTCTGCCCAATCCCGCACGGCTGCCGCCGCTCGTAAGATGCATGCCTGCTGGATGGCGCAATCCGTAATCGGCGCTAACCTGTGGCTGCGGGGGGCGTAAAAGCCCATTTCCACCCTGCCGTTAACCAGCGCAAAGGGAAAGCTGCCCTTGTTGCGGTACCGCCAAGGCTCTTCCATGCCGATCACCGGCAGCACGTTGGGAGACTCGAACCCGCCGATGCGCTTGAATGCGTTTTCCACCGCGTTTTGCTTGTACAGCAGCTGCTGCCCGTACTGATAATGCAAAAGGGTACAGCCGCCGCAGCGCGAAAACTGCGGGCACGAAGGCTCTATGCGGTGTTTTGATGCCGTCTCCACCGCTATAAGCTTTGCTACCGCATAGCCCGGCGTTGCCTTGATGATATGCGCTTGCACCGTCTCGCCGGGAAGCGCTCCCGCAATAAACACGGCATAACCGTTCATCCGTCCTATGCCTTGGCCTTCGCTGCCCAGCGCATCAACGGAAACGGTTACGTCGTCATTCTTTTGGACCGGAGGTGTTTTGCTTTTGTCTGCTTTCATTAAAACTTCCGTAAAATGCTGCCCATGTTGTACAGCTCCTCGTCAAACACGTCCGGCGTATCCAGCGCTTCTTTCATATCTACGTCGATTATGGCGCTGTTGCGAATGCCCACCGCGCGTTTGTTTTTGTTCTCCAGTATCAGCTGCACGGCGCGTACCCCCATGCGGGTAGCCAAAATCCGATCCATAGCGCTGGGGTCGCCGCCTCGCTGGATGTAGCTCAATACCACGGGCTTGATCTCCACGTCCGTATGCTCCCGCACGAATTGCGCAAACTCCTCCGCGTGCCCGGCGCCCTCTGCAATGATCACGATGCTGGTGAAGCGGCCCTTGAGCTTGTTATCCGCCAACTGCCTTGCCGCCGTGTCCCAATCCTGTGGACGCTCCGGCAAGAGCGTAATGTCCGCCGGGCCGCCGATGCCCGCCCAAAGAGCGATATCGCCGCAGTTGCGCCCCATGACCTCTATCACACCCACGCGGTCGTGCGCACGCATGGTATCGCGAATTTTACTGATCTCGTTGATGACGTTGTTGACCGCCGTATCAAAGCCGATGGTGAAATCCGTATAGCCCATGTCGTTATCGATGGTGCCGGGCAGCACAACGGTATTGATGCCGCGCTCCGCCAGCGCCATTGCGCCCCGGAAGCTGCCGTCGCCGCCGATAACGATCAGGCTGTCCATCTGGAACGCGTTCATTACCTTGATGGCTTGATCCTGCCCCTCCTTGGTTTTGAACACTTCGCTGCGGGCGGTGCGCAATATCGTGCCGCCCCGGTTGATGATGCTGTGTACGCTTTCGTATTGCAGCTGCTCGATGCGCCCCTCCATAAGCCCTTTAAAGCCGTGATACACGCCCAGTATGGTGCTGCCCGAATCCAAGCCGGCCTTTACCACCGCACGGATGGCGGCGTTCATGCCCGGCGTGTCTCCGCCGCTGGTTAATACGCCAATTCGTTTCATACTGTTGGTTCCCCTTTCAATGCGATAAAATCTATCCGGCGCACGGCAGCCTGTGCCGCGGTATCGGTCACTTTTCAACGATTTTCACATTCTCTTTACCGTAGCGCTCTTCTATTCTGTTGATAAACCCATCCGATAGGTTTACAAACAGGGATTTGGGCGCTTTTCTGGCACCTCCCGCTAAATCGCAAAGCACCACGGCAACATTTCCCGGATACCCCTGTAATAAGCCCGCGGCCTCCTGTAGGTTTTCCTCCGCCAGCGACGGCAGCCTAAGATATAATGTCTTTTGCTTTTGCTGCCGAATAAGCGGCACCGCTTCGTCTACCAGAATACTGTTTTCCTGATCGTCCCGGATGTTGAGCTTGCCGGAAACGATCACGGCGCTGCCAACGTACATTACGCCGGACAGCTTTTCCATGGTGCGAGGAAACAGCACCAGCTCCACCGTGCCCGCAACGCCCTCCAGCGTTGCGTAGCCCATCATGCCGTTACCGGATTTGGTGGGTTTTTGCTTGCAGCCCGCAATGAGCCCGCCAACGCGCACCTGACTGTTATCCTTGGGAAGGGAGGTTCCGTCCGCCTCCTGCAGATCCAGCACCGTATAGGGAAGCGCGGACAGCGTTTCGGTAAATTCATCCAGCGGATGCCCGCTGATATAAATACCAAGCGCGTCCCGCTCTTTTTCCAGTATGTAATGGTGGGCGTACTCCGGAATATCCGGCAGCTTGGGAAGCATGACCTCCATTACCTGTGCCGCACCGCCCAAATCGAACAGCGACATCTGCCCCTGCTCTCGCACCTTGCGGTTTTTCACGGAAGCGTCCAATGCGGAGTCGTACACCTGAATAAGCTGTGCCCGGCGCAAATGGAAACCGTCAAAGCAGCCGGCGTAGATCAGGTTTTCCAGCATGCGCTTGTTAAGCCCGTCCGTTCGCTCCACAAAATTGAAGAAGTCCGTAAACGGGCCGTTTTGCTCCCGCTCCCGCACCATGGACTGCATTGCCCCTTCGCCTACGTTGCGGATAGCGGAAAGGCCGAAGCGGATGCTTTTGCCCTCCACGGAAAAACGGGCTTCGCTGCCGTTCACGTCCGGCGGGAGCACGGTAATACCCATACGCTTTGCGGCATACACATATTCCGCCACTTTATCCGCACTGCCCAAATAGCTGTTGATGAGCGCCGCCATGAACTCCTGCGGGTAATACAGCTTTAGGTATGCCGTGCGGTAGGCCACCACCGCGTAACAGGCGGCGTGGGATTTATTAAAGGCGTAGGAGGCGAAGTCCATCATTTCGTCAAAGATATGATCCGCCACCTGCTCCGGCACGCCGTTTTCTACCGCGCCGGGAACGCCAAGCTCTGCATTGCCGTGTATAAAGTTTTTGCGCTCCTGCGCCATGACCTCCTGCTTTTTCTTGCTCATAGCACGGCGCACCAAGTCGCTTCTGCCTAAGGAGTACCCCGCCAAGTCCCGCACGATCTGCATTACCTGCTCTTGATAGACCATGCAGCCGTAGGTGGCGGAAAGGATGGGTTGCAGCTTTTCCGTTGGATAGGTGACCTTGGTGGTGCCGTTTTTCGCCGCCACATATCGGGGTATCTGCGCCATGGGGCCGGGGCGAAACAGCGAAATGCCTGCAATGATGTCTTCAAAGCAGTCCGGCTTTAGCTGCATCATGAACTGGCGCATGCCCGCGCTTTCTAACTGGAACACGCCATCCGTATCCCCGCGAGCAATGATTTGATACACCGCCGGGTCGTTAAACTCCATGCGAGACAAGTCCGGCGCTTCCTTGCCGCTTTTATTGATAAAGGCCAGCGCGTCCCGTATGACCGTAAGCGTGCGTAAGCCTAAAAAGTCCATTTTTAAAAGACCGATCTCCTCCAACGTACCCATGGGGAACTGGGTGGTAACGGACTCGTCGTTTTTTTGTAGCGGTACTACGTCTGTGATGGGCAGCTTGGAAATGACCACGCCCGCCGCATGCGTGGAGGCGTGCCGGGGCAAGCCCTCCAGCTTTTTGCACAAGTCCCACAGCCGCCGTACGGTATCGTTGCTTTGATACTCCTGCCTGAGCTCGGAGGAGAGCGACATAGCCCGTTCCAACGTCATATTCAGCTCAGAGGGCACCAGCTTGGCAATTCTGTCCGCCTCGCCGTAGGGAATGCGAAGCACCCGCGCAACATCCCGCACCACGCCTCTAGCCGCCATGGTGCCAAAGGTGATGATCTGCGCCACATGATCCGCACCGTATTTTTCGGTAACGTAATCAATGACCTCCTGCCGCCGTTCGAAGCAGAAGTCCACGTCAAAGTCCGGCATGGAAATGCGCTCCGGGTTTAAAAAGCGCTCGAATATCAAGCCGTACTTGATGGGATTCACATCGGTGATGTCCATACTGTACGCCGCCAGCGACCCCGCGCCGCTGCCGCGACCCGGGCCTACCATGATTTCATGCGTTTTGGCAAAGTGGATAAAATCCCATACGATCAAGAAATAATCCACAAAGCCCATTTTCACGATCACAGACAGCTCGTATTCCAAGCGCTGCCGCGCGGCATCGTCCGCCTCGGGCATTTTACGCTGCAGCCCTTCATGGCACAGCTTTCTTAAATAGCTTTCGTTGTCCAGCCCGTCCGGCGCGGTAAAGCCCGGCAGATGCCGTCCGCCAAAGGACAGCTCCAATTCGCATTTGTCCGCCACCTCTTGGGTGTTCGTTATGGCTTCCGGCTGGTTGGGAAGCGCTTTTTGCATTTCCTCTTCGGATTTTAAATAAAACTCCTCCGCCTGCATGCGCATGCGGTCCACCTCGTCAACAAAGCGCACGGTCTGTATGCACAAGAGAACGTCCTGTGCCTCCGCGTCGTCTTTATTCACATAGTGGATATCGTTTGTGGCAACGGTTTTGATGTGTAATTCGTTTGCGATGGACACCAAGCCCGGCAACACCTTTTTTTGCTCCGGCAGGCCGTGATCCTGCAATTCGATATAAAAATCCTCCCCAAACATGCCTTGAAGCCGCTTTGCCATATCCTTTGCGTCGTCATAACGGCCGGCAAGCAGGCGCTGGGGAATGTCTCCCGCCAAGCAGGCGGACAGGCAGATGAGCCCTTCCGTATGCCGGGATAAAAAATCATAATCGATACGGGGTTTATAGTAAAAGCCCCGGGTAAATGCCTCCGAGGAAAGTTGGATGAGGTTATGATACCCCACCTCGTTTTTGCACAGCAGCACCAAATGCGCATATTCTCTATCCTGCTGGCCGCTTTTGTCCTCCATGTTGCGGGGAGCAACATACGCTTCCATGCCGATGATGGGCTTTATGCCTTCTTTTTTACAGGCCTTGTAAAACTCCACCACACCGTACATCACGCCGTGATCGGTGATGGCAAGCGCCGTTTGCCCCAATTCCTTTGCGCGGGAAACCAACTCCCCGACCCGCGCCGCGCCGTCAAGGAGGCTGTAACAGCTATGCACATGTAAATGCGTGAAACTCATTTACAGGCGTGCGCCCTCCGTAATTTCGATCATAGCCTGCATGGCCTCCTGTTCATCCGGGCCGACGACGAACAGATGGATGTCGTCTCCACAGCGCGCGCCAAGAGAGAGCACGCCGATGATGGACTTGGCGTTCACCTTTTTGTTGCCCACCTGAATGGTCATCTGTGACACATAGGTGCTTGCGGTATCCACAAATGCGGCGGCCGCCTTTGCACGAAGCCCGTCTTGGATACGAACGGTCAAAACACGGTTGAGCATACGATCCTTCCCTTCTTATCGTTGTTCCAGTTCCTTCGCCAAACGCACCAAACGCGACAAGCGATGATAAATGCAGGATTTTCCCATGCCTGATTCCTCACATAATTCTTGCAGCGTTGCGTCCGGATAGCTTAAGCGCAGTTCCGCCATTTCCCGCAATACAGGCGTTAAGCGCTGTAACCCATGGTGTTGTTCGATGTATTCGATAGCCATTAACTGCTCGGTAGCAGCGTTGACCGATTTGCCGATGTTGGCGGTTTCGCAATTGTTGGTGCGGTTGATGTAATTGCGCATATCCCGTACCACCCGCGCGTCCTCAAAGGCAAGCGTTGCAGAGGATGCGCCAAGCAGCGCCAAAAAGCCTGCGATCTTATCGCCTTCCTTTAAGTATACCACGGTTTTGTCTTTGCGGCGCGTTCGTTTTGCGCCGCATCCATTTTCTTCCATAACGGAGAGCAGCGCGTCCGCAAAGGCATCGCTACGGCAAACGATCTCCATATGATAGCCCCGTTTGGGGTTGGTGCAGGAGCCCGCGCCCAAGTATGCGCCGCGTAAGAACGCCAGCCTTGCTTCCGGGGTGTCGATCAGATTCTCCGGCACCTCCTGCCGCAGCTCTACGCCTTCTTCCGTGCGCATAAGCAGCCCGGCGTTTTGCAGAAGCGTTTCGCACCGTTCGCCCTCCAGCGTGACCGCCGTCAGCGCGCCCCGCCTGCGTTCCACGTCACGGATGGCGATGGTGGCCTTTACGCCGTACAAAGCCGTAGCCAGCGTTGCGATCTGCCTGCCCACCTCCAAGGTTTCTGTAACATATTCCACGCCCAGCACTCTTCCAAGGCGCAGAGAACCCGCGGCATGCGTCAGCGCCGCCAGCTGGGAGAGGGCTTCTTTGCCTCGGGGGCGCTCCCGTACAATCTCCATTTTGATGTTTACTGCAAACGACATTGGCTATTCCCCCTGTTGCTCCGCCAAGACGCGTCTTCTAAGCTGCCCGCAGGCGCCCTCGATGTCGCTGCCCATCTCCCGCCGCACCGTGGCGGAAATATGCAGCTCCTCCAGCCATTTACAGAATTCCGCCGCATGCGCCCTGCTGCATCCCTTGAGTTCCCGCTCTTTTACCGCGTTTAAGGGAATCAGGTTCACATGGCAGTTGATGCCTCGAAGCAGCTTCGCCAACGCGTTTGCGTCCTGTCGGGAGGCGTTGACGGATTCGATCAACGTATATTCAAATATCACCCGCCTGCCGGTTTTTGCGGCATACGCTTTGGCAGCTGATACTACCTCGCCGATGGGATACGACCTGTTCACCGGCATGATGGCGCTTCTTGCCGCGTCGTTATGCGCGTGAAGCGATATGCAAAGGGTAACCGGCGGCGCTTCCTCCATCAAGCGGTAGATGTTGGGAACCAAACCGCAGGTGGAAAGGGAGATGTTGCGGGCGCTGATGCCCATGCCCTCCGGCGCGGGGGCTGTTACACGGCGTAAAAACGAAAGCACGTTATCGTAATTATCCAGCGGCTCGCCGCTTCCCATCATTACGATGTTGGTAATGACCCGCTCCCCGGCGGGCGCTTCTTCGCTTTGCTCTACGCAGGCAAGAATGCTCAGCATTTCTCCCGCGCGAAGATTCCGCACCAAGCCCTCCAGCGTGGACGCGCAAAAGGCACAGCCCATGCGGCAGCCCACCTGTGTGGACAGGCAGAAGGTGTTGCCGTGATGGTAGCCCATCAGCACCCCCTCCACCAGATTACCGTCTTCTAAGCGAAACAGGTATTTTTTTGTACCGTCAATTTCTGATATGCGCACCTGCTCGATCACAGCGCCGCCAAAGGGTATCGTTTGCAAGCGTTCCCGCAGGGTTTTGGATAGATTGGTCATGCCCTCGGGCCGCACGCCGCGGCTGCGCCATTCCAAGACCTGCCGCAGGCGAAAGGCAGGCTCGCCCCAGCCTGTGAGCAGCGCCTTTAGTTCTTCTGTTGTGGCATCCATCAGGTACATGCGTTACCTCGTTTTTCTGAGCCTTGCCATAAAAAAGCCTTCCACGCCGTCCCGCTGTGGCAATAGCTGCACCATGCCGCTTTGTAAGCCCGGTATTGCTTCCGGCAGGTAGGGTACAAGCGTTTCCAAAGCATACTCTGCGTGCATTGCCAGAAACCGCGTGATCTGCTCCTCGTTTTCTGTTGTTGAGATCGTGCAGGTGGCATACACCAGTACACCGCCGGGTTTTACATATGCCGCACAGGTATTGAGTATGCGTTCTTGCAGCTTTGCCAGTTCAAAAATGCCTTCACTTGACTTGGCATATCGTACATCCGGCTTACTGCCCGCAACCCCAAGGCCGGAGCAGGGCGCGTCGATCAATACCACATCGTATTGCGCAATCGCGTCCGGGCGCGGCTCTGCCGCATCCTGCACCGAAATATCCGCCTGCACATGCAGCCGTGAAAAGGTGTTTTGCATCAGTTCCGCCCTGTGCGGATACAGCTCCCAAGAGAACAGCTTGCAATCGCCACCAGCCAGCGCATAGAGATAGGCGCTTTTCCCGCCGGGTGCGGCGCAGGCATCCAGTATGCGCATACCTGGCTCCACCCCGCAGGCGCGGCACACCAGCATGGCGCTTTCGCTTTGCACGGTATAGCAGCCCTCGTTAAACTGCGGCTGATTTACGATATCAAAGCCCGAATCCAAGAGCAGGCAGTCATGCGCCAGCTTGCCCGGCATAAAGCCGATCTGCATTTGCGTCAACAACTTAGAAAGCTGCTCCACGGTATAGGGCGGCTGCGGGCGCAAGGCTGTTTTTGCGGGCGGGCAGGCAAGCAGCCGTTCCGTTTCCGCCGTACCAAAGCGCGCCGTCCATTCCTGCACCAGCCAGATAGGCCAGCTATATTGGATGCTCATGCGCTGCACAGGATCGCTGGGTAACGGCGGCAGCGCGTCTTTTTCCTGCGCCACATGCCGAAGAACCCCGTTCACATACCCGGAAAGAGCATTTTTCCCAACCTCTTTTGCCAGCTTTACGCTTTCGTTCACCGCGGCGGATATAGGCACATGCATGTATAAAAGCTGGCAAACGCCCATGCGAAGAATCCCCCGTATCACGGGCTTTTGGCTGCCCTTGATAAAAGCAGAGAGCACATGGTCGATGTACAGCAGGTGATCCAGTGTTTCGTACACCAGCGCGGAAACGAACGCGGCATCCTGCAAGGAAAGCCCTTGTTGGGCAGACTTTAAGCGCAGGTTGGCATACGCCCCCCGGTCGGTCACGTCCGTTAACGCTTCCAGCGCTCTTCGCCGAACGCTCATGTTAAAACGCTCCCCACGATGGGCTTACCCATTAAATAGACCTTGGCCTGCACCCGCTTACCGCCTGCCGCCTGTAACTCCAATATTTCCAGCGCGCCATCCGCGCAGGTAACAAACAAGCCTTGCTTTACACCGCCAAACAGCATTCCTAACGGTGCATCCTTGGGAGGCAGCGCCTCCGGCGCGGTCCTGATTTTCCAAATTTTCAGCGGTTCGCCGTTTAAAAGCGCATACGCCCCCGGCCACGGGTTAACGCCCCGTACCAGGTTATGCAGGCGCTGTGCCGGCAAGGAAAAGTCCAGCTTGCCATGCTCTTTTTTCAGCATGCCGCATTTTGTTGCCGCCGCCTCGTTTTGCGGCGTGGGCGTTAATGTGCCGGCTTCCAGCGCGACGATGGTTTTTTTAAGCAGCCCCGCACCGATATCCGCAAGCCTGCAATACAGTTCTCCCGCCGTTTCCTCCGGCTGGATGGGCGTTTCTTCCGTTAGTAAAATATCCCCGGTATCCAGGCCCACATCCGTTAACATGGTGGTAACGCCGGTCACATGCTCGCCGTTTATCACCGCCCACTGGATAGGCGCGGCACCCCGGTATTTCGGTAGCAACGAGCCGTGTACGTTGATGCAGCCGTGTGTGGGGATATCCAAATTCTCCTTGGACAGTATCTGTCCAAAGGCCGCTGTGACCATCAGCTCCGGGCGAAACGCACGAAGCGCCTCCACGCCCTCCGGCAGCCGTATTTTTTCGCATTGGAACACGGGGATGCCGTGTTTTTCTGCCAGCACCTTTACAGGCGGCGGGGTAAGCGTTGCATGCCTGCCCTGCGGGCGATCCGGCTGAGTCACCACCAGCAGCGTATGCCCGGCATCTATCAGCATTTGCAGGGACGGCACGGCAAATTCCGGCGTGCCTAAAAAAGCGATCCTCATGTATTCTCGCCGTCCTCCTCGTCGTCCATATCCTCTTTATAGCCTTCCGGCGGCTCGGTCACCAAGCGTTTATACACCAAGCCGTCCAGATGGTCGTTTTCATGGAGCACTGCTCTTGCAAACAACTCGGTGGCTTCATATTCCATCAGCTCGCCCTTGCGGTTCAGCGCCCGCACGATCACATGGTTGGGACGCACCACATACCCGCTTTCCCCGGGGAAAGACAGGCAGCCCTCAAAGCAGCCCTGCTCGCCGCTGGTTTCGATGATCTCCGGGTTGATCATTTCCACGGGGCCGTCCCCGCAGTCCACCACGAACACCCGCCGCAGCACCCCCACCTGCGGCGCGGCCAGCCCGCAGCCGTTGGCGTGGTACATGGTTTCCAACATGTCGTCGATAAGTGTTGTGATGCGGCCGTTTATCTTGTCTACCGGCCGGCAGACCTTATATAGTGCGGGGTCCTGTTCCCGAAGAATTCGTCTTAGCGCCATTGTGATGCTCCTCCATTATTCGTTACATGTATTATACGCAAAATTCATTGCGCTGTCATCAGAACATATCGCCGGGGTTGACCTCCAGCGTGGTAAACGCCTCTGTTCTGTGCGCCGCTGTATAGCGGTAAATGGCATTGAGCGCCGATGCTGTATTGGCGGTGCGAAGCAGCTTTACCAGCACCTGATAGCGGTATACCCCCTGCCGCCTTCTTACCGGCGCGGGCGATGCGCAAAGATACAAAAGCTGCGCGGCGTTCTTCTCGCCCAAGGCTTGCAGGAGCGTCTCGTTCAGCCCTTTTGCGAAGCGAGTGCAGCCTTGTGATAACGGCTCCTCCTCCATGCCGGAAAACAGCACGCGCACAAACAGGGAAAAGGGCGGAAACAGCGCCGCCTGCCGCTCCTTGCATTCGTGGGCGTAAAAACCGTTGAAATCGTGTGTTTTGGCAAAGCGGATAGCAGGATGCTCCGGAGAATAGGTTTGGATGACCACATGCCCCAACGCCGCATCCCGCCCAGCGCGCCCGGCTACCTGCGTCAACAGCTCAAAGGTGCGCTCTGCACTGCGGTAATCCGGAATGTACAAAGTTGAATCCGCCGCGACCACGCCTACCAGCGTTACATTGGGAAAGTCCAGCCCCTTTGCCACCATCTGCGTGCCGATGAGCACCTGCGCTTCGCCGCGGCGAAAGGCAGACAGCAGCGTTTCATGCGCGTCCTTGGTGCGGGTGCTGTCCATATCCATGCGGATGGAGGTAACGTTTGGGAACAGCTCATGCAGCTGCTCCTCCACCTGCTGGGTGCCAACGCCAAAGTATTTCAGGTACGGCTTGCCGCAGGCGGGGCATACTGCCGGTACCTTTGCGGTATAACCGCAGTAATGGCAGCGGATGCTGCCATCGGTTTTGTGATACGTCAACGACACGTCGCAATTGGGGCATTCCAGCACCAAGCCGCAGCCCCGGCAGGAAACGAATGTGCTGTACCCCCGGCGGTTGATAAACAAAATCGCCTGCTGCTTTGCCTGTAAGCAGGCTTGCAGCCGCTCCACCAGCGCCGCGCTGAAAATGCCGTTGTTTCCTGCCAAGAATTCCTCCCGCATATCCACCACGGTCACCTTGGGCATAGGGCGAGCTTCCACGCGCTCCTTCATTTCGATCAACTGATAGCGCCCCTGCTCCGCCCGGTGATAGCTGGTGATGGAGGGCGTTGCGCTGCCCAGTACCAGTGGCGCATTTGCCTGCGCACAGCGCCGAAGTGCGACCTCTGCAGCATGATAGCGGGGAGTGTTTTCGCTTTGATAGCTTTGCTCGTGCTCCTCGTCGATCACGATGAGCCCAATATCGGAAAAGGGAGCGAATACGGCGCTTCTGGCGCCTACCGCCACCTGCACCTTTCCCAAACGGATTCTGCGCCATTCGTCAAAGCGCTCTCCTGCAGACAGCTTGCTGTGCAGCACCGCCACGCTGTCTCCAAAGCGGCTTCTAAAGCGCCCAACCGTTTGCGGCGTTAAGGCGATCTCCGGTACCAAAACGATAGCCTGCCGTCCCTGATCGATGCAATGCCGAATGCAGCGAAGATATACCTCCGTTTTGCCGCTGCCTGTAACGCCGTGCAGCAAAAACGTACCGCCGCCCCGCTCCATACCGGCAATCACGGTATCGATGGCGGCTTGCTGCGCGGGCGTTGGGGTCACCTCGCCGGTTTGCGGCTCCTGCGCGCCGTCGTGCGGGCGGCGGAAAGTAACGTGCCCGCTTTCTACCAGCAGCCCTTTTTTAAGCAGCGCCGAAACTGCGCCTGCCCCGCCGGGGATGAACGCGCAGATGTCCGCCACCGCCATTTCGATTTCTGTTTCTGCAAGCAGCTGCAATACCTCCAGCTGCTTAGGGGCTTTCGCACGGCCGTTTTTATCCAGCATTGCGGCCTTTGCAGCTTCCCTGTCTAGCCCCGGCGCGATCTGCACCGTGCGAACCGTTTTTTCCTGTATGCGCCCGCCTCTAAGCTGCGCCGGAATCATCAGCCGCAGCGCGTCCACCAGCAGGCAGTTGTATGCCTCCTGCATCCAGCGGGCAAGCGCCAACTGCTGTGGCAAAAACACGGGGTACGGTTCAATGATGCGGGTGATCTCCTTGATTTTTGCTGGTTCCGTATCCGAGCTGTAGGTATCTCCCACCGCCAGAACAAAGCCCTCCGTCGGCTTGCTGCCCCGGCCAAAAGGCACCAGAACGTGATGCCCCACCTCTACCGCCAATCCCTCCGGAATCGCATAGGTAAAGCACTTATCCACATTGCTGTGCGCGATATCCACAGTGACCTGTGCAAACATGCCTATGCCCTCCTTTTGTATTGGCTGTATGAATAAATAGAAAGGCGGGGCATTTTGTGCGCCCGCCCCATATGTGCGTAAGCTTGCGATGGTTGAAACCGTAGCCCCAAAAGAGCCCTTATGGACTGCTTTAGGAGGCAGCGGCTGTTATTTTGCTTCGTATTCCGCCGGATACTCCACGTTGAGCTTGTCCTCGTAAAGCTCCTCCACCGCCAAGGAAACGGGTTTGTCGTCGCCCAGCTTATCCGGTGTGGTCAAGAGCTGGCGGGCGCGGCAAGCCACCGTGGTCACCAGCATGTAGCGACAGCCGACCTTATCGATCATGTCGTTGAGGGCGGGTTTGTTGAGGGCGCGTTTTTCAGTCATATTATTTGCCTCCTGCGTACTTTTGTACAAGCTTTTGATTTCTTATCACGCGGTTTGCTTCTGCCGACACGATATTTTCGATATCGTGTACCGCGATCTCGATCACGTCGTTTTCTACAACGTAATCGTATTTTTCGATATAGGTCAGCTCCGTTTTCGCTTCCTCCAGCCTGCGGCGCATGGCTTCAGTTCCCTCCGTGCCGCGGCCGATCAGGCGGGTTTCCAACTCGCTTATGGTGGGAGGCGCAATGAATATCAGCACGGCATCCGGACAGACCTGCTTGACCCGCATGCCGCCCTTTACGTCGATATCCAGTATCACGTCGAACCCGGCAGCCCGCTGATCCGCCACATAAGCCTTGGGCGTGCCGTAATGATGCGTGCCGAAATTCTGCATGTATTCCAAAAAGCAGTTTTCGTCTACCATGGTTTGGAATTCCGCTTCCGTTTTGAAGAAGTAATGCACGCCCTCGATTTCTCCGGGGCGGGGCTTCCTTGTGGTGGCAGACACGGAAAAATGCATTTTAGGGTTGCGATCAATCAAGCACTTGGCAATGGTTCCCTTGCCAACGCCGGACGGGCCGGATATCACTAAAAGCATTCCTTCTCTTTTGGCAGTCATGATCGTTCCTCCTGCGCTTACGTTAAACCTCGTCCTCCGGCTCAACCTTGGAGCCAAGACGGTTCGCAACAGTTTCCGGCTGCACGGCAGACAGTACGATGTGCCCGCTGTCCATCACCGCTACAGCCCGCGTACGCCGCCCGTAGGTGGCGTCGATCAGCCTGCCGCTTTCCCTTGCTTCCTGCACAATGCGCTTGATTGGCGCACTTTCGGGGCTGACGATGGCCACCAGCCGGTTTGCCGATATGATGTTGCCAAACCCGATATTGATCAGCTTGATCGCCATGCAGTGCTCCTTTACTCCACGTTTTGTATCTGCTCGCGGATCTTTTCGATCTCGTTTTTCCCTGCCAACACAAAGCCCGTTAATGCAGCGTCGTTTGCCTTGGAGCCTATGGTGTTGAACTCCCGGTTCATTTCCTGCACAATAAAATCCAAGCGCCTGCCCGCAGGCTCCTTGGCCTGCAGCGCCTCGCGCATGGCGGTAACATGGCTTCTTAAGCGAACGATCTCCTCGTCGATACTGGCTCTGTCGGAAAAAAGCGCCACCTCGGTGGCAAGCCTTGCACGGTCTACCTCCGTATCGTTTAAAAACTGGGCGATGCGCTCATTGAGCTTCGTGCGGTATTCCTCCACCACCAGCGGAGCCCGAAGCGCTATTTTCTCCGTAAGAGAAAGCACCGCGTCACAGCGGGCGGAAATATCCGCAAACAGGCGTTGGCCTTCCTGCTCCCGCATGGTTTTGAGTTCCCCAACCGCCAGCGCGATCGCTTCTTTTGTGAGTTCGATCACGGCATCGCGGTTTTCCTCCGCTTCCGTAACGGTAGTAACGTCCGGCATGCGAAGGGCGTTTGTAAGGGTTAGGTCGTCCTGCAAGCCCAGCGCAGCGTTGGCCTTTCTGGCGGAAACCACAAACATTTTTAGCAAGCCCTCGTCAATGGTAACGGTGCGGGCATCGCTTCTGGTATTGGTATAATTTACATAGATATCTACATGCCCGCGGGAGAGCGCGCAAGACAGCTCCTTACGGAACACGTCCTCCAAAAAGCCCAAGTGCCGCGGCATGCGCATGCCAAGATCTAAAAAGCGGTGATTGACGGTTTTCAACTCCACCGTGATCTCCCGTCCGTCCACGGAAGCCGTTCCTCTGCCGTAACCGGTCATGCTGCTGATCATGCCGAAACCTCTTTTCCGCCCAATAGGCTACCCTATAGTATAGCACAGGGGCTTGGGCTCTGTCACACAAATATTAAAAAAGTCTGTATAATTCGTCCGCCTCCGGGGGATGCACAACCGTGCCATCCTCCCGGTATACGCCGGTTCCCGCTTCGGCGCAGCCGATCACCGCGGCGGGAACGCCCGCCTGTTGCAGCCCGGCTGCCATTTCTTTGCCGTTTTCGCAAGCAATCAGCATCGCGCCGCTGGAAAGCAGCCGGTACGGGTCAAGCCCCAACAGGCGGCATAATTCCTCCGTTTCAGGAAGAACGGGTATCGCGTTCTCGTTTAGGCGTATGCCGCAGCCTGCGGTATAGGCCATTTCCCATACAGCGCCAAACACGCCGCCCTCAGTGATATCATGCATGGCGTGTGCGCCGTGCCGTGCGGCATAGCAGCCCTCCGGCACCACGGACAGCTCCTTTGTTAAGCCGCGAAGCCGCGAAAGCTTATCTTCTCCCATCACTGCCAGTTTGTCGTGAAAATCCGATACGATCACGGCGCTGCCCTCTAAGCCCGCCCATTTGGTCATCACGATCTGATCCCCCGGACGCATACCGGGAAGCTTCCCGTTTGGGGGCAGCTTGGCAAGCACTGTGGTGTTGGTTACAAACCGCGTTACGCTGTCCGTGACCTCCGTATGCCCTCCAAGGATATCCACATTGGCGTTACGCGCCGCTTCTGCAAGCTCGTTTGCAATGGTTTCTATTTCCTCCAGCGTTGCGGTGGGCGGCGCTAACAGCGTTACCAATAAGCCCACTGGCTCCGCGCCCGCGGCAGCAGCGTCGTTGCAGTTGATGTGTACGGATAACGTGCCGATATGCCGTGTGGCAGAGGTAATAGGGTCGCAGGAAAGCACTGCAATATCCCCGCCCAAATCCACGGACGCGCAGTCCTGCCCGATCATAGGCAGGCTCAACACCTCCTGCCGCACATGGGTAAACTTTTTTAATATGCATCTCTCCAAGGTATCGTTGTCTAATTTGCCTAACCGCATGCTTGATGCTTCTCCCCTAAAACAGCGTTGTTTGTTCTGCTGTATCGCTCTTTTTTGCTTCTCCTGCCAACGCAAGAAATGCGGCCTCATCCAACACGGGAATGCCAAGCTCTATCGCTTTTTCCAGCTTGCTTCCTGCCGCCTCGCCCGCCAGCACATAATCCGTTTTTTTGCTGACGCTGCCAGCCGCCTTCCCGCCTAAAGAAACGATGAGCTGCTCCGCCTCCCGCCGCCCCATCGTTGGCAGTGTGCCCGTAACCACAACGGTTTTCCCCGCTATGGGGCTAACGGTTTGTACCGCCTCCTCCGGTTTAGGCGAAACGCCCAGTTCCAGCAGGCGGTCTACCTGCCCGGCGATGGACGCATCGGCAAAGAAATCAACCACGTCGTTTGCCACAACATCTCCCACGTCGTTAATGGCGATCAATTCTTCAAATGTGGCATTTCGCACTGCCTCCAGCGTACCGAAGCGGCGGGCTAAGTCCTGCGCGGTCTTTTTCCCAACGTTGGGAATGCCAAGGGCGAATAAAAACGCACCCAAGGGACGGGTCTTGCTATTCTCAATGGCAGATAAAAGATTCTGCGCCTTTTTCTCCTGAAAGCCCTCCAACGCCAGCAACTGCGGCATGGTCAACTCGTACAGCTGGGGTACGGAACGCAAGGATAGCTCGTCGATAAGGGTTCCCGCCGTTTTATCGGAAAGGGTATCGATGTCCATAGCGTCCCGGGAGGCAAAATGTGCCACACGCCCTACGATCTGCGGACGGCAGGAAAGCGAATTGGTACAGAAAATATGCGCACCGCGCTGCTCGATATGCGCCCCGCAAGCCGGGCAGCGGGTGGGCTTTTCCACCTGCGCCTTGGGCGTATCGTTAGGAACGCTGCCCAGTATTTCGGGTATCACGTCGTTACTGCGGCGGATGAACACCGTGGAACCAACGCCCACCCGCTTGCGCTGGATATCATCATAATTGTTGAGGGTGGCCCGCTTGATGGTAGCCCCGCAAAGCTCCACCGGCGACACATGGGCCAGCGGCGTCAGCTTGCCCGTGCGGCCCACCTCCCAGGTGATATCCTCCACCACCGTGGTGGCTTCCTCGGCGGAAAACTTGAAGGCGATGGCCCAGCGGGGGAACTTTTCCGTATGCCCCAGCGCCTGCCGGGTGGCAAAGTCCCGAATTTTGATCACCATGCCGTCTATCAAAAAGTCCAGTGTTTCCCGGCGCTGCTCCGCCGCCTGAATGCCTAAGATGACCGCCTTGATATCCGTTTCCACCTGGCACATATCGCTGACTGGAAAGCCGTTCTCCAACAGGAATTCCCGCATTTCGCCTTGGTCCTTCAGGGTTTTGCCCTCAATAAAGCCTACATTATAACAAAAACAGTCCAAGTGCCGGGAGGCAGTAACCGCGGGGTCTAAATTGCGAAGCGCGCCTGCCGCCGCATTCCTTGCGTTCTTTAACGGCTCGTCCGCCGTTTTGTTGAACTGCTCCAATACGGAAAGCGCCATATAGCACTCCCCCTGTACCTCCATGCGTCCTTTAAAGGGAATGGTGCGGGGCAATGTGCGGATGGTTTTGATCTGCGGCAGTATGCCCTCGCCGGTTTGCCCGTTGCCGCGGGTAGCGCCCTGCACCAGCATACCGTTTTCATAGGTAAGGTTGATGGTAAGCCCGTCGAATTTATACTCCAGCGCATAGCTGATTTCCGCCAGCCTTTCGCCGGTACGCGCCATATGCTCCTCCCGGAGCTTATGCACTCTTGCGTCCCAATCCAACAACTGCGCTTCGGTTCGCACCTTATCCAAGCTCCAAAGCCGCGCGATATGCGTATGCGGCAAAAAACCGGAAACCGGTGCGCCACCCACTTGATTGGTGGGAGACTCCGGCAGCACCACGCCGCTTTCCCGCTCCAACGCAACAAGCTCGTCATAAAGCGCGTCATAATCCGCATCGGACACATGGGGCGCGTCTTCCTCGTAATACGCCTTGGCATAACCCGCCAAAAGCGCGGTCAATTCTGATTGTCTGTTTCCTGCTTCCATGGGCTTACTCCGTTACTCGTCCAGTTTTTTTAATGGTGCGAACGCCGCTGCGAATTTTTTGGTTTGCGCGCCAAAATCAATGGTGACCACCTGTGCGCTGCCGCTGCCTTCTACCGACAGCACCGTGCCCTCTCCGAAGTTGGCATGGCTTACCCGCTCGCCCGCGGCATAACTGCTTGCAGCGCCGCTGTTTTGCGGTAAGCCCGCAGGCTTGATAACAGGTGCCTTTTTAACTCCAAAGCCACCGTGATATGCGGGAGAGGCCGTTGGCTGCGGCTCCGCCCATGCAGGCTGGCGGCGTGGCTTTTCCTCCCGTATGGGTTCCGCAAACAAGTCCTGCGGAATCTCCTGCAAAAACAGTGAGGGCGGGTTATGATCCGTTTGCCCGAACAGCATGCGCTCGGTGGCTCGCACCAAATGCAGTTCTTCCCTGGCGCGAGTGATCCCCACATAGCACAGCCGCCGTTCCTCTTCCAGCAAGGACGGCTCGAACCGCGCTCTTCGGGAGGGAAACACATAGTCCTCCATGCCGGTGATAAACACCACCGGGAATTCCAAGCCCTTGGCGCTGTGCAGCGTCATCAACGCCACCTGCCCGCTGTCGTCCGCCATATTGTCTAAATCGGACACCAGCGCCACGTTTTCCAAATACGCTTGCAGCATGTCCTCCACGCCGACAGCGTCCTCTTCAAAGGCACGCATGGCGCCAATCAACTCCGCCACGTTCTCCGCGCGGGTCTCATAGTTCTCCTTTTTGTCTTCCCGCAAATACGCGTCGTATTCAATGCGCTTGAGCATTTCCTCGGCGAATTTCGATAACGGCAGCGTAAAGCGAAGCACCATCAGCTCCCGCACCTCGTCCGCAAAGGCGCGGAATTTTGCCTTGCACCGAGGCGACAGCGCTTCCGCCTCCATGGCGGCTAAAAACAACGATGTGCCGTTTTCTGTAGCAGCGGCTGCAAGCTCCGCCATAGCCGCCGCGCCCAAGCCGCGTTTGGGAACAGCGATCGCCCGCTCAAAGGCAACATCGTCCGCCGGGTTACATAACAGGCGCAGATACGCCATAACGTCTTTGATTTCCTTGCGCTCGTAAAAGCGCAGGCCGCCGTAAACGTGATAGGGGATGCCGTAATGCATCAGCAGCGTTTCCAGCATACGGCTTTGTGCGTTCATGCGGTAGAGGATGGCAAATTCATCGTAGCGGCGGCCGGCATGCACGCCGGACATGATCTTGTCGCATACATATGCCGCCTCGTACCGCTCGTTATCCGCCACAAACAGGTGCAGGGGTTCCCCGCCCTTTTGCGCCGTCCAAAGCTTTTTACTCTTACGGCGGCTGTTGTTTTCGATCACGCTGTTGGCAGCGTCAAGTATCACGTTGGTGGAACGGTAGTTCTGCTCTAGGCGGATGGTCTTGGCACCCGGGAAGTCCTTTTCAAACTCAAGGATATTCCGAATGTCCGCACCGCGCCAGCCGTAAATGCTCTGGTCGTCGTCTCCCACCACGCAGATGTTATGATGCTCACGGGACAGCAGCTTCACCAGCTCGTACTGCGCCATGTTGGTATCCTGATACTCGTCCACCAGCACATAGCGGAAACGGTTTTGATAATAACCCAGCACCTCCGGGAAGGCGTGAAACAGCTCCAAGGTTTTTAGAAGCAGATCGTCAAAGTCCAGCGCGTTATTGTCCTTCAGCCTTTTTTGATACTGCTTGTACACATTTAAAAGCGTATCCGCGCCAAAGGCTTCGTCCCGAAAATACTCCAGCGGGTCGCCGGGCTGATTTTTTGCGCGGCTGATATGCTCCCGCAGCTGCCGCTTGGGAAATTTTTTATCGTCCAGCCCCATGTTTTTGATGATATTGTTGATCACGCTCAGCTGATCCGCATCGTCATAGATGGTGAAGCTTCGCTCGTAGCCGATATGCTGGATATCCCGCCGGAGGATGCGCATGCAAAAGGCGTGGAATGTCATTACCCAGATGTCTTCTGCGGGTACATCCACCAAGCGCTGGGTGCGCTCCCGCATTTCCTTTGCCGCCTTATTTGTAAAGGTAAGCGCCAGTATTTGATAAGGGCGCACCTGATGGTTTTCTATTAAATTCGCGATGCGGTAGGTCAGCACACGGGTCTTTCCGGAGCCGGCTCCCGCCAGCACCAATAACGGCCCGTCCACACATTCCACAGCGCGAAGCTGTTCCTTGTTTAGACCAGTTAACTCCAATAGCCTGTCCTCCATCCTCCGGTGACATTAACCGTATTATTATATCATGTAATGTGCAATAGAGAAAAGTGCGGACAGTCATTCTTTCAAATATATAAAGGCAGCCGCGAGGCTGCCCTTATTCTACGCGTTAAGCTTTCTTCCTGCGGAGAACCGCTCCTTGATGCAGCCGCTGCCTCCCAGATAGATCAGCCGTTCCAGCCGCTCCGACGGCGTAAGCGCTCTGGTAGGCGGCAAGCCCTCGTCTGTTACCACTAGCGCATGAAGCGTATTTCCTGCCGCAAAGCCGGGGCGTTCCAAGAAGTATTCCTGCCCCGCCGAGGTGATGAGATAAAACGCCTCCGCCACGGATAAAAACGCCTCTTCTTTTTCGGTTGCGAGCCAATTGCGCTTGGACGCACGAATGGCGGCGGTGGCAACATCCGTCATGCAAAGGCGGGAGCCGCCCGCAATATCCGAGCCCAAGGCTACGTGCAACCCGTCGTTTAGCATGCGGCGGATAGGCGCAACGCCTGTGGCGATGTTGATGTTGCTGTCCGGGCAGTGCGCCACCCAAACATCATGCGCCTTCATGGCGGCGCGCTCCCGTTCGTTGGAATACACGCAGTGCGCCATCACCGTGCGAGGCCCAAAGAGACCTGTTTTTTCGTAGGTTTCCCAATACTGCGCGCAGTCTGGCCGCAAAGACTTTACCCATGCGATCTCGTCTAAATTCTCAGACAAATGCGACTGCACCGGCACCTGATATTCCTTTGCAAGCGCCCCCAAGCCCTCCATCAACTCGTCTGTGCAGGAGGGCGTAAAGCGCGGGGTAATGATGGGCTTTACATGCTTATAGCTGCATTCCTCCAACCAGCGCCGGGTTTCCGTTAGGGATTGTTGTGTGGTTTCCACAAGGTAATCCGGGGAATTCCTATCCATATTCACCTTGCCAACGTACCCCGTGACCCCCGCCGCTTCCAGCTCCTCCATCAGGATATGCGTTGCCTCCCGATGGATAGAGGAAAACATCACTACCCGCGTGGTACCGTTTTGGATGAGCGTTTTTGCCAAATCCCGGTACACCAGCCTTGCAAAGTCCGCATCCTGAAAGCGAGACTCGGTTTTGAAGGTATAGGTGTTGAGCCATTCCAACAGCTGCAAGTCCATCCCCAGCCCCAGCATGGCATATTGGGGGGCATGCAGATGCAGGTCTGAAAAGGAGGGGATGATCAGCGCGTTACCGTACCGTTGTACGGGAAGCCCGTTGTAGCGCTCCGGCAGCGTTTGAAATACGCCGCTAATCACGCCTTCCTCCACTACAAGGCTTCCGTTTTCAACAACGGTCAACTGCCCCAGCTTTTGTGCATGTACAACCGTTCCCTGCAAAATACCGGTAAACATCATTCTGCCTCCTGATTCTGTACAGCCTGTACGGTATCAAAGTCGTATAACTCCCGAACGCTTTTTGCCTGTACCAATACTACTCTATTTGGATTCGCCTTGATGATCGTGCTGCCGCCTACATCCCCCGTCAGCTGCAAAAGCTGCGGGAACAGGTCGCGTGGAAACAGCACGGGGTTGCCCCGCCTGCCCTCATACGAAAGCGCAAGGATATGCTCCGGCTCTGCCCGGTGCTGCGTTAGCATGCTTTGTATGGAGGCTGCGGTAAGGTACGGCTGATCCGCCACGGCAAACAGGCAGGCGGACAGATCGTGCCCCTCCGTCAGTTTTGTTAAACCAATACGGATGCTGCCGGAAATACCGTTTTCCGGCTGCGGGTTATATACGGTAGGTATCCCTCTTGCCTCTATCAAGGCGCGAACCGGCTCGTTATGCACTACCGCCAAAGGCAGCAACGCGTCAACGCCGCAAACAGCGTCTAACACCCCGGCAAGCATGGGCTTGCCGTGAAACGTCGCGAGTAATTTTTCCTGTTCTCCAAAGCGCAGGGAACGCCCCGCCGCCAGTATCACGCAGCCGATCATGCCAATCCTCCGCCGTCGGTACCGCAAAAATCCGACACTGCTAATAAAAGAAAAGAACCCCGAAGCGGCACAGCGATCGCCGTATCGAAGCCCTCATAGTGAAGCGATGGGCCGCTTCGTAGAAACGTTTGCGCCAAGCTTATGCAAACTTATATGAGAGACGCCCTGTGATGAAAAATTTTATCCGTACATTATTGATAAACGGCACGGGAACATTCCATCTATCTATGGATTTTATCACGCTTTTCCCCGAAGCACAATACACAACCCTTCGGTTCAATCCGAAAGTTCCGTCAAATCCACCCGATTTTACGGCGGTTTTGGGCTCCCGCCGCCCCCTTGTTAAAAAAATATTTCATGCTATACTAACAAAAAGGCAGGTGTTCTCATGTATTCCACACCCATCACACCCCATACGCTGCAAACAGCCGTACATGCCGCAAAAAGCGGGCATGCATCTCTTGTGCTGAAAAACGCACATGTGGTAGATGTGTTTACGGAGGAAATCCTTCTCTTAGATGTAGCCATAGAAGGCTCCTTGATCGTTGGATTGGGGAGCTACACGGGTGATCGGGAGATCGATTTGGAGGGCGCATACGTTTGCCCCGGCTTTATTGACAGCCATGTGCACATCGAAAGCTCTATGTCTCACCCCGCCGGATACGCCCGAGCAGTATTGCCTCACGGCACCACCACCATCATTGCGGATCCCCACGAGATCGCCAACGTATTAGGCAGCGCGGGTATCCGTTACTTATTGCAAGAAACGGAGAATCTACCTCTGAACGTGCTGGTGATGATGCCCTCCTGCGTGCCCTGCACCGGCTTTGAAACCAGCGGTGCGGTATTAAAAGCAGAGGATTTACAACAGTTTTTATCCCATCCAAGAGTGCTGGGCTTGGGCGAGGTGATGGATTATGTTGCCGCCGCCAATGCAGAGCAAACCATGCTGGAAAAGCTGCTGCTGTTTTATGACCGCCCCATCGACGGGCATGCCCCGTTGGTTTCCGGCAATGATTTAAACGCATATTGTGTTGCCGGCCCATCTTCTGATCATGAATGCTCCCAATACGAGGAGATGCTTGAAAAACTTCGCCGTGGGCTTACCATACAGCTTCGCATGGGTTCTGCTGCCCACGGCATAGAGGCCATGTTCCGCCGCATCGCTTACGAAGAACTGCCGACCGACAACATGCTGTTTTGCACGGACGATAAACACTTAGAAAACATCCGGCAAGAGGGGCACATCAACCACATCATTCAGCGGGCGGTATCCGCCGGGATCGGCACCATCAAGGCCATCCGCATGGCAACCATCAACGCTGCCCGCGCCTACGGCCTAAAGCGTATCGGCGCTGTTGCGCCCGGCTACCGGGCAGACTTGGTGATATTAGACAACCTTCGCACCTTTACGCCTAAAATGGTGTTTGTGAACGGGCATATCTATGAAGACGACGTGTTGCCTGAACCAAAAACGGATGCCTCTGTTTGCGGCAGCGTACGCTTGGCGGCGCGGCAGCCGGATATGCTGGATCTGCCGGTCAAGGGCGATATGCCAGTGATCGAGCTGATACCCGGGCAGCTGGTCACCAAATGCACTGTGCGAGAGGTCCCCACGGAAAACGGCTTGTTCCAGCCCGGGCTCGGCTTAAATAAGCTGGCTGTGATCGAGCGACACCACGCCACAGGAGAATATGCGCTTGGCATCCTCTCCGGCCTTGGCATTCAAAACGGCGCTATCGCCTCCACCGTTGCTCACGATTCTCACAACCTGATCGTTGCCGGAGATAACGACCGGGATATGCTATTAGCGATCGATACGTTAGAAGCATGCGGCGGCGGGTACGTTGTTATTAGCGGCGGCGAGGTAAAGGCTGTTTTGCCCTTGCCCATCGCCGGTATCATGACGGACATCCCCATGGAAGAGCTGCTTGAAAAACAGCAGGCGCTGCTGGCGGAGGCGGCGGCTCTTGGCGCGGTTTCCCGCTCCGATCCGTTTATTACCTTATCTTTTCTGGCGCTGCCGGTCATTCCGGCGGTTCGCCTGACCGACCAAGGCCTGTTTGACGTAACCGCCATGCGGTTTATGTAATAACAGAGCGCGGATCAAGTTTTACCATTGTTTTTTGACACACCTTAAAGGAGGAGTTTTCGCATGAGCGTAGGAGAAAGCGTTATTCGTATCGACGCTTACGACAAAGTAACAGGCCGCGCGAAATACACGGACGATCTTTGCGACAAGTCCGCGTTGATCGTTAAAATTCTGCATGCGGAATTTGCGCACGGCATTGTAAAAAGCATTGACACATCCGAAGCGGAAAACATTGAGGGCGTTGTAAAGATCGTTACCTGCTTTGACGTGCCGGATATTCCCTTCCCCACGGCGGGGCACCCTTGGTCTACCGACCCGCACCATCAGGACGTTGCGGACAGGCATTTATTGACCAAGCATGTTCGCTTTTACGGGGACGATATCGCAGCCGTTGTTGCCGAGGACGAGATCGCGGCAACGCAGGCCGTTCGCGCGTTAAAGGTAGAGTATGAGGCGCTGCCCTTTGTTCTGGATCAAGTGGAGGCCATGCAGGACGGCGCACCCCAGCTCCACAAAAGATTCAAGAATAATATTTTAGCCCATACCTCCTTTGAGGACGGTAATTTTGATGAAGCCATCAAGGAGCCGGGCTTAATTCGCATAGAGGGCTGGTACGACACGCCAACCGTGCAGCACTGCCACATTGAAAACCATGTTTGCTATTCGTACATGGAAGCAGGCCGGGTGGTCGTGGTATCCTCCACGCAGATTCCGCACATCGTGCGCCGTGTGGTTGGCCAAGCGCTGGGCATTCCTTGGGGGAAGGTGCGCATCATCAAGCCCTACATAGGCGGCGGCTTTGGCAACAAGCAGGACGCGCTTTACGAGCCCCTTTGCGCGTATCTTTCCACGCAGGTGGGCGGGCGCTTGGTAAAGCTGGATGTGAGCCGAGAGGAAACCTTTGTTTGCAACCGTGTGCGTCACGCCATCCGCTTCCACTTGGTAAGCTATGTACGCCCGGACGGCAGAATGGTAGCCCGTTCCTTTGAGTCCTTCTCCAATCAGGGCGCATACGCCAGCCATGGGCACGGTATTGCCGCCAAGGGCATGACCGCCTTCCGGCAGATCTACCAAAGCGAAGTTGCCACAAAGGGCGATACCTACACCGTATTTACCAACACGCCCGCCTCCGGCGCTATGCGCGCTTACGGCATTCCGCAGGCCACCTTTGCGCTGGAAAGCCATGCAGAGGATATCGCAAGGCAGTTAAGGCTTGCTTCCATCCCCTTCCGGCAGATGAACATGATGCCGGTGGGCTTTGTGGACGGTTTCTCGAAAAACGAGAATTATTTTGACAGCTTGAATCAGTGCATCGAAAAGGGCAAGGCCTACATGCACTGGGACGAAAAAATAAAGGAATATCAAAACCAAACGGGCCCCGTGCGGCGCGGCATCGGCATGTGCATCTTCTGGTACAACACCGCCGTATGGCCCATCTCGCTGGAGTCCTCCTCCTGCCGGATGGTGATGAATCAGGACGGCTCCGTACAAGTGCAGCTGCCCGAAACGGAAATAGGCCAAGGTGCAGACACCGTGTTTGCACAAATGACGGCGGACACCCTCGGCATCCCGCTTTCCATGGTACATATGGTATCCACGCAGGATACGGACGTGACTCCGTACGGCACGGGCGCGTATGCCTCCCGCCAAACCTATGTGGGCGGGTTCTCGGTCAAGCAGACCGCGCTTCTTTTAAAGGAACGGGTGCTGTCCTACGCCCATGAACTGACAAGAATGCAGGTAAGCGACCTTGATTTGGTTGACGGCAACATCATTCAAAAAAACACCGGGCGGGTTTTGATGCCCTTGGAGCAGCTTTCCACCACCGCCCTATATAGCCTGGAAAACTCCCAGCACCTGACCGCGGAAAGCACCTATCAGTGCAAGACCAATGCGTTTTCGCTGGGCTGCGGCTTTGCGGAGGTGGAGGTAGACATTCCGCTTTGCAAGGTTAAGCTGTTGAACATCATCAATGTGCACGACTGTGGCAGGCTTATCAATCCGGCTCTTGCGGAAGCACAGGTACACGGCGGCATGAGCATGGCGATAGGATACGGCTTATCGGAAAAGCTCCTGTTCGACCCGAAGACCGGAAAGCCGCTGAACAACAACCTGTTGGACTACAAGCTTTCCACCACCATGGATCATCCGCATTTGGAAGCACAGTTTGTGGAAAACTATGAGCCCACCAGCGCATTCGGTACAAAGGCGCTTGGCGAGCCCCCCGCCGTTCCCGGCGCAGCCGCCATAAGAAACGCCGTATTGAACGCCACCGGCGTTGCCGTAAACACTGCTCCGCTGAACCCGCATGTATTGTTTGCCCGGTTCCGCGAAGAAGGCTTGATTTAAGGAGGTACAGCAGTATGTATGATGTAAAGGCAATCTACGAGGCGACCTCCGTGCCGCATGCGATCTCTCTTTTACAGGAGCATCCGGAGGCGAAGATCATTGCCGGCGGCAGCGACGTTCTCATCAAGATTCGTGAAGGCCGCATGGCCGGCTGTGAGCTGGTCAGCATTTACAAATTAAACGAGCTTCGCGGCGTGAAGCTGGATGCGGACGGTACGCTTCGCATTTTACCCGTTACCAGCTTTTCGCACATCACCAAAGACCCTCTTATTCAGAAAATCATTCCCGTGTTAGGAGAAGCGGTGGATAAGGTGGGCGGCCCGCAGATACGAAACATTGGCACCATCGGCGGCAACATTTCAAACGGCGTAACCAGTGCAGACTCTGCTTCCACCCTGCATGCGTGGGACGCTGTTGTGGAGCTGACGGGGCCCGACGGTGTGCGCCAGCTGCCTATTAAGGAATACTATGTCAGCGCCGGAAAGGTCGCCTTGCAGCCCGCGGAGCTATTGACCGCCATCCTTATTAAAAAGCAAAGCTACGAAGGGTATTTTGGGCATTACATCAAATACGCCATGCGAAACGCCATGGACATTGCAACCACCGGCTGCTCGGTCAACGTGAAGTTATCGGCAGACAAAAAAACCTTGGAGGATGTGCGTATCGCGTTCGGCGTTGCGGGGCCTGTTCCCATGCGTGCGCCTATGGGCGAAGCCGCAGGGCGCGGCAAAGCCGTATGCACGGAAACGGTGGAGGCTGTTGCAAAAGCCGTACTGGAGGATGTAAACCCACGCACCAGTTGGCGCGCCAGCAAGGAATTCCGGTTGCAGCTGGCGGAGGAATTAACAAGGCGCGCACTCGTAGAATCCATTCGTCTTGCGGGAGGTGTGATCGCATGAAAAAACAAATGCAGCTAGTCACCTGCACCATCAACGGCAAGTATACCGAAACCATGGTGGATGTACGGGCATCCTTAACGGATATGCTACGAAACGACTACCGCCTGACCAGTGTGAAAAAGGGCTGCGAGGTAGGCGAATGCGGCGCTTGCAACGTGCTGATAGACGGCGAGTGCTTCAACTCGTGCATTTACCTTGCCATATGGGCGGAGGGTAAAAACATTCGCACATTGGAGGGCGTTGCCCCCGAAGGTGAGCTTGCCCCCATCCAGAAGGCATTTTTAGAGGAAGCCGCCGTGCAATGCGGCTTCTGCACGCCGGGCTTTATCATGTCCGCTGTGGAAATACTGGAAAGCGGCAAGCAATACACCCGGGACGAGCTAAGAAAGCTGCTCTCCGGTCACCTGTGCCGCTGCACTGGGTACGAGAACATATTAAACGCCGTGGAAAAAACCATGAAGGGCGAGTACAAATAAACATAACTAAAGGAAGGTGCATTATGAAACCCTATGGCGAAATGACCAAAGCGGAACTGGCGGCGGAACGCAGCCGTATGCAGGAGGCCTTTGACGCGCTGAAGGCCAGAGGATTAAAGCTGGATATGTCTCGCGGAAAACCGGGGCGCGATCAGTTAGACCTTTCTTCCGAAGTTCTAAGCATCCTCTCCAAACCCGAGGATTGCCAGATAGACGGCATCGAGGCCAGAAACTACGGCAACCTGATGGGGCTTCCCTCTGCACGCAAGCTGTTTGCGGAGATCCTTGGTGTAAAGCCCGAGGAAGTGTTCGTTGGCGGAAACGCCAGCCTAACGCTTATGTACGACACCGTAGCCCGGGCGTATACCCACGGGCGCTTACACAGCGATACCCCTTGGAGCAAGCTGGATCGTGTAAAGTTCCTCTGCCCCGCCCCCGGTTACGATAGGCACTTTGCCATTTCCCAGAGCTTTGGCATGGAGCTTATCACCATTCCCATGACGGCGGAAGGCCCGGATATGGACGCGGTGGAGGCTGCCATCAAGGACCCGGCGGTAAAGGGCATGTGGTGCGTACCCAAGTACTCCAACCCGGAGGGCATTGTGTACAGCGATGCTACCGTTCGCCGCATCGCCTCCATGCAGCCCGCCGCCAAGGACTTTCTCTTGATTTGGGATAACGCCTATTGCATCCATGACTTTGGCTGTGACTTCCAGCCCTTCCCCGACATCCTCACGCTCTGCCGGGAAGCAGGCAATCCGGATATGCCTGTGGAGTTTGCCTCTACCTCTAAGGTGACCATTCCCGGCGCAGGCGTAGCGGTGATGGCAATGAGCGAGGATAACCTCAAGTATGCGCAGAAGATCTTGACCGTGCAGCTCATCAGTGCAGACAAGGTGAATCAACTGCGCCATGTGCGCTTCTTAAAGGACAAGGCGCACACGCTGGAGCATATGAAAAAGCAGGCGGCTATCCTTCGGCCTAAGTTTGAAGCCGTACTGGAGGCGCTGGATCGGGATATCGCACCGTTGTCCATAGCAAAGTGGAACCGCCCGGTAGGCGGGTATTTCATCAGCTTAGACGCTATGCCCGGTACCGCCAAGCGCACGCTGGAGCTTGCAAAGGAGGCGGGCGTGGTGATGACCAACGCCGGCGCTACCTTCCCCTACGGAAAAGACCCGAACGACAGCAACATCCGCATTGCGCCCACCATGCCGCCGGTCTCCGAATTAAAGCAGGCGGTTGAGGTGTTCTGCACCGCACTGCGCCTTGCCGCGTTGGAAAAGCTGATGGCATAAGCCTTGAAACGAAAAAGAAGGTCGAACGCGACCTTCTTTTTTGTTTTCTTTTCTTATGCGGCAGGCTGTACCAAATCTAAAATGATCTTTACAAACAACAGCAATATCACCACAGCCATCACCGGGCGAATGAACTTGGAGCCGTTTTTGATTGCAAGCTTAGAGCCTACATAGTTGCCCGCCACGGTGCAAAACGCCGCTGGGATTCCGATGATATACATTACCTTGCCGCCGATGATATACGCTACCAGCGCCCCGATGTTGGAGGCGAGGTTCACCACCTTGGCGTTGCCGGAGGCAGAAAGAAGATCGTAGCCCAAAAGCGAGGTGAACAGCAGCACATAGAAGGTACCGGCCCCTGGCCCAAAAAAACCGTCATATGCGCCCACCACAAGGCCGATGAATGCAGACAGCACATACTGCCTGCCCATAGGCACCTCCCGCACATGCTCCTCGGAGCCGAACTTGCGGTTACACATTAAGAATATTGCCGCCGCAGGCAGCAGCACCATTAGGCAGTAGCTTAAATACTTTTCGTCCAGCAGCATGGCAAGCTGTGCGCCAAGGTTTGCGCCAATAAGTGCCCCGCCAGCCGCAAACAGCGCAGGCTTCCAACGGATATTCCCGCTTTTGGCGTATTGAAAGGTACTCATGGTGGTGCCAAGGCTCATGGCGAACTTGTTGGTGCCGTAAGCCATATGGATGGGCAGCCCTGCCAGCATTTGTGCCGGAAGCGATATGATACCGCCGCCGCCCGCAATGGAATCCGCAAAGCCCGCTAAAAACAGCATGGGGCAAACGATCAATAATTGCAGCCAAATACTCATGTTATACTCCGATCAACGCTCCACGAAAAAGGCCGCTCCTCACGAAGCGGCCAATTTATGCTTGCTGCCGAATTAGTTGAGGGCATCCTTGAACGCTTTGCCGGCCTTGAATACGGGAGCCTTGGAAGCGGGGATGTTGATCTCAGCGCCAGTCATGGGGTTGTGGCCCTTGCGAGCCTCACGGCTGCGAACTTCGAAAGCGCCAAAGCCAACCAGCTGAACCTTTTCACCGGCCTTCAGGCTGTCGGTGATGGTGGCGACGAAAGCGTTAACGGCCTTCTCGGCGTCCTTCTTGGACAATTCGCTCTTAGCGGCGACTGCAGCGATCAAATCGGTTTTGTTCATGGAATAAATCCTCCTTAAAGTAATTCAAAAATCATTGCTCCCTTGGGGGAACGTCCGCGACTATTGTAACAGCATTTTATGGATTATACAAGCCTAAAATCCTGAATTACTGGCACATTTTTATAGTTTTATCTGTTTTTTTTACTTCGTTCCAAAGCTTGTCCTGCTCGGCCAAGGATAATTCTTCCAATTTCAGCCCGCGGGAGGATGCCAGCTCCTCCATTGCCGTATAGCGTCGAATGAACTTATTCGTAGCATTCGTCAGGGTTTGCTCCGAATCCAACTTGAGCAGCCGCGCCACGTTTACCGCCGCGAAGAACAAGTCGCCCATCTCCTCCGCGATATCGCCGCCGCCCTCCATGGCCTCTTGCAGCTCTTCTGTTTCCTCCCGGAGCTTTAAAAGCGCATCGGCAGCATTGTCCCAGTCGAACCCGGCCTTCGCCGCCTTTTTTTGTACCTTCTCTCCCCGCATCAGCGCCGGGAAGTTCTTCGGGATCGCCTGCATCATTTCGGAGGTGCTTGCAAAATGCTTTTCCGCCTTTTTCAGCTCCTCCCACTTATCCAGCACCGCCTCGGCGGTGTCCGCCTTGCCTGTGCCAAACACATGCGGATGGCGGTAAATCAGCTTTTCCACGATGCCGGTTGAAATATCCCGCCCGGTAAAGCGCGCCTGCTCTGCCGCGATCTGGGCATGGAACACCACCTGCAAAAGTACGTCTCCCAACTCTTCGCAAAGAGCAGCATCATCCTTGGCGTCAATGGCATCCAGCACCTCGTAGCATTCCTCGATCAAAGAGCGTTTCAGGCTTTCATGAGACTGCTCAGCATCCCACGGGCAGCCGCCCGGCGCACGAAGCCGCAGCATGACCTCCTCCAACTCCTCGTACCCAAAGCGCTCGAGCGACAACAGCTCGCAAGGCGGCACATAGACCACCGTGGCGGCATGATAGGGCGTTGGGTGCGCCTTTATAAATGCTTCGTCAGAGGAAAGCCTGTCCAGCATATATAAAGGAACAGAAGCCTGTGCATAGTGTCCACTCTCCCCCAGCATATAAATAGTCAGTTTGGTCTCGTCCGGCCAGTATTCTAAAAGCCGCAGCTTGACCTCCGATGCCGCAATGGCGGTATCCAGCTCTTCGATGACAAGCGGCAAGCGCCTGTCCAACTGCTGCGGCAGCGTGGCGGCAGCGGCAGTTACAAAGCTGTTATACTGCATCTGCCCGGCATCTATAGCAGCCTCGGCATAACCCGCGCCCGCAACGGTTTCTACCGTATACCCGCGTTTTTCTGCCTCACGGGAAAGCGTAAACAACGCCTCTCCCGCGGCACGCCCGGGCACGGCATAGGTCACATCCTCCCCGGAGGAGAACAGGCGGGCTTGGATGGCGGCTTGCAGCGCGTCAAAATCGTCCGCCTGCCGGTACAGGTCATCCATGCTATCATACTGCAATCCAACAACGGGCAGCGCACAGGGCGTTTGCTCCGTTTGCAGGTACAGCCGTTTCGCCGCTTTGCAGGCGGTAAGCGCCTTGCTCGATATGGTTTCCGGTGTGGACAGTGCCACGATTTGTAATACCGCCATCAGGATCTCCTTCCAAACAGTCTGCCAAGCTTATTGCCGCCGGGTATAAACGCGATATCCGATGGGCCAAGCATCCGAAGCGCAATGACCAATGCCCCGTATGCCGCTACGCCTAAGAATACAGACAGCAGCGTGACCACCGTTGCATCCAAATGCCCCTGCAGCAGCAAGGATACACCGTATACCACACCGCCCATTACAACAGAGGATACGATGGGCTTGCCAAAAATGTCCCAAATATGCACCCGCATGTGCGTGCGGCGGATTAAATAGATAACATCCAGTATGGCGGCGGAGGCGTAACACACCACTGTGGAAACCGCCGCGCCCTGAATATTGATGTTGGGCTGTTTCATGAGAATTGTTAACGTAACGACCTTTAATACGCCGCCAAATACCAAATTCACCACCGGTATTACAGGCTTGCCTAAGCCCTGTATTACGCCTGTAAGCGTTTGCACCAGCGACAGGAATATCACGCCGATGCAGGCGGTCTGCATCAGTTCCGATGCAATCACAAGCTGGGTTTCCGTTAATGTGCCGTAAAGCATACCGAGTATCGGCTTTGCCAGTACAAATAAACCAACCGAGCAGGGTGTACCTATCATCAGCGCCAGCTTCATGCCGGTTTTGGCTGCACGCCTAACGCCCTTGCCATCCCGTTTTGCCATGTATGCGGAAATGGCAGGCACCAAGCTCATAGCAAGCGCAACCGTTAATACGGCGGGCATGTTGATAATGGGCGTTACGTAGGAATACAGCAAAGAGTAGGCTTCTCCCGCCGCATCCACAGAAAAGCCAAGACCCTCCAGATTGCGAATGATAAGCATACTGTCTATCACGCCCGTGATCGGCATGATGGATGCGCCGATGGTAACGGGAATGGCAATGCCAAACAGCTTTTTTGTGACCTGCCCAAATGTAAGCTGTTTTTTTGTGTATAAGCTCTTTTCCACCTGCCGGTCAAGCCCGCGTTTGCGGCGCATGTAAAACAGATAGATCACGATAAGCGCCAACAGTTCCGATGCGGAAACGCCGATCAGCGCCCCCATTGCCCCGTACTCCGGGCCCATGGGGAGCATTTTCATGGCGCAGATAAAGCCGACCGCCAGTTTTCCTATCTGCTCCATCACCTGCGAAACAGCAGTGCCGGTCATCTGCTGCATACCTTGCAGATAGCCCCGGTAAGCACACATCACCGAAACAAAGAACAGCGACGGTGCCAGCGCCCTAAAGGACAGCGCCTGCTTTGCCACCTCCGCATAGGAGGCTTCCGTATAGGAAATGGAGGCCAGCGCGTCCGCGCCGAAGAACATCAGCGCAAAGGTTACAATGCCAATGCCGGTCAACAGGAGCAGCGCCGTTCTAAACACCTGCTTTGCGCCCTTATAATCCCCCAGCGTGACCCGTTCGGACACCATTTTGGAAATTGCCGTGGGCAGCCCCGAAGAGGATATCACAAGCAGCCCCGCGTAGTAGCGGTAAACGATATCGTAATACCGCATGCCCTCAACGCCAACGATGTTGTTAAGAGGGATACGGTATACGGCACCTATCAGCTTTACCAGTAGCCCGGCAACAGCCAGTATGGCGGCGCCCTTTACAAACGATTTCTTCTCCATAACGCTCCTTGTGCCCCACCGCACATGATCTATATGGCATTTATATGGCAGCCCGTAAGCGCGTTATTCGCGCCGCAGACCAACAATACCGTTCCTAGTATAGCAGATTTTGTGGATTTGCCAACCGAATCCAGCGGAAACACCCGGATATGCGTGCCGGTGCTTTGTGAATACCGGGAAACAGGATTGTAACGAATTGGGAAATCGTATGGCGAAATCCCTCGAACGTGGTATAATCGCCCTATTACGATTTACATTGTAGGAAGGATTGTGTAACATGTTCAAAAATAAGGATGGCACATTATCATTAAAAAAGTTGGTGACCACCTGTGTTGTGGCGGTACTCATCATCATCATTGCAACCAGCTGCTTTGTGGTGATTCCGGCAGGCCACACGGGCGTTATGGTCACTATGGGGAAGGTCAGCGACATCGTATTGCAGGAGGGCATGAGCTTTAAGCTGCCCTTTGTGCAGCAGGTGGTGCAGATCGATAACCGCATTATCAAGCTGCAGGTATCTACCCAAGCGTTCTCGAAGGACTTGCAAACCATCACCGCCGTGCTTGCGGTAAATTACCGCATCGACAAGGGCATGAGCTATTCCATTTATAAGAACGTAGGCTCCGGCTATGAGGCGGTATTGATCGAGCCCGCGGTAAACGAGGTGTTGAAGGCCGTGATCGCGCAGCACACCGCAAGCGAGCTTGTGGCGGACAGAAGCGCCGTTTCCGTAAAGCTGGACGAATTTATTAAGGACAAGCTGTTGTCCTCCGGCATCATCGTGGAAGACCTGAACATCATTGACTGGGACTTCTCCGACGAATACATCAACGCCATTGAGCAAAAGCAGGTAGCAGAGCAGAACCTCATCAAAACCCGCACCGAGCAGGAGCAGGCCGTAGTGATCGCGGAAGCAACCGCCAAGCAGAAGGTCATTGCTGCCAACGCAGAGGCAGAGGCTGCCATCATCGAGGCGCAGGCCAAGGCCAAGCAGATCGCCGTGGAGGCAGAGGCACAGGCGGAGGCTAACCGCAAGCTGGCGGAGTCTCTTAGCAACGAGCTGATCAATTACGAGAAGATCAACAAGTGGGACGGCAAGCTTCCGCAGGTGCAGACCGGCAGCGAAAGCGGCTCGTTCATTGGCGTGGATCTTGGCGAATAACCCTTAGGGGTGCGGGGGCCGCCGCCTCTGCCAACTATATTCCATTACAAGGGGTTGCGGTGCAGCCCCTTTTTTACGCCATTTTTTCCACAATATATGGGATTTTTCTTGCCTATACAGACATAACGGGCTATAATTAGGCTGTATTTGTATGTACGCGAAAGGACGGATCATCATGAAGCTAGGCGTGGTAGGACTCCCCAATGTTGGAAAAAGCACATTGTTCAACGCCATTACGCAGGCAGGGGCGCAGGCTGCCAATTATCCTTTTTGCACCATTGAGCCCAACGTAGGCGTGGTCGCCGTGCCGGACGAACGGCTGCAGGTGCTTGCAAAGATGTACGATCCTGAAAAGCTGACCCCTACCGCCATCGAATTCGTAGATATCGCAGGGCTGGTGCGCGGCGCGTCCCGAGGCGAGGGCTTAGGCAATAAATTCCTCTCCCATATTCGCGAGGTAGACGCCATCGTGCACGTGGTACGCTGCTTTGACGATGAAAACATCGTGCATGTGGACGGCTCGGTTGACCCCGTGCGGGATATGGATACCATCAATCTGGAATTGATCTTCGCAGACATAGAAACCATGGAAAAACGCGTGGACAAGGCTAAAAAGCTCTCAAAAAGCGGAGACAAGAAAATCCTTGCGGAAATCGAGCTTTTAGAACGGATACTGGCGCATCTGATGGCAGAAAAGCCGGTGCGCACCTTCCCCGCCACGGACGATGAGCAGGAGTACATCAAAAGCCTGTTCCTTTTGACCACCAAGCCGGTGATCTATGTGGCAAACATCAGTGAAAACGATATCGGCAAGCCCGACCTTCCCTATGTGGCAGCGCTGTATGCCGCCGCAGAAAAGGAAGAGGCGGAGGCCATCACCATCTGCGCGCGCACGGAGGAGGAGATCGCCGCCTTAGACCCGGAGGAGAAGCAGGCATTCATCGAGGAATTGGGAATAGGCGAAAGCGGGCTGGATCAGCTGGTCAAGGCCTGTTACCGGCTGCTGGGCTTAATCAGCTTTCTCACCGCAGGCCCCAAGGAGGTACGCGCGTGGACAATCGAAGCCGGTACCAAAGCGCCGCAGGCGGCGGGGAAAATCCATACGGACTTTGAACGGGGCTTTATCCGGGCAGAGATCATCCCATATCACACATTGATAGAGCTTGGCTCCATGGCCGCCTGTAAGGAAAAGGGTCTGATACGCTCCGAGGGAAAAGAGTATGTAATGAAGGACGGAGACATCGTTGTGTTCCGCTTCAACGTGTAAATCCTGCAAAATCAGCCATTTATCGGCTGATTTTTGTTAACAAAGTTAAAACAAGCCGCCCAAACGATTCACACGGGTTTCGTGTTTTGTTACAATACCCCTATCAAGATCATTTACCGGAACCGCGTAACGGAAACAAAGGAGTATACCAAATGAAGAAACGCTTATCGCTACTGCTTGCCGCGCTGTTAACGCTCACCCTTGTATTGGGAGCGTTTTGTAGTGTTGCATCTGCCGCGACGGACTATTCTAATGTGCGTGTGCTGCTGTCCACCGGCAGCGTATCTACGCTTACCATGTCCGTTTCGGGCAACTATTTCATACAGGAGAACGGCGCAAGCTTTTCCAACGGTACGCTCACGATCTCCAGCTCCGGCGGGCAGCTGGTGGCCTCCCACTCTTCGGCAGGCCAGCTGTACAGCGGCTCCACCATCAACGTAATGCGTGAAAGCATTACGCCCTCTGCCGGTTCCGTCAAGGTGCCTACCATTTACGGCAGCAGGTCTTACTTGGGGCATTTTACCTTCATCTACAACGGCGGTTATATCCGCTGCGTGAATACCGTTCCCATGGCGCATTATTTATACGGCGTTGTTGCCTACGAAATGAGCAACACCTTCCCCGTAGAGGCGTTAAAGGCGCAGGCGGTAGCCGCCAAGTGCTATGTGCTTGCCTGCATGGCCCCCACCTCCACCTATGATATCGGCGATACCTCTACCGATCAGGTATACAAGGGCTACACCGCGTCCTATACCAATGTGATCAACGCGGTGGATGCTACCTATGATATCGGCCTATATCTTAGCGGACGAATCCTATGCGCGTATTATGCCGCAAGCAACGGCGGCTCCACCATACTCCCCTCCGATGCGTGGGCGGGCACCAACCGGTATCAATGGGATGCTGCGTTTTCACGCACCAGCGATCCTTATGACCTGCGCAATCCCGAAAGCGTGCAGGAAACCGCCACCTTCCCCTATAACGGCGAAAGCGGCGGCATGTCCACTGCTTTAACGAATTACCTTCGCAGCAAGGCTTATGCCGTGCTTTCTGCCAGCGGGTACTTGCCCTCCGGCGGTACGGTGGCATCCGTTGACGCGGTAAACGATATATCCCAAACCGCTACCAACTATGCAGACGTTACCCTCACCGTAACCATGCTGGATTCCGCCGGAACCCCCTCGCAGCTTACGTTTAGCTATAATTTCCACTTGGGTGAGCTGCTGTCTAACGGCGTGTTCTCCAAGTCCCAGTCGCTGCGGCTGTATACGGTAGTAAATACCGGCAGCGCCTTTACCGTTATCCGCGGCCGTTACGGGCACGGCGTTGGGCTTTCCCAGCGCGGTGCGCAGCAAATGGGCAAGGAGGGCATGGGCTATCAGCAAATATTGCGGTTTTACTATCCCGGCGCATCCCTTTCCAGCATGGGGCTTGCAGCGCCTACCGACCCTGCCAAGCCCACAGTAGAAGCTGTTGTACCGGGCGCGTCCACGGCGATCGGTACCGTAAAGACCACCGGCAGCGTAAATATGCGCTCCGGCCCTTCCACCGGCTACGAAAAGATCACAAAGCTCTCAAAGAACAAAACGCTGACCCTGTATCAGCAGTCCGACGGGTGGAGCCTGTGCGGCAACGAGAAATACACCGGCTGGGTATCCAACGAGTATTTAAAGGTCACCTATGCAGACAGCACCAACGAGCTTTTGCCCGCTGCGAATGCCGCGGCGGAATCCAACGTGGTAAAAAGCGTTACGGCATACGGCAGCGTTACCTCCAATACGCTGAACTTCCGTGCGTCTCCCGGTAACGGCAAGGTGCTGCAAAAGCTGAAGAAAAACGCGGCCTTGAACATCTACGGCACGGTAGAAAACGGTTCTTGGTATTACTGCCAGTATGACGGTGTAGACGGTTATGTGAGCGCCAGCTACGTTACGCTGACCGCGACCGCGCCCCAGCAGAACACTACCGCCACGCCGCAAACAGACGCGCAAACCACGCAGCCGGAGGCGAACCTGCCTATCGTTGATCCAACGCCGGCAGCGACTACCACCTCCGCTTGGTCCGGCACGGTGGTCAATGAATTCGTACGCTTCCGTTCCACGCCGGACTTTAGCACCCAAAGCAACATTATCGGCAGCTACGAGGTTGGAAGCCAGCTGATCGTTTATGCGCAAAGCGGAGACTTTTACAAGGTCAGCCCTGACGGCGGCGTAACCGTTGGCTACATGCATAAGGACTATGTGCAGGTGGGGTCTGCCATCAGCGTATCCTCCCCCGCTGCACTCACCAGCGCGGTCAATACCACCTCCTCGGTGAATGTTGGCGCTACCACCGCCAATGTTTACCTCAGGCAAAAGGCGAGCAGCTCCGGCAAGGTTCTCACCACCCTGAAAAAGGGCGCGCAGATCGTTATTTTAGGCGAAAGCGGCAGCTATTATCAGGTGCAAAGCGGAGATAAAACCGGCTACATCGTGAAAAAATACGCCAATATCACCGGCACCGCCGCCGCACCCTCTAGTAACAGCGCAGTGGTGTCCGACGTTTCCACCTTCGGCAGTGCTGGAACCACCACCGGCAAGGTGCGACTGCGTTCCTCCGCTACCACAAAATCCTCCAGCAATGTGTTGACCACCATTCCCCGGGGCGCTACCGTTACCATCATCAGCAAGGAAAGCAACTGGTACTATTGCAGCTATAACGGCTCCACCGGGTATGTATACGCAAATTATGTAAAAGCCAATTAGTATAGACAGGCTATAGCTGCTCCGCTGTATTGCGGGGCAGCTTTTTAATTGTTGCGTTGCAGGGGCTTGTGCTATACTCTTTTTATCCGACAGTTTCATCTCACAGCAGGAGGCAAATATGAATACTCCCTTTTTAGAAGAGCATATGAACGCATTGTATAACGGCGTTGTTGCGCGGGGCATGCTGCCCGGCGCAAGCATTGCCGTTGAGCATAACGGAGAGCGCGTTTATACGGCACACTTCGGTATTGACCGAGCAGATTCCATCTATCGCATTTTTTCCATGACCAAGCCCATCACCGCCGCTGCCGCGCTGTACCTGTATGAGCGGGGACTGATTGATCTTCGCCAGCCGGTATCGGACTTTTTACCCGCTTTTTCCCGTATGGAGGTTGCCGCAGGCGCAAGTACAAAGCCTGCAAAAACGCCTATCACGCTGCAAATGCTGTTGAATATGACCTCCGGCCTTGTGTATGCCGGCGACGCTCCAGATGCGACCCTGCCCGAACGGGAGACTGCCCGGATACAAAAGGAGATTGCTAAGAAAGCCGCCGCTTCTCCATCATTTTCAACAGTGGAAGCGGCGAGCATGCTGGCGCAGGCACCATTGCTGTTTGAACCGGGCACGGCGTTTTTCTATGGCGCCTCCGCCGACGTAATGGGCGGCGTGATAGAAGCCGTTACCGGAAAGACACCCGGCGCTTTTATGCAGGAAGTGCTGTTCTCTCCCCTTGGCATGCAGGACACCGCTTTTACGTTAGAGCAAAAGAAGCTGCCGCGCTTATCCACCTTATACACACGCGCCAACGGCATGCTACAGCCGGCGGATACCGCATCGTTACTTAACCCGCTCATGAGCGCCGACGCTACGTGCGGGCGTATGCATCCCTGCGGCGCAGGGCTATACAGCACGCTGGAGGATTATATGCGCTTTGCCCGGATGCTGCTGCAAGAGGGTACGGTAAACAATACACGCGTGCTGGGACGAAAAACCGTTGCCTTTATGCGCACCAGCCAAATGACCCCCGCCGTGCAAAAAAGCTTTCAGCTGTTTGGCTTGGAGGGCTATGCGTACTCCAACTTCTGCCGCATCCTGCAATCCCCTGCCATCGGCTCCTCCAACGGCAGCATCGGGGAATTCGGCTGGGACGGGCTGCCCGGCTGTTACTTCCTGATAGACCCGGCGGAGAACCTGACAATGGTATATATGCAGCAGATGGTGGAAGGGCCGGACTGGGAGATCAGAAGAAAAATGCGGCAGATATTATACGCCGCGCTGGATTAAAGCAGAAAACGCCCCGCAAGTAGTTTTGCGGGGCGTTGTAACATCTTACAGTTTATGACGCTTCCGTCATCATGGCAGCCTTTTTGCGGTAGACCCTGTAAAAACCAATTATCAATAGAATGCCCGCAGTGATCCATCCCAATCCATCCGCCAGATACACGCCCCATTCACCGATCCAGCGGGGCAGTATCAGCACGGAAACGATTCGCGCCGCCAGCTCCACAAAGCCGGAGATCACGGGAATCTTAACATTGCTCATGCCCTGCAGCGAACTTCGGTGGATAAACAACAGGTACAGGAAGGGCAGGCATACCGCCATGCCTACGATGTTCCAATAGGAAACGTCCACCACCTGCGCCATTTCCGCCGGATCGCCGGAAACCAGCAGCGTGGTCAACTCCCTGCCAAACAGGATAAATACCGTCGCGATCACCAGCGAGCAAGCCACCGCGCCCCATGTGATCCACTTGACCCCGGCCTTGATGCGGTCAAACCGGCGCGCGCCGTAGTTCTGGCTAACGTACACCGCCATAGCGCCGTCTACGGATATACCCACCAGATTCATTACGCCAAAATACTTGGCGGCGGCAGCCGTACCGGCCACAAACAGCGTTCCGTAGCCGTTTATCACATACTGCAAAACCAGCGTTCCCATGGAAATGGCAATGTTGCGAAGCGAAATTGGGTACCCCAGCCGCAGGAGAGAAGCTGAAACACCGCGATCCAGCTTCATGTCTTCCCGACTTGGGCGTACCTCTTTCACCTTTTTTAATTGATACAGGCAAAACAGCAGCGAGCAGACGGTGGCGATCACCGTTGCAATGGCAACGCCGTCCACGCCCATCCCCAGCACCGCCACAAAAAACAGATCGAGAGCGATATTGACCGCGCTTGCCAGTATCACCGCATACAGCGGCGTACTGCTGTTGCCCAGCGCGCGCAGCACTGCCGAGGCCGTATTGTAGCAGAAGGAAAAGAGCATGCCCCCGCCGACCACGATATACAGGTATAGGCAGGCATCCTCCAGAATATCCGGCGGCGTATTGATGAGTATCAATAGCGGACGGATGGAAAGCATGCCCGCCGCCGTGATCACGGTGCCCAATATCAGCGTCCACCAAATAGAGTTGCCGATGGCACGCCGAAGCGCCGGCATATCCTTTGCGCCGTACACCTGCCCAAAACGGGTGCCAAAGCCTTGACAAAAGCCGAATATCACACTTAGTATCAGCCAATAGCAAAAGGCCGTTGCCCCCAGCGCCGCAAATGCATTCACGCCGATGAGCTGCCCCACCACCACGCTGTCTATCACGTTATAGAGCTGCTGGCACACCGCAGAGAGAATCAACGGTATGGCAAAGCGGATGATCTTTGTGCTGGGCTTGCCCTCTGTCATATCTACGTTGTGAGAACGCTTCGTTGTTGTTTCCATTTTACATTACCGTATGTTATACACGCTGCGCACCGTCACCGTTTCCGGCGTGCCGCGCAGTATCTTGATTACACGCTCCCCGGCGTTCATGTCAAAGTAATTATCCTCCAGCAGCACGTCCGCGCCCGCCATTACCTCTACTGAGCGGGCATATGCCTTTGCGCTTACCACAACGGTATCTCCTCGCAGCTCAGCTTTTAACGCAGGGTCTGCAAACCGAAAATGCTTGGGCTGGCAGAACAGCACGCTGCCGCTTGCGATCTCTTTTCCCGCCTCATTATCCAAGGCATAGGCGCAATAACTGCCGTATGTATCCGCATCATTGCAGTCCTCCTCCTCCAGCCACAGGGCGGAGTATGGCGGAACCGAAACGGCTGCTTCTCCCTTTCTGAGGATAGCAGCGTCCGGCGTACGCAAGGACCAGCGCACCGTTCCCGTAAAGGTTTTCGGGGTTTCGTTGCTCACGTTTAGGCGGATACGGCGGTTTGGCACATAGCCTTCCGCATTCACGTTGGTTTCCTGCGACAGTACCCCTTCCTCCTGACAGGAGAGCAGCACCGGCGCAAAGAAACGCTTTTCATAGTAATGCAACGCCTTCCAGCGGCCGTAATAGTCGATAGACGACCAGCTTGCTACCGGCCAGCAGTCGTTTAACTGCCACACCACAGCGCCCATGCAGCGTCCGCGGTTTCTGCGCCAATGCTCCACGCCGTACTGCATGGCCTGCGCCTGCAAAAGCTGGGAGGCATACACCAACAGCTCCATGGAATGCGGATACAGGTACATCTGCGCCAAATAGCCCACGATCTTTCCGTTGGCGGAGGCATTCCGTTGATGCTTTTCCATTACATAGGAGAATACGTTCCGATCCTCCGGCAGCGTAAAGGCGTTGACGGTCTCCATGCAGGGGAAGGATTGGAACCCAAATTCCGACACATACCGGAAAAAGTGGTTGCGATAATCCGTAAAGGGCAGAAAGCCGTGCCACACCATCCAGTAATGTACGTCTCCGCGATTAGAATCGTTGGGGTCGTCAAAGCTGCCGCCGGAGGAGGGCCTGGCCGGCCAGTAAAAGCGCTGGGGGTCCTCCGCCTGCACGATCTGCGGGAAAATGTATTCGTACATCTTGATGTAATCCGC
>CAYZAW010000007.1:50101-54110 GCA_964476505.1 uncultured Oscillospiraceae bacterium | reverse complement strand
TCTACGATGTACTCAGCGCCGCAGGATTTCCAGGGGATCTCGTTGGCGTTCATGCAGGCGAACACGGCGATCTCTTTGCCGTTCACAACCAGCTTGCCTTCCTTAGCGGAAACTTCGCCGTCAAAACGACCATGCACGGTGTCGTACTTGAGCATATATACCATGTACTCAGGATCGATGAAAGGATCGTTGATGCCCACTACCTCAACCTTGGGGTTGGTGATAGACGCACGGAACACGAGACGGCCAATACGGCCAAAACCATTGATGCCAACTTTTACTTCTGCCATTTTGTTGTATCCTCCTATTTGTTATAATTATAATATTGCAGCTGAATTCAGCCCAATTTCTTAGCGCAGTTCTTACGCCTTGTTCATACTAGCGCATATTTTTTCTGTATGCAAGAGCATTCTGAACATTATTCATTTAATTTTTCGTTTCGTACACAATCCATTAGCAAAACCTATAACAAAATCGAAAAACTACCGCTTTACTTCTATGTTTTACTTAGAGCCCAGCAATGCATCCGGGTTCAAGGGCAGCAGCTCCTGCAATACAAACAAGCCGTCCTTGCGGATCAACACGTCGTCAAACCATATTTCTCCGCCTCCCCAATTGGCCGTTTGTATGTTCACCAGATCCCAATGCAGCGCGGATTTGTTTCCGTTATACGCATCGTCATAGCTGCAGCCGGGCGTAAAATGGAAGCTGCCCGATATCTTCTCGTCAAACAGCGTATCCTTCATGGGGAACGTAATATAGGGATTGACCCCCAGCGCAAATTCGCCCACATACCGCGCGCCCTCGTCGATATCCAGCGTGTCGTTGATGCGTTTATCGTCGTTGCTGTGGGCCTCCACGATCTTTCCGTTTTGGAACGTGAGCCGGATATTCGTGTAGGTAAACCCTTCGTGCACGGACGGCGTATTGTAGGTAAGCGTTCCGTTTACGCTGTCCTTCACCGGCGCGGTGTATATCTCGCCGTCCGGTATGTTGCAGTGCCCCGCGCAGGGGATGGCCGGAATACCCTTGATGGAGAACATAAGATCGGTGCCCGGCCCTTTGATGTGTACGCGATCCGTGCGCTCCATCAGCGCCTGCAAGGGCTCCATCGCTTTTTCCATACCCGCGTAATCTAAATTGCAAACATGAAAATAGTAATCCTCAAAGGCTTCCGTGCTCATTTCGGCCAGCTGCGCCATGGACGGATGCGGATACCGCAACACCACCCACTTTGTTTTGGGAACACGGATTTTGGAATGCACGGGGTCCCAATAATACATGGAATCCAAATTCTGCTGTTCCGACGGCACATCGGTAAGCTCCGAGGCATTGCTTCCGCCCCGCACGCCGATGTACGCCTGCATTTCCTGCATCAGCATGCCGTCCACCTTTGCCCTAAGCTCCAGCTGTTTTTTTGTGCAACCAAGCATCAGCGCCCGGTCTACGGCTTTATCGCCCAGCCAAACAAAGGGTACGCCGCCCGCCGCATAGGCCTCCTCCACCAGTACCTGCGTCAGCGGCTCGTTACCGCCGATGGATTCGATCAATACCTTTTCACCCGGCTGTAAATCACAGGAAAAGCGAATGAGGTTTCTTGCTAAAATGCGAATTCTTGGATCTGTCATACAAAATACACTTCCTTTATACTAGCCCTTGCTCCGCCGTCCGCCGGAGGAGCTGCTTTGCCCGCGCTTTTGCACAGACGAAGTATTGCTTTTACTGCTGCTGACCTTTGTACCTAAAAGCGTTGGTAGCATGGAGCACATAAACCCTACGGAAATGCCCTCCATCACCTGCATCGCCTGTTCGGAAAGGCGAAGCACATCCATAATGAGCGCTAAGCAAAACGACAGCACAACGCCAAATACAAAAACGAATAAAAACGCCTTGACGCGGCTGTTGAGCTTAAAAGCCGCCTTAAAATATCCAGGGATGTCCCATTTCTTATATAGAAATGTAAACCCCACCAAGCCTGCGATCAAGCCCAAAAGAAACAGCAGCGTTACCGAGGAAAACAAATCGCCCATGATTATACCTCTTCTCTTTTTGTTTCAATACGTTCCTTTACGATGTACAAAGGTCTTCCCTGTACCTCGTCGTAAATGCGGCTCATGTACGCACCCTGTACGCCCAATGTAATAAGAATTACGCCCTGCAAAAACAGAACGCCGCCAAACGCCCACAGCCAGCCCGCAACCGGCACGCCGCAGCAGCCGGTGACGATCATAGCCAGTATCCCAAGAAGGCTTACCGCCGTAACGCCCACGCCCAAATACCCCGGCAGTGTCAGCGGCTTTGCCGAAAAACCAACGATGCCGTCAAAGGCAAGCTTCAGCATTTTCTTTAAGGAATACTTTGTTTTGCCCGCATACCGTTCCTCCCGCACATAGGAAACCGGCACGGCTTTAAAGCCTGCCCATGCGGACATGCCCCGTAAAAAGCGGTTATGCTCCCGCATTTGTAAAAACACATCCGCCACGGTTCTGTCCAACAGGCGGAAATCCCCTGTATCCAGCGGAATAGGATAGCTGCTCATGTAATTCAACAAGCGGTAGTACACATAAGCCGTCAGGCGCTTCATCAGCGTTTCGCCCTTGCGCTTTTCCCGTTTTCCGTAAACGATCTGGGCGCCGTTTTCCCACGCCGTTACCATTTGGGATATCAGCTCCGGCGGGTCCTGCAGGTCTGCGTCTATGATGACAAATGCATCCCCCTTTGCCGCATCCATACCGGCTGTGACCGCCAGTTGATGGCCAAAGTTGCGGGAAAAGGACAGTACCCGCACCTGCCTGTCCGCTTTTGCAATTTCTCTTAACTGCGCCAATGTGCCGTCCGTACTGCCGTCGTCAACGAAAACCAGCTCGTAAGGATACCCGGTCTGTTCCATAGCGGCGCGAATCCGCTGGTAGGAGTGTGTAATAACCTCCTCCTCATTCAGCATGGGAACAATAACGGAAAGCAGTTTTTGATGCATTGTTGTTTTCTCCTGTAAGCTGTGCTTTTAGCTGACCCCGTAGGTCGGTCGATCCGTACTGCACTATACAAACCATTATACCCGCAAAACCATTTTGGCACAACGGCGTAATTATCGGGGGATTTTTCATTTTTGTGTGCGGAATATTCGCCGTTTTATGAAAAAACGATTGCATTCGCCTGTCAATCCGATATAATATCTCCGAAGGAGCGTGAATGATATGTCTTTGGTTACCAGTACTGAAATGTTTAAGAAGGCCTATGAAGGCGGCTATGCAATCGGCGCTTTCAACGTGAACAACATGGAGATCATCCAGGGCATCACCGAGGCCGCAAAGGAAGAACAAGCCCCTCTGATTTTGCAGGTGTCCTCCGGCGCGCGCAAGTACGCCAACCACACCTACCTGATCAAGCTGGTGGAAGCCGCTATCATCGAAACGGATCTTCCCATCTGCCTGCATCTGGATCATGGCGATACCTTTGAGCTTTGCAAGAGCTGCATCGACGGCGGTTTTACCTCCGTTATGATCGACGGCAGCCACTTCCCCTACGACGAGAACGTTGCGCTGACCAAAAAGGTCGTGGAATACGCGCATGATCACGGCGTTGTGGTAGAAGGTGAGCTGGGTCGTTTGGCCGGCATCGAAGACGCCGTTAACGTAAACGCCGCAGACGCTTCCTATACCCGTCCGGAAGAGGTGCAGGATTTCGTAAACCGCACCGGCGTTGACTCTCTTGCTATCGCCATCGGCACCAGCCACGGTGCATACAAGTTTAAGCCCGGCACCAAGCCCCAGCTTCGCTTCGACATCTTAGAAGAAGTGCAAAAGCGTCTGCCCGGCTTCCCCATCGTTTTGCACGGCGCATCCTCCGTTATGCCGGAGTTTGTAAAGATGATCAACGAAAACGGCGGCAACATGCCCGACGCCATTGGCGTTCCCGAGGACATGCTGCGTAAAGCCGCTTCCATGGCAGTTTGCAAGATCAACATCGACAGCGACCTGCGCCTTGCCATGACCGGCACCATTCGCCA
>CAYZAW010000007.1:0-50091 GCA_964476505.1 uncultured Oscillospiraceae bacterium | reverse complement strand
CAAATACTTCAATGAGCATCCGGATCATTTCGATCCCCGCCAGTACCTCAAGCCCGCCCGTGCCGCCATCAAAGAGATGGTTCGTCACAAGCTGGTCAACGTGCTGGGCTGCAACGGCAAAGCCTAACATTTGTTTCCAAGGGTGGGAAATTTTCCCGCCCTTCTTTTTTATTTTGTGTTGCTAAAAGGGTTTTCGCGGGTAACAATAGAATAGTACTAATGAGATGTGCACGGACGCTTATGCGTTACTACGCACAAAGAAGGAGTTGACAAGAATGCGTATTTCGATTTCCGGCAAAAACATGGAGGTTTCCGACTATCTGCGCGATCTCGTTGAAAAAAAGGTTGGCAAGTTGGAACGGTATTTCCCCAAGGACACCGAAGTACAGGTCACCATGGCGGTGGAACGCAATCGGCATATCGTTGAAGTCACCATCCCTTATGACGGCGGAATCATCCGCGGCGAAGAAGTGACCGGCGACATGTATGCTTCCATCGACAACGTTCTGGACAAACTGGAAAAGCAGATCATCCGCAATCGTACCCGTTTGGAAAAGACCCTGAAATCCGGCGCCTTCAAGTATGACCAGCCGCTGTTCGGCGGCTCCTACGACGAGTTTTCCGACGAAGAAGAATCTAAGATCGTACGCGTAAAGCGCTTCTCCATCAAGCCTATGAGCGAGGAAGAAGCCATGCTGCAAATGGAGCTGTTGGGCCATTCCTTCTACGTGTTTGAAAACTCGAATACGGGCGACATCAACGTGCTGTATGCAAGAAAAGACGGCAACTACGGTTTGATCGAGCCGGATAGATGATATTCTACCATAATCAAATTCAACATATCACAGGAGCCGGTATCACACCGGCTCCTGTTTACTTCTATCAACTTTACCGCTCTTGCTGCAACAAGGCTTCCATCTTGTGCAGCGCATTGCTTCTATGGCTTACGCGATCCTTTTCCTCCCCCGGAAGCTCCGCAAAGGAGCAGCCAGCAGGCTCGTAGAAAAACAACGGGTCGTATCCAAAGCCATTCTCGCCACGCGGCGCACGTAATAAACGGCCTTCGCATGTTCCCAGCACACACAGCGTTGGCTTGCCGCGCCTTGCAAGGGCGATAGCGCAGGCAAACCGGCAGGTGCGTTGTTCCTCCGGTACGTTTTCCATGTTTTCTAAAAGCTTTGCGTTATTCTGTGCATCATTGTGCCCCGTACCTGCATAGCGTGCGCTGTACACGCCGGGCGCGCCGTTTAACGCGTCAACGATCAAGCCGCTGTCGTCTGCCAAAGCAGCGTCAAAGCCGGTTGCAGCCAATAAGGTTTCCTCGGCCTTTTTCACGGCGTTTTCCTGAAAGGTGGTACCGTTCTCCTCCACCTCCAGCGACAGCCCTGCCTCCTTCATTGTGCATATCTCCGGGAAAAAGGGCTCTACGATACGTTTTATTTCCTTTACCTTATGCGCGTTGTTCGATGCAATAATCAGCTTCATATGCGCGATCCTTTCGTTGTTTGCTGTTATATCAGTATAGCATAGTTCTATGAAAGAAAGCGATTGCAAAACGAATAACCGTATGGTAGAATATCTTTCGTGAGTGAGCCGAAGTGATGGAATTGGCAGACGTGACGGACTCAAAATCCGTTGGTAGCGATACCGTGTGGGTTCGAGTCCCACCTTCGGCACCAGCACAAAAAAACGCCTTTATGGCGTTTTTTTGTGCTGGTTCGTTCAGTGGGACTCGAAGCCGCGTCCGAGCGTATGCGAGGGAAAATTGTGCCTGTGGCACGATTTTAGCGGCCGGATTTTGCGAACAGGCCCAAGTGCGCCGTGCGAAGCACAAGCACGCATGGCCGATGTGAGCAAAATGAGTCCCACTGACTCGAATCCGCGTCCGAGCGCATGCGAGGGAAAATCGTGCCTGTGGCACGATTTTAGCGGCCGGATTTCGCGAACAGGCCCAAGTGCGCCGTGCGAAGCTCAAGCACGCATGGCCGATGTGAGCAAAATGAGTCCTGCCTTCCCTTTATTACATACCTTCAATCATACAGTAACCCCATTTTGCCACTCCGCTATAATAAAAGCGAAGTATTTCAGGCAAAGTATGCCAAAAATAAATTAGGCATTCAAAGAAAATGTTTGATTTATGCTATCATCTTTGTCAAATGTATATTATAATATCTATGTTTCACCTAAATACCCCTATTCTCCGCAGTATGATTACCGTTATGAGAGAGGAACCCAACATGAAAGACATCCCACCCCGCTTTCATTTGAAAAAGATCAGCCGCTATCTGTACGAGGATGCGGACGGCAACCATTACGCCACAAGCGCCGTGGATAAGCGTTGGCCTGCTGAAAAATTCGGACGCTCCAAGCTTTGCCCGTCCGATTTCCCTTTGGCAACGATCTACACCCCAAAAGAAGCAGTACTAGAAAAGGAGTAGCCATAACTACTCCTTTTTTGTTGATTACAGCACTTGATTGTCTTTACAGCATCCGCATCTGCTCCGAGAAGCTCACATCAAATATATGCTTTGAAAAATCCCCTTCAAACAGCTTGCTCATAGGCGTTCTGTCGTGAATGGTCTTAACTGCCTGCGCAAACATGGGCGCTGCGGAGATAATATGTATTTTGCTAGACTCTGCAGCCTCGGGGCAATCCACGGTATCCGTAGAGATCAAAATCTCAATGGGGCTTTCCTCAATACGCTTGATGCCCTTGGCATTTAAGATGTTGTGGGACAGTGCGGCATAAATATGCTTTGCGCCCTTGTCCTTTAAGCCGTGAGCAACATCGATGAGTGTGCCGCCGGAAATGGAGAAGTCGTCCACCACCAAGCAGTTTTTGCCCTTTACATCGCCAATGATCTCCAGTATTTTTGCGTTCTCATCGTGACCGTAGCGGGTTTTGTCGCCAATGGCAACAGGCCGCCCAAGCTCCGTGGCAAACATGCGTGCGCGCTTTGCAAAGCCTGCATCGGGAGATACCACCACCAGCTCGTCATCCACCAAGCCTAACCTGCGGATATACTCGCATAAAAGCGTTTGGGCATAAAGATGGTCCACCGGCTTTTTGAAGAAGCCTTGGACCTGCGGGCTATGCAGATCCATGGTGATCACACGGTCTGCACCGGCTAACTCTATGCACTCCGCACATACTCTAGCGCGGATGGAAACGCGGGGTTCATCTTTTTTATCGCCCTTTGCGTAGCTGAAATACGGAATAATAGCGGTGACCGAATCAGCGCTTGCGCGCTTGAAGGCGTCGATCCAGAAAAGCAGTTCTACAAATTCGTCGTTAGGTGCGCGGCCAATGGGTTGTACGATATAAACGTCTTTATCCCTGATTGATTCGTTGATGCGAACGAAGGTATTTCCCTCCGAAAACATGATCGTTTCCGCGTTGCCCATCTGGGCTCCTAAGTACGAACACATTCTCTTTGCAAAGTTTTGACCTGTTTTTCCCGCAAAAATCTTGATAGTTCCACCACCAGAATACATTGCAGCTCACGTCACCTTTCTGTATTAGTTAAATAAAAAGTGCAACAGCACAAGCTTTCCTTTATGCATTATAACAGAAGTCGTATTAGCAGGCAAATGATATAATACGGTCGAAATAAGAAAAACAAATACCTGTTAACTGCGCGTATACTGCATCGTCTCCTTCATTTGCAGACGGTTTTGCAGGAATTCTTCTGTATTTATCAGGCTGGGCACGTCCTGCCACGCGCAGCCAAGGCGTACGTCTTTCCGGTTGTTTCCGTGGTAATCGCTGCCCGCGGTTACAAGTAAATTGTATTGCGCCGCCAAGCTTTCAAACAGCGCCGTTGTGCCTTTGGAGGAGGCCGGATAATACGCCTCCAGCCCCATAATGCCCCAACCGGCTAATTGCCGCACGGTTTCATGCACGTTTCCTGAAAGCTTGCATGGGTGCGCCAGAACCGGTATGCCGCCTGCCTTTGTTATGACCCGGATGATTTCTTCCGGAGACAATCGCTGCTCCGTACAGTAGGCCGGGCAGCCTTTTTTTAAGTACCGGTCAAAAGCGTCCGCTTTGCCGGCGGCATAACCCGCGCTGCAAAGCGCCATAGCAATATGCAGCCGGGAGGTCAACCCCTCGGATTTTGGCATATGACCGCGCACATCGCAGCCGATGTCCGCCAGCTTTTGCAGTATTCTTTCGTTACGGCGGCTTCGCGCCTCCTGTAACTTCTGTAAAGCAGCTAACAGCCCCTGATCGTTTGCATCTATATCAATGCCAAGAATGTGCAGCTCCGTAGGCCATTCGGCATCCATCTCCACAGAGGGCAGCAGTATCACGCCGCATTGCTTTGCTTCCTCCTGCGCTTCCGATACACCGGCAACGGTATCGTGGTCGGAGATGGCTAACATTAAAATATGTCGCCTTGCCGCCTTTTTTACCAGTTCGCTTGGCGTTGCGGTTCCGTCAGACTTGTTGGTATGCGTATGCAGATCGAACCCGATGCTCATAAGCTCTTTTCCTGCACCTTTTGCATAAAACGATCCGTCTCCACCATAAAACGTGTATGCTCTGCCGTGCCGATCTCGCCCTTCTCGTCATACGCCGTAACGGTAAAGTACAGCGCCTTACGGTCAATTTGCGTTAACACAGCCTCTGCCCGAACCGTCATACCCATAGGCGTTGCAGCGTTATGGTGCACATCGATTCGCGTTCCCACCGTGGTAACACCCTCCGGCAGCACTTGTTCTAAAGCGTTGCAAGCGGCATTTTCCATCAACGCCACAAGGCAGGGCGTAGCAAATACGAATAGCGTTCCGCTTCCCCATCTTGCTGCCGTTTTCTCCTCGGTGACAGGATATGCTGCTTCGCCCTTTATTCCAACCTGTAATTCCATATGTCCTCCAATGAAATACGGGATGGAGCATTGCCCCACCCCGTTATCGTTATTCTTCGTTTGGCTGTTCGTCTTTGTGGAGTTCTTTCTCGATATCGATCTCCTCAAAGTCCTTCGCAGGCGCTTCCTCCGCCGGTTTCTCATGGGAGCTGCTGTCCTGTGGAACATGATACGTTTTAGGCGTGATGGTCACATCCTCACCCTTATACAGCTTTTCAAACTCCTCGCCGTCGATACGTTCATACTCCAACAGCGCATGCGCCACACGGTCCAGCGCCGTCATATCGGTTTTGATGCACTCCCGGGCGCGCTCATACTGCTCGTCTAAGATGCGGCGAATCTCGCCGTCGATCTTGCTTGCCACTTCCTCGGAGAAGTTGCGCTGGTGCCCCCAATCCTTGGCAATAAACACCTCGGTCTGCCCGCCTAAGAACACAGGGCCTACAGCGTCGCTCATGCCGTATTCCACAACCATTTTCCGTGCGGTATCCGTTGCCCGCTGTAAATCGTTGTATGCGCCGGTGCTGATATCCCCTAAGGTAAGCTCCTCCGCTACACGGCCGCCCAGCATCATGGCAATGTTGTCCAACAGCTTAGCTTTGGTAGTATGCATCATGTCTTCCTTGGGAAGCGTCATCGTATAACCGCCGGCCATGCCGCGCGGAATGATGGATACCTCATGTACGGGATCGCACTTTTCCAAATGCAGCGCCACGATGGCATGCCCGCTTTCGTGATACGCGGTGATCTTTTTGTCCTGCTCGGTGATCACACGGCTCTTCTTCTCGGGGCCTACCACCACGCGGGTGATCGCCTCCTCCAGTTCCTCCATGGTGATCTCTTTTTTATGATACCGCGCCGTTAAAATGGCGGCCTCGTTCAATACGTTTTCTAAGTCCGCACCGGTAAACATGGGCGTGCGCTTTGCCAATACAGCAAGCTCCACATCCTTGGAAAGCGGCTTGTTCTTGGCGTGCACCTTTAATATTGCCTCGCGGCCCTTTACGTCCGGATAATTCACAGTGATCTGCCTGTCGAACCGGCCGGGACGCAGCAATGCGGGGTCTAGGATGTCCGGGCGGTTGGTGGCGGCGATCACGATGATGCCCTCATTTGCCGCAAAGCCGTCCATTTCCACCAGCAGTTGGTTCAACGTTTGCTCACGCTCGTCATGCCCGCCGCCCATGCCTGCACCGCGCTGACGGCCAACTGCGTCTATCTCGTCAATAAACACAACGGCAGGCGTGCTCTTTTTTGCGGTATTGAACAGATCGCGCACACGGGATGCGCCAACGCCTACGAACATTTCCACAAAGTCGGAACCGGAAATGGAGAAGAACGGTACCTTGGCTTCTCCGGCTACTGCCTTTGCCAAAAGGGTTTTACCTGTACCCGGAGGGCCTACCAATAACACGCCCTTGGGGATACGTGCGCCGATATCGTTGAAGCGCTTGGGGTCGCGCATAAACTCCACGACCTCTTTTAGCTCTTCCTTTTCTTCGTCTGCACCGGCAACGTCGTCAAACGTGACCTTGTTTTTATCGTCCGTTTGCACGCGCGCGCGGGATTTGCCAAAGCTCATGACCTTGTTGCCGCCGCCCTGGGACTGCATCATCAGGTAATAGAACAGCCCCAAGCCCGCGATCAAGATCAAGTACGGCAAAATGAGCTCAAATATGGAGGTTTCTGCCGGAAGGATATAATCGTAATTCTCAAAGGGATAATCGTCGCTGGCAACCTGATCCACCGTTAAGCCCGGGTTCTTTTCCGCGGTGATCACAGCCATGTCCCTGTTGAAGGTAGCGTCCGGAGGAATGATCGCAGTAAAGTCGTAATGCTTATCGATCTGGTCAAAGGTATACTCGCTCTCTTTATACAGGCCCTTGATCTCCCGAAGGGTCACCTGTATGGAGGACACCTTATCCTCGCGTACCTTCTGCAAAAACTCGCTGTACTCCAATTCATCCGCTTTCGCCGCACCGGGGTTCAACCCCGTTGCCATCCAGATAATGGCAACCAATATAAGAAGGTAAATCAGCGGGGTACGAATACTTTTCTTCACAAATATGATCCTCCTGAGGTAAACAGGCTGTTATGCAGCTTGGAACAAACTGTAAAACGCTTGAGCCTATTCGCTTAGTTTACCATAGCACAGCCTGGTGTTCAATGACCAGAGCGCACCTGATTGTTAAAAAATTACGGCGTTTGCGTGAAAGAGCGCCAACTTATGACTCGTAGATCTCCGGCTTTAACACGCCCACATAGGGCAGGTTGCGGTAGCGCCCGCAGTAATCCAGCCCGTAGCCTACCACGAATTTATTAGGAATTTCGAATCCACAGTAATCCGGGGTAATCTCGCACTCCCGGCGTTCCGGTTTGTCTAACAGGCAGGCGATCTTCATGGAAGCAGGATTACGAGATTCCAAGAGCTTGGTCAGATGGTTCAGCGTTAAGCCGCTGTCCATAATGTCCTCTACGATCAGCACATGCCTTCCGGTGATGCTGATATCCACGTCCTTTGCGATGCGAACGATGCCGGAGGTTTTAAATCCGTCTCCGTAGCTGGAAATTCCCATAAAGTCCATTTGCACATGTACGGACAGCGCCCTTGCCAAATCCGCAAAGAACATGACCGCTCCCTTTAAGATGCAGATCAGCACAATCTCTTCGCCGTCATAATCCTTTGAAATCTCGCGTCCAAGCTCCGCGATTCGCTTTTGAATCTCGCCCTGCTCCAGTAGGATCTCCGCCATGTCGTTCTGCATATTAGCGCCCATAGTATGCTCCTCCAAACTTTTGTTTATGTTTCCTGATAGGCAATACGAAGTATCGTTTTGGTATCCGCACGCACGCGGTACTTCTCCGAGATGCCGCAGCCCGGAACGAATATCACTTGCTGCCCGCTGCATATAAGCGGCACATCGCGCTGCCACTGTGGCAGCTTTTTATCGATAAAATAGTCCTTCAGCGCCTTTGTGCCGCGCATGCCGAGAGGTTGAATGCTGTCGCCCGCCTCTCTGGATCGCACTACAGTGTCTTTTGGCAGCCTGTCGGCATCGAGATAGGCTACTTTATTATCAGCGCAAATACCGCGTACCGAAACAGTTTCCGCAATAAAAGTGCCATGCGGCGTTTCGGTGACGCCCTGCATTTGAAGGCGCACACAAAATGGCTCTGGTTTTTTAGGCAGTGCGCCAAAGCAAATCAGCGCATAGCTGGTATATGCCCATTGTCCGTTCGGAAGCGCCAGCTTACCGCCGGTTTTGCCGTCCAGAAGCGCCGCCAGCCGCAAAAAGCCGGTTTCTTCCATATCGAATAGGGCGTTCACCTTGGATAACGCAAGGCGCAGGGCTCGTATTTGTATCGGCGGCGGCAGCTCCAAGAGCATATTGCGATCATACCGGTTCTCCCCTGCCTCCGCTTTTCGCAGTGCTTGCGCTGCCATTTCGTTTAAAAGCGCCTCGTCCTCGGCTGCATGCTCCGATAAACGATGCAGCGCCGGAATGATGGAGGGGTTAAAGCGCTCCTGCAACAGCGGCAGCAGCTCATGCCGCACGCGGTTTCTGGTATACGCCATGGATGCATTGCTAGAATCCGTTCGGTAATCCTGCCCTTTTTCCATCAAGTATGCTTCGATCTCAGCCCGCTGGATATCCAGCATGGGGCGAAGGATATCGCCGGCATTCTGCTTCATGGCGCAAAGCCCCGCAGTGCCGCTGCCCCGAAGGATATGCATAAGCACGGTTTCCGCCTGATCGTTCATAGTATGAGCCGTTACGATGTAAGTTGCGCCACAGCTTTCCTTTACCTGCCGTAAAAACGAATACCGTGCGTTTCTTGCCGCTTCCTCCAGCGTTTCTCCCGTTTCCTTCGCCATATTAGGCACATCCCCGTGCCCGGCGTAATATGGAACCCGAAGGGTCTTACACAGCTCCCGTACAAACGCTTCGTCCGCATCCGCTTCGCTGCCGCGAATGCCGTGATGAAAATGTGCGGCAGACACAATGCCGATTTTGCCACACTCTTTTAAATTTTGCAATAGACATAACAAAGCAACCGAATCCGCGCCGCCGGAAACGGCTGCCAATACATGCGTGCCTGCCCCTACATCATTTGCGCTAAGCGCACGGGCAAGCCTTGCCAGTATGTCAGGGTAATTTTCCATATATAACATGATACGCGATTGCGCCGTGTTTTTCAAGGCAATGCGTTCATCCATGCTAAGTCAATATTTCCTCGGCGCTTTTTCCGTGCGGCCGGTTGAAGCGCCCCAGAGAAAACAGCGAATCCGGGCTTCGTTCCAGCCGGTTTACCTTTTCGCGGCAGCTAAACGATCCAAAAAAGCCCATTTCCTTTAACAGCGCCTCGCTGCTTGGGCATACCTCCCCGAAGGGATAGGTATAAGCGGTTGGGCGCGCGCCGCAGTTTGTCTCGATCATAGCCTGCGCCTTCAGTGTATCCGTTACAAACACTTCCCGGTAGGTTTCGTCGCTTTCTCCGCGTTTTTGCTTGGCGCCCTTTCGCCCGCAGGCATCCGTATGCAGGTCGTAAGAATGGTTTTGCACCTCCACACAGCCGGTTTCCCTGAGCTTGTTAACATCCTCCCAGCTTACATACGCGTAATTGGGGTTTGGATCCGGAAACTGGCTGTACTGCTCGCTGTAGCAGGCGATCACGGAGATCACGGCCTGCATGCCGTATTGCTGTAATAAGGGCGCAACATAGGTCAGGTTGTTATAGTGTCCATCGTCAAAGGTCAGCATCACAGGCTTTCTTGGCAGCTGCTCACCGCGCGTAACATAACCTATCAAGTCATCCATCACAACGGTTTCGTACCCGTTTTCCAGTAAATAGAGCAAGTCCTGTTCCAGCTCCTCCGGCGAGATCACATATGCGCCAGCTCTGCTTTCGTCCTTCAATACACTGTGATACATCAATATCGGCAGTTCAACCATGGGCAGCTCTCCCTGTTGCAGCGTTGTTTGCAGTTTTTCGCCATTTCCTGCCGCCAGTACGGACAGCAGCAGCAAATTTAGCATTACAAGCAGCAGTCTAGCGTTTCGTTCCGCCTTTTTCTTTGCAGCCAAATAGGCGTTGGTACCGTTATGTTCCAGCCATATCCATACCCGCATCCCCGTACCCCCTTCTTATGGGGATACTATGAGAAAAAGAGCTTGGAAAGAATAGCATTATTCCTGTGCGTCCGCCGTAAAAAAGTCTACCAGCCAGTTCCATATGCGCTGGAAAAAGCCCGGCTCCTCCGCATTATCGCCTATTGGAGGCTCCTGCTGCGCCTCTGGCGCTGTATCGACAGCTGCCGGCGTTTCCTCTACCAACGGCTTTTCCTGATAAATGCTTTCTGTTTGATACACGAATTTTACGCTGCCGGCATCCTCCGTGCGCTTGCCGGTAAAGGTTTGATAGTCCTTTCCAAGCTGCACCACGGCACCGCGGCGTTCAAGCGATATGCTCATGTCCTTGGTGTTGCCCGCAAGCTCCTGCAAGCCCTCCTCATTTAGCTCCTTTACGCCCTTTCTGAGCTTGTTAACGCCGCTTTTTAGGTCGCCCACGCCATCCACCAGCTTACGGCCTTCCTCGCCCAAGGTCACCGCCCCGTTATACAGGCTGTTGACCCCGGTCGTTAATTCCCCTACCCCCTGCGTTAGCTGTATGGTTCCGTTTTGCAGCTGTGCCGCGCCGGATTGCAGTTGGCTGATACCGCTTGACAGTTGCGACATCTGCCCGCTTAGTTGAGATTGGATTCCCGTTCCCACCTGCGTTGCAGCGCTTTGAATATAACCGCCCATCGCGCCTGCAATTTGCATCGCAACAGCATTGATATTTTCAGACGCAACATAACCTCCCAGAATTGAAGCAATATCACCAACCATTGCAGCCTGATCGATGCTTACGCTTGGCTGCGAAACAGACGAGCCTGCGCCTGAAATACTGCTTGATAACCGGTTGATTCCGCTGTTGAGCTGTGCCGCGCCGTCTGCCACCTGCATGGCGGCGGTGTGCAGCTTTTGTGCGCCGTTTGCCGCATCCTTTACGCCATCGCGGTATACATAAATGCCGTCCACATACTCATTTGTGCCGTTATACAGCTTGTTGACCCCGCGATACAGGCTTTCCGTGCCGTCATACAGCTTATCACCGGCTTCGCCCATTTCGTCGATGCCCGTGATCATATCCTCCAGATCGTCCAGATCGCTGATATCCTCCGAATCCACAATGCCCGTCATGATGATGGCGGTGATGCCGTCAAGCTCAAAGGCTGTAACGTCTGCCTCCACGGAAAAGGACTCGGCTAGCCTGTCCTTCGCGTCCGTTGCCAAGTTGAACGCCAAGCCCGGAAACGTGGTGGCCGTTACTGTAGTCATACCGGCTTCTGCCATGGTTTTGGCGTTTATTACCTTCACGTTGGAAAAGCTTTCGTCCAGATTGATCATGGTAACCACGGTAAAGGGCGTATAAAGCGTAAGCGCTTCCTCCTTTACCGTTACCTGTTTTGTATGATTGTTTTGATAGGAAACCGTGATCTTTACCTTTCCGCTTTTTCCCGCCAATTCCTCGGCCTGAACGGTTTTGCCGTTTAGCTGATAGGCAATCTGCATGGCAACGGGGGGCGTTTTATCCGTACTGCCCTGATAGGATACGTCCTCTCCGTCGGTTTTAAAGGTATAGCTGTTGCCGGAGCCTTTTTTCGGCGCTTCGCTGCCGCCGATGTTTTTGATCTCCGTGAGCGTGGTTTCGTCCGTAACGGTACTATCCTGCTTGGGATTGGTCACATACACGCTGGAAAGCACGGACTGCACGGAGCCGTCCGTATTGGCGGTGATATATACCGTTTCACTTTTTTCCGCCGCCGTATCCGCCATGGCGATAGACGCTACGGCGATTCCCACAAACGCCAATACCAGCAGGATGGCAATGATTCCGCATAGCATTCTGGTGCTTTTTTTCATACTCTCTCACTCCCCGAAGCAAATTACTCCGCGCTCTTCAGCGACTCTACCATGTCGATTTCCCGCACCTTTTTCCGCATGAACAGGTTTACGATCAAAGAAAAACTCATCGTTAGCAAGGCGCTGTACACAAAGCTCAACGGTGCGATCTGCCGCACAAACATCACGATATCCACCTCGCAGGTCTCAACAACAAACTGATGCAGCAGCGTTCCCATTAACAGCCCGGCGCAGGAGCCCACCACCGACAGCGCATTGTTTTCGCGGAACACATAATCGTACAGCTCTCTGTCGTAAAAGCCCAGTACCCTTAGCGTTGCAAGCTCTCGCCTGCGCTCCGTGATGTTGATGTTGGTCAAATTGAACATCACCACAAAGCACAGCGCCGCGGCGGAAATGATCAGCACCGCTACCACATACGAAAGGATATCTAGGCTGTCACGGATGGATTCGTACAGGTCTGTGGTAACGTTAACGCTGTACATCCGCTGATCCCGAAGCAGCCCTTCGCTGATCGCGTCCTTTACCAGCGCTGCATCCTCAACGGTTTTTGCCATAACGCCGTTATACAGCAGTTCTTCGCCAAACAATTCCTCATAATACGCCGCCGGAAATATCACATAATGGTTGATGTAATTCTCCGCCACCGCCGCGATCTTGGCATTGTAGGATTTTGTGCCGTAGCTGATGCAAACGGTATCCCCCTTTTGCAGGCTATAAATGCGCGACAGCTTTCTGGATATGGTTACGCCATCCTCCGGCAGAGTGAAAACCGCGCCGGTGCTGTCGTGCAGTACGATCACGTCTTGCATGGCGGTTTTGTCGTTGATCGCCAGCAAATGCGCGCTGGTGGTGGTTTTATCGTCAATACCCGCGTCCACCATTTTATCATAGCAGAACATGGGGCTTTGCAGCATGCTTTTCGTGCCGCTTCCGGCAAGCAGTTCTTCCCATTCCTCCACGGAAATGGGATCGTAGGTATAGGCCTGTACGTCCATCTTCCAGATGTCGCTGAATTGCTTATCCATAATGCCGTATATGGAATCCTGCAAGCCAAAGCCCGTTAAAAGCAGCGCACAGCTGCCAGCAATGCCGATCACGCTCATAAAGAAGCGTTTTTTATAACGCAGCAGGTTGCGTACTGTTACCTTGGAGGTAAACCCCATGTGCTTCCAGAGGATGCCGATTCGCTCTAAGAACACACGCTTGCCGGGCTTAGGCGCTTTGGGGCGCATCAGGGAGGCCGGCGCTTCTTTTAATCCGCTTATAGAAACAGCCGTTGCCGCGCCCGTTGTGCAAAGCACGGCAGCCGCGGTGGCGGAAAGGGCAATGTCCCAATGGAAGGGCGTTTGGAAATTCGGCAGGTGGTACATGATGGAATACGCCGTTCCTATCACATAGGGAAACAGCCAAGAGCCCAGTATGCAGCCCAGTATGCTTCCCAATATGGTTGCAAAAAACGCGTACAGGATGTATTCCCGAATGATCGCGCTGCTTTTGTAGCCAAGGGCTTTTAACGTGCCCATCTGCACGCGCTGCTCCTCTACCATGCGTGTCATCGTGGTAAGCGCTACAAGCGCCGCCACAACAAAGAATATCAGCGGGAACAACTGCCCCACCGCCGCAATACGGTCGGTATTCTGGCTGTAATCACCGTAGCCGGGGTTGCTTTCTCTGTCTCGCACATACCACGTAGCATCCGTGGTATCGCCGTAATCCTCAATGCGCTGTATCACACCGTCAACAAGCGTTTTGTATTCGCCAGAAAAGGAATTCAATTCTTCTGCGCCCGAAACGCGAATGTATGCCTGCGTGTACCTAGCAGAAAGCATCGCCATCATGGGAAGGCGCGTGCCCAGCTTGCCGATGGCGTTCCCGGAGGCAAACACAAACCCTTCGCTGCCTCCCTTGCCAATGGTACTGACCCCGCGCTCCACCTCGGAAATGTATTGCGCCGAGGTCACAACGCCAACGACCCGCAGCCGCACGCTTCCGCCGCCGGTGGTAAACGTTAAGTAATCCCCAATGGATACCCCGTAGTTATCCTTTAACAAATGGTCTATCGCAGCTTCATGGTCGTCCAGCGGCAGCCGCCCGCCTGTTAACAGCAGGGTGTTGATGTTGTTTGTAGGTGCATCATCGATATCATAGGAGGGGATGGAAAACAACGCCGCAGGTTTTTCCTCCGGAAGCCTTAGCGGCAGAGAGTGCAAACGGATGTTTAGTTCCGGTACGCTTTCGCGGTTTTCCACCTGCATGAGTGCGTCTGCATACAGCGCAGGCCGTACAGCCTCCACGCCCGGAATATCCTGTATGGCGCGTACGTCCTCCGGCGTGATGCCGGCGGAGGACAGCACCGTGATATCCGCCAGATGGCTGTTGTCAAAGTGCGCATCGCCCGTCAGCTTCATGTCCGGCCCCGTAGAGCGGATACCGGTAAAAAACGCCGCGCCTAAAAAGGAAATGGAGAGTATAGATAAAAAGCGCATAAAGGTGCGCTTGATTTCCCGCATTAAATTAACCGCAAGCAGGCCTCGCTTCATACCGTACCTCTGTAATCCGCTACCATTCTATCTGCTCCACGGAGATAGGATGCTCGTTTACCGTAACCTCCGAGGCTTTTCCGTTCTTGATTTTTACAACTCTATCGGCCATGGGCGTTAAAGCAGAGTTGTGCGTAATGATGATCACCGTCATGCCGTGCATGCGGCAGGTGTCTTGCAGCAGCTTTAATACCTGCTTGCCCGTTTGATAGTCCAGCGCGCCGGTGGGCTCGTCGCAAAGCATCAGCTTGGGGTTCTTGGCGAGCGCGCGGGCGATGGCTACCCGCTGCTGCTCACCGCCGGACAACTGCGCCGGAAAGTTCTGCATTCTGTCCTGCAAGCCCACTTGTGCAAGCACATCTTTGGCAGGCAGGGCGTTTTTACATATCTGCGCCGCAAGCTCCACGTTTTCCAAAGCCGTTAGATTCTGAATAAGGTTATAAAACTGGAATACAAAGCCTACCGTGTCTCTGCGGTAGACCGCCAGCTTGTGCCGGTTGTATTTTTCGATATGTGCACCGTCCACCACGATCTCGCCGCCGGTACAGGCGTCCATACCACCAAGAATGTTCAAAAGCGTGGTTTTACCCGCGCCGGAAGGCCCAACCACAACGCAAAGCTCGCCTTTTTCTACAAAAAAGCTAACGCCGGATAAAGCGTTGATTACCACTTCGCCCATTTTATACTGTTTTGTGACCTGATCGATATTGATATAAGGCAAAGCGACTTTCCCTCCGTTAATTATTAAAATGGATGCGTCCGCTGCCCATTTCGTAACGGACATCCGGCTTGCAAAATCCCTTTAAGGTAACATCCTCGTTTTGCTCAACTATGAACAGCCCAATGCCGTACTCCCCGCCGGAGGCCTGTATGGTGGCGGTTTCGTCCGCAACGAGCGCCCCCACCTTTGCACCGTTATGCGTATCGGTGTTCATCACGGAAAGCGTGCTCATCGCGTCTAGTATCAGGTCGCCATCGGTTTTTAGCGCGTTATAATCCGCACCCTTGCAATCCACGCTTGCATGCTCCATCAGATGCAGGTCGCCACGCCCGGCATTGATGCCTGCCTGCTGCCCTGCCGCCGTTACGCTGGCGTTGTTTGCAATTTCAACGCCCGCACTTACGATGGCGCTGCCGTTTTTGCTTTCCACAGTTAGGCTGCTGTTTTCCCCGACCGTAAGCTTTCCGGTTGCCTCTATCCCGTTGGAATCGGAACGGATGCTGCAATTCGTGCCGGAGATGGCGGCGTCGCCCATGATGCCAACACCGCCTAAGGTTCCGATGATGGTCGTGTTATTGAGCGTAACAGACGTGCCGTTTTCCATGCGAAGCACGCAGGCGTTGGTTCCCGTTACCATATGCCCGTCTCCGTTCACGGTCACTGCGCTGCGCCCGCTTTCCAGCCGAAGCATTTCGTCCCCCAGCGTGATATCGCCGGTTAGCGTTGCTACCTCCTGCGTACCTTCTAAAAAGTGCACAAACTCCTCCGGCGTGGAAATCAGTGTGCCAAGGCTTGCCTCCAAGCCCTCCTGCGGGGTATCCGGCGCATTGTCGCAAGCGCCAGCGAAGCATAACAGCAGTAATGCTAAAATCACAACGGACAATCGTTTCATCATGTGCACAATCTCCTTATACATAGCGATATTGTAACATAGCCTGCCTTGCCATGAAAGAATGCCACTGTGAATATTTTGTGCCTTTCTGTACCCATGCGCGTCTATTCCGATATCCAGCCAAAAGGCAGAACGATAGACCTATAAGCTATTGTTATAAAACCTTCTCAACCTATTGACAATATGTATAGTATGCGATATGCTGACCCATGTGTTTTAAACGAGACCCAAGCGAAACGGAGGACTCAAAATGCAGAGAGAATTTGACGTTGTGATCATTGGCGCCGGCCCTGCCGGTATATTTACCGCATTGGAATTGAAGGAAAAGCAGCCTTCTCTTCGCGTTCTGCTGGTAGACATGGGGCGCAGCTTAAGCAACCGGCATTGCCCTGCCAGAACCACAGGCAAATGCGCCAACTGCCAGCCCTGCGCCATTATGAGCGGCTGGGCGGGCGCAGGTGCTTTTTCCGACGGCAAGCTCTCCTTATCGCATGAGGTAGGCGGCCATATCACGGACTATATGCCAAAAGACGAGGCGCAAGCCTTGATCGATTATGCAGACGGCATTTATACCAAATTCGGTGCGCCGGATACAGTGCATGGGCGCAACGACCCCAAGGTAGGCGAGATCGCCTATGAAGCCAGCCGGTATAACATCCATCTGATTCGCTGCCCCGTTCGCCATATGGGCACAGAATATTCCGCCTCTACCTTGCAGCACATGTATGATGCACTGCAGGACATGGAGGGCTTTACCTTTTTGGAGCTGACCGCCGCCAAGGAATTGCTTGTGGAAAACGGCGCAGTGGCGGGCGTTGTGCTGCAACCCCAAAATGGCACCGCCTTTACGGTGTATGCGCCTAATATCGTGATGGCGCCGGGGCGCGGCGGTGCGGAATGGCTTTCCTGCGAGGCGGCGCGGCTTGGCATTGATACCATGAACAACGAGGTAGATATCGGCGTACGCGTTGAGGTGCCCAATTCTATCATGGATCACCTGACGGAGCACTTGTATGAAGCCAAGCTGGTGTATTACTCCGATACCTTTGAAAACCGCGTGCGCACCTTCTGCATGAACCCGGGCGGTATCGTCAGCGAGGAGCATTACGAGGGCGGCATTGCCGTGGTCAACGGGCACAGCTACCATGAACAGTCCCGCCGTACCGAAAACACCAATTTTGCCATGCTGGTTTCCACGCGCTTTACGCAGCCGTTCAATGCGCCCATCAAGTACGGCAACTACATTGCACAGCTTGGCAATATGCTTACCGGCGGTGGAATCATGGTGCAGCGTTTAGGCGACCTGTTAAAGGGCAGGCGTACGGATATGTCCCGCCTGAACAAGTCCACCACCATTCCTACGCTGAAAACCGCTGTGCCGGGCGATTTGTCATTCGTTTTGCCCCACCGGCACCTCACCAGCATCATTGAGGCGCTTCGTGCATTCGATAACATCGCGCCGGGGCTGTACTCCAAAAACACGCTGCTCTACGGCGTGGAGGTGAAATTCTACTCCTCCAAGCTGGCGGTAGATAATCGCTTCATGACGGCGATTCCCGGCCTGTATGCCATAGGCGACGGCGCAGGAATCACCCGCGGGCTGATGCAGGCAAGCGTAACGGGCATTGTGGTCGCAAGGGATATCATCAAAGAAAAACAATCGTAAGCTTGCAAAAAAAGCCCGCGTCAGCAGGCTACATGTTTAAGCCGTTGGAATAATGTATTCCGGCGGCTATTCTTGTATCAGGCTTTGCAGCGCTTGTGTAAGATCCATAGGCGCAAGCATTCTGTTTTGCAGCAGCAGCAGCGCTTTGTCTGCCGATAAGCCAAGCAGGTAAGCAGCCGTTCTTGCGGCGTTGTATGTTGTTAGCCCCTGCGCCAACAAGGCAAGCGTTATGCCGGTCAATACATCGCCGCTGCCGCCCTTGGCTAACCCAGCGTTGCCCGTTGTATTTACGGTGATTCCCTCCGCCCCCGCAATCACGCTTACAGCGCCCTTTAACAGCACCGTGCAGCCCCAATTCATAGCGGCTGCTTTTGCCACGGCAATAGAGTCAGCTGTTACGTCTTCAATATCCTTTTTTAACAGCCGCGCCATTTCGCCAGGATGGGGCGTTACGATCACGCCTGCGTGCAGTTTATGTTGCAGTTCCTTATGCTCCGCCATGGTATTCAACGCATCTGCATCCAATACCAGCGGTTTTTTTGTATCGAAAGCGGCTTCCATCAACCCTGCAATGCCGTTGCCCCTTCCAATACCCGGGCCAATGGCGATAGCGTCTGCCTGCGAAAACAGTGCCGCCGCTTCCTTAGCCGCTGCCGTATCCCACTCGCTTCCTGTACCGCAGGGATGGCAGATGGCAGCCGGTATCACCGCCATAGAAGCGCGCAACTCCTTGGGTACCGCCACGCGGGTGATTCCCGCGCCACCCCGTACCGCCGCCGTTGCCGAAAGAATAGCAGCACCCGCATACGCGGTACTGCCTGCTACCAGCAGCGCTTTTCCGTAGCTCCCTTTATGGCTGTTGGACGGCCTTGACGGCAAAAGCGCCGCAATATCCGCCTCCTCCAACTGCTCTATTTTAGGCAGGTCTCCGGAATAGGAGCCGCTTTGAACGATTGTTTTCTTCCCGGCACCGGTTTTGCCCGGTTTAAACAATTCTTCAGCTTCTTTATATGATAATATGCAGCTCATATCAGCCAATATAGGTGCGCGGCACCCGTTCGTTGATGGAAAGCAGGATTTCGTAACTGATGGTATTAGCCATATCCGCCAAATCGTCCGCCGTGATGCTGCGTTCTCCCTGTTTTCCCATAAGTACGGCGGTATCCCCTACTTCAACGCCGGGAATGTGCGTTACATCCACCATCATTTGATCCATGCATATGGTTCCCAGTACCGGGGCAAACTCATTATTAAGCAGTACGCGGCTTTTTCCCGTTAAACAGCGTTTATAACCGTCCCCATAGCCTACGGGCAGCGTAGCCACGCGAACGGGCTCTTTTGCCGTGAACCGCCTGCCGTAGCTCACCGTTTCTCCCGGCTGTATTTCCTTTACATGCGTTACGCGGGTATACCAGCTCATAGCGGGAATTAGGCCTTCAAAGGCAGCGCCGCCGCCCGCCGGATGATACCCGTACATGGCGATACCGGCGCGAACCATATCAAAACGCAGCTCCGGCAGCTCCAAAATTGCACCGCTGTTTGCGGCATGCAAAAGCAGCCGGTATCCCATGCTTTTTGCTGCCCTGTCCATCGCCATAAACCGCTCTGCCTGATACCGCGTAAAGGACTTATCCGCGATCTCGCTAACGGCAAAATGGGTGAACATCCCTTCCACGGTTACAAAACGGCATTCCCCGCAAACGGTCAGGAGGTTTGTGAGTTCCTTCTCCGTTTTTAAGCCGATGCGGTTCATGCCCGTATCGATTTTGATATGCACCCGGCAGGGCTTGTTCCGCTTTTTAGCCGCTGCCTCCAGTGCCAGTACCTGCTCCGGCGTAAATACCGTAGCGATCAGGTCGTTTTCCACCGCCATATCAGCGCTTTCCGGCAGAATCGCGCCTAGTATCAGGATATTTGCGTTTAAGCCCGCCTCCCGTAAACGGAGTCCTTCCTCGGGGATGGCAACAGCCAGATACTCTGCGCCCGCGTCTACGGCGGCGCGCGCAACCTCTACGCTGCCGTGCCCGTATGCGTTTGCCTTTACCACCGCCAGCAGCTTTGCCTGCCCGCCGATGCTGTTTTTACACACCTGAAGATTGCTGCGTATGGCAGCCAAGTCAATTACCGTATACGTGGGTCTCATGTTGTACCATCCTTACTCTGCGCGGTACACGATGCTCCCGTTGATGATCGTCATGCCGCATTTTGTTGTAAAATTCAGGGGATTATCGTTGAATATTGCAAAATCCGCATCCTTCCCCACCTTGATGCTTCCTACTCTGTCCCCAATGCCAACGATATTGGCTGCATTGATGGTAATGGCGCGAAGCGCTTCCTCCTCGGGCAGCCCTTCCCGTACAGCCAGCGCCGCATACACCGGCAGATACTTGCTTGGCGTTACCGGATGATCGGACATCATGGCAAAGGGGATGCCTGCCTCGTATAAAATGCGCGGCGCACGAAAATCCAAATTCTTCAGCTCCACCTTTGCCCTGTCGGATAATAGCGGCCCCAAAATGACCCCCGCGCCCAGCGCTTCGGTTTCCTCCCGCAGCACCTCGGTGATCAAATGCCCTTCTGTGCAGTGCTCTATGGTGATATGCAGCCCAAACTCCCTTGCTAGACGCAGCGCCGTTAGGATATCGTCCGCCCGGTGCGCGTGCACCTTTAGGGGTAGCTCTCCCGAAAGCACCGGCAGCAGCGCTTCCAGCGCCACGTCCTTATCCGGCATTTTCTCGGGATCGCCCGCCGCCAAGTCGATCTTTTCCTGATATTGCAGGGCAAGCACCATGGTTTTACGAAACAGAGAGGCAATCGCCATGCGGGTATAGGGTGTAGCCTTTTGATCCCCGTACTCCCGCTTGGGATTTTCCCCCAAAGCTGCCTTCATGGCAACCGGCTGCCGCAGCAGCATTTCCTCCAGCGAGCGCCCGTAGGTTTTTACAGCCGCAAACTGCCCGCCGATCACATTGGCGCTGCCGGGGCCGGAAACCACTGTGGTGATTCCCGCCTCACACGCCTCTTGAAAACACGGGTCAAAGGGGTTCATACCGTCGATCGCACGTAAGTGCGGGGTAATGGGGTCGGAACATTCGTTACCGTCCGCCCCCTCGTCGCCAATGCCGTCCTCCCACATGCCAACGTGGCAGTGCGGATCAACCAAGCCGGGCAGCACGACCTTCCCTGTGCAATCGATCACGTTTTGCCCAACCGTACTTAAGCCGTTTCCCACGGCGGCGATTTTTGTTCCCTCTATTTGAACATCACCGACGAAATTCGGCTGTTCCATGGACATTACAAGTGCGTTTTTTAATATCATGCGTTTCTCCTTTGAGGTGTTCCTCATATTCCTTTACTATTATTGCGAAGTTTCCGTATTTTATCAAGTCGAAATAGCGGCGCAAAAAAGATTCTCATCCCTTGTCCGTTGGATTTCCATCTTCTACTTTGCACAATTTGCCGCATGTGTTACAATTAGTTGATAGATTTTGCATTTTTGGATTTTGGAGGTGCATTTTGCGGATCATTGCCGGGGCTGCCAAGGGCAGGCAGTTGCTTACGCCCGCAGGCAGTAACACGCGCCCCACGCTGGATCGCGTGCGGGAATCGCTGTTTGGCATCCTGCAATTTCGGTTGGACGGCATTCGTGTGCTGGATTTGTTTGCAGGCTCCGGCAGCTTGGGGCTGGAAGCGCTTTCCCGAGGCGCAAGCTACGCCGTATTTAACGACCATGACCGCAACTGCTGCAACATCCTCCGAAAAAACATCCATACCCTTGGCTTTCAAGACCGTGCCGAGGTATTGCAGCGGGAGGCTTCCGCCGCAATTATACACGTAAGTACCCTTGCGCCCTTTGATATCGCTTTTTTAGACCCGCCCTACGCGGCAGGGGCGCAAAAGGAAGCGGAGGCGTTGTTTGTATCCGGCTGTATCGCGGATAACGGTATGGTCATTATCGAACACGATTGGAACAAGCCGCCGATAGACGTACCAAACGTTATGTACTGCGCGGATCGCAGAAAATACCGTGAAACGGGGATCAGCTTTTTCAAGGCGTTCCCCCGTGAAGGAGATCACCAATGAAAACGGGCGTTTATCCGGGTTCCTTCGACCCGTTTACCACCGGGCACATGGATATTGTGCGGCGCGCCTGCTCCATGCTGGACTGCGTTGTGGTGGCTGTACTGAACAACTCCGCCAAAACCCCGTTTTTCACCTTGGAGGAGCGGCTTACGTTCATTCGGGACGCACTTGCCGCCGAGGGCATACAAAATGCCAAGGTCGGCTCCTTCGACGGTCTGCTGGTGGAATACGCCAGAAGCATCGGCGCAAAGTTCGTTGTACGTGGGCTGCGGGCGGTAACGGATTTTGAATATGAATTCCAGATCAACGCCATGAACTGCAAGCTGGCGCCTGAAATTCAAACCGTGTTCTTTATGGCGGAGGCAGATCATGCATACCTCAGCTCCAGTATCGTAAAGGAAATCGGCGCTTTGGGCGGGCCTATCGACACGCTGGTGCCGGATGTGAATAAATCCAGAATTGCAGAAAGGTTGAACGCAAAATGACACAGCAGAACGATCAGCAATCATTGCGAATTTTCAGCATCATCTCTCAGATCGAGCAAACGCTGGAGGCATGCCAGCGCCCCAAGATCGGCGGCGGCGGAAACCGCCGTGTTGTTGATATCGATCAGATATTCGACCTGTTGGGCGATTTAAAAGTAACGATCCCCGAGGATATCCGCCGGGCAAACAGTATTTTAATTGAGGCAGATACCATATTGGGTCACGCCAATGAGGAAGCCTGCGAGCTTATCCAGCGCACCCAGCAGGAGACTGCCAATCTGCGCCAGCAAACCCAAGAAGAGGTTGAACAGCTCCATCAGGCTGCCATACAGGAATACGAGGCCAGTGTTGCCGAAAGCGCCGTGTTGACCGAAGCCAAGCGCAGAGCAGATCTGTTGCAGCAGCACGCGGAGCATAACGCAAGCGTGGTGTATAACGGCGCAAAGCAGTATGCGGACGAAATTTTGCAGGACGTACAGCGTTACCTGTTGGAATACCACGCCATGGTTACTCGCAACCGCACGGAGCTTGGGGTCACCTACTCCCGTAAGCCCGCGGAGCAGCCGCAGGAACCCGCTGCCGCAGCACAAGCCCAGCCGGAGGCCGCGCCCGCCGCGTCTGTATCCCCCGCTGCTCCCGTTGAGCCGGTACGCAGCCAGCCTGTGAATGCACCCGCACCGGAGGAAGATGAAGAGCCCATCCCCGAAAGCAAGCCGAAGCGCCGCGGGTTATTCAGCCGCAAGCCCAAGGACGACCTGTTTGACGACGATGATTTCTTAGAAGATGATGATGAGGAAGAAGAAGCGCCGCCCAAACGCAAGCGCGGCAAAAAATCCCGGGAGGAAGACCTGGATATCGATTTGGATGAATGATTTCGTTATCTCCAAAAGCCGCCTGAACAGGCGGCTTTTTTGTGCGCCGATACCGTAATATTGCGGACAGCCGCACCCCTGCTTCCGTTAAGGCATAGAATGCAGCATAGCGGGTAACCCCGAGTTACCCCAATGCAAGGAGGTTCTATCAATGCAGGAAACTGAAACCATAGGTACCTGCTGTTTCGATAATCCCGGAACGCAGATCAACCCCGCCAATTTGGATAACACCATTGCTGCCGGCAGCGTATCTGCCTATGACGGCATTGGCGAAGGTTGCTACTTAGCTACGGCCTATATGCCTGTGCAAAACTATACAGCGGGCTTTACGCCTCGCGAAGCCTTAGAACACGGCACCATGTTCCCCGAACTGCTGCGTCCGTGTTTCACCTGTTAGAAAGGAGATTTTATATGTCTTGTACATGTACTGAACAAGCCTTACGCAAGCAGATCTCCGAGGTGGAATTCGTCTGCGTGGAATTACAGCTGTATCTTGATACCCATCCGGATGACTGCGATGCGAAAGCCGACTACCTCAGCTACGGAAGAAAGCTAAACGCGCTAATCGCGGAGTATGAAGCAAACTTCGGGCCGCTTTTGGGCTTCGGTCACTCGGCAACCCCGGTTGGATGCTGGGTAAGCGGCGAATGGCCCTGGCAACAGTAAGGAGGTAGCATTATGTGGATTTATGAAAAAAAACTGCAATACCCGGTGAACATCACTTCTCCCGACCCGCGCATGGCAAAGCTTTTAATGGCGCAATACGGCGGGCCGGACTCCGAATTGAGCGCCGGACTTCGCTACCTGACCCAACGCTACTCCATGCCGGATAACCGCTGCCGTGCCACGCTGAACGATATCGGTACCGAGGAACTGGCGCATTGGGAAATGATCGGCACCATGATCTATCAATGCATGAAGGGTGCCAGCTTGGAATCCTTGAAGGCCGCCGGTGTGGACGGGTACTATGTGATGCATAATCACGGCGTGTATCCCGTTGACCCCAATGGCGTGCCCTTTACGGCTGCTTATGTGCAGTGCACCGGCGATCCCATTGCCGATTTGCACGAGGATCTTGCGGCTGAGCAAAAAGCCCGTACGACCTACGAGCATTTGATCTGTCTGACGGACGATCCCGATATCATCGACCCGTTGCGTTTCTTACGGGAGCGGGAGATCGTACATTTCCAGCGCTTCGGCGAATGCTTGGATATTGTACAAAACCTGCAAAGCAGCTGCGGCTGCAACAGCTGTAAACGTAGCATGCTGCGAAACAGATAATTCTAAAGTAGGCTATATAAGCGCCGGTTGTCGGCGCTTTCTTTTGTTACGGTATTCCTGTATAATGGCAAATAAAGCACTGATTAACTATTCATCAAATACCGTCGAAAGGAATACTGCATGAAAGCACCGAAAATCGGATTATTACAGGCCATGCGTCTTTGCAGCCAATATGAGAAAATGAGCCCCGCCCAAAAGCAGGCGCTGCAGCAGGAGCGCTTACAGCGTATCGTAGCATATGCAAAGGAAAACAGCCCCTACTATGCCGGCTTGTATCAGAATGTGGGCGAAGCGTTTTCCTTAGATGCGCTTCCTCCCGTGAACAAGCGCGATCTGATGGCGCATTTTGACGATTGGACAACGGATCGCAGTATTCAACTATCAGACATTAATACCTTTATGGAAAACCTTGATAACATCGGAAGAAGGTTTCAAGGCAAATGCATGGTGTTTACCACCAGCGGTTCCACCGGTAATCCGCTCGTTTCCCTCTGCGATGATACTACAAACAACGTGATGAGCGCCTTAAGCGCCGCACGCACCTTTGCCCGCAAGGAGGACTTAAGCGCTTTTATGAAACGCGGCGGCAAAACCATAGGCGTGTTTGCAACAGGCGGTTTTTATTTAGGATGCAGCTCCGTACGCGCAAGGCTGTTAAAAATGCCATGGAAGAAAAAACAGATGGCAGTTACCAGCGCACTGTTGCCCATCCGCCAGATCGTTGAAGAATTAAACGCCTTTCAGCCGGCTATGCTGGGCGGGTATCCGTCCAATTTGGAGCTTTTGATCGACGAGGCAAAAAGCGGGCGGTTGCATATCTCACCGGTGCTGATTATGACCGGCGGCGAATATCTATCCGATCCGTTACGCGAGGCGCTCATGGAAACGTTCCATTGCTATGTGCAGACCTCCTATTCCTGCACGGAGGGCGGAACCGTTACCGGAGAATGCACGCAGAAGCATTTCCATATAAACGACGATTGGCTGATCGTGGAACCGGTTGACGAACACAACCAGCCCGTACCGGACGGTGTACGATCCGATAAGATACTCTTGACTAATCTTTTCAATTACACGCAGCCCTATATCCGTTACGAGGTTACAGACAGGGTCATCATGCATCACGAACCCTGCGCCTGCGGTAATCCATCTCCATGGCTTACCTTGGAGGGGCGTACGGACGATGTTGTAAGCTTCATGCAAAACGGGCAGGAGGTCAAGATTGCTCCGCTGGCTATCTATGCTACCTTAAAAGAGGTGCACAGTCTTCGCCGTTTCCAGCTTCTTGTGTATCCGGATAACCGCGCGGCGCTGCGGCTGGAGCCTGTGGAGGGCGTATCCCAAGATGAGGCGCTAAATGCGGCGCAGGCGGCGCTTACACCGTTTTTAACAGCACATGGCGTAACGGAGTATACCTTAACGCTTGACCCGGAGGAGCCTCGGCAGCATCCGGGCAGCGGTAAATTCAAGCACATCATCCGCATGGATGCAGTTGATGCCAATATGTAATTAAGGTAACGAAAAAGAGCACCGGGTTCGGTGCTCTTCTTAACAATTCTTTTCTAGGCTGTCGGTTCCGGTGTATGCGCCAGCATATCTGCGCCTTGCTGCAATAGGCTTGCCGCGCCGTCCTTGATACCGGTATCCTCTAAGAACCCGTCGATGGATTCTCCTGCCGTTTTCCCGGCATCTTTAATATCATCAAGGATTTCTGCCGGTTTCGTTTCAAAGCCTTGCTTGGTATCCAGATAATACAGCACCAGTAACGTTAACAGTGCAATAATCACAAATGCGATAATAACCTTAAAAATAAACTTCATGCTTTTTCCCTCCTATCAGCCGACCCCGTTTGAAGCGCTGAAGGAATCGCCAATGTCATTGGCGGGAATCCGCAGGCAGGGGTACCCCGCATTGTAAGCGGCAATCTCATACGGGCGGTATACCAGCACGAGGTCTCCACCGTCGATATAAAACAACTGCTCGTCCTCAATGGCTGGAATGGCACATAACAGCGAAATGCCCTTTTTCTCCGCAGCCTTTGCGGCAAGCTCCGGCACGCGCGTTCGCCAAGTATCATCCTTCGTAAAGAATGCGCTGATGTCGCGCTCCTTGCCGGTTTTCATGTTGAAGGTCATGGGGCAAAGATGCTTAGTGCCGCCCTTTAACGGGGACACCGTCAACACCAGAGAAATCAATTCGTCCGTGCGATAGGTAATTTTGCAGGATACCTGCGCTTCGGATATTTTCAGCTCGGCAACATCCAAAATACGAGCAAGGCCAGCTTCGATCATGGCGTAAAGCACTTCATCTTTTGGCAACTCGCCGTTTTTGGTTTGATCGGCGTCCGTTACCGCAAGATTTTCAACGGCTTTTATTAAAAGCTCCCGCGCATCCTCTGCGGGCATTTCCGGTAAAACAGAAGCGGAACACGCGCTGCAAAACAGGCAAACCGCCACAAGCAGCACACAAATGCGTTTTTTCAACGTGATCCCCTCCTTCCATTTCATTACTATCGTTTATTTTAACATGATTATGTACATTTATCTATGAATTTTGTGTAAACGCCTAAAATTTATTCCTCCGGCGCTTCCTCCGGACGCACCAGCAAAATTTCCCGCTTCTCCAGCGCCTCTTGTATCATTTGGGTAAAGTCCACCAACGCCTCGCTGTTTCGCATATCCTCTACCTTGGGCTTTGTGATAGGATGCTGCGGCACAAACACCGTGCAGCAGTCCTCATACGGCAGAATGGAAGTCTCAAACGTGCCGATCTGCTCCGCGCGCTCCACGATCTCGCTTTTATCGAAGCCGATCAACGGCCTAAACACCGGCATGGTAACCGCATCGTCCGTGGCGGCAAGGCTTTCCATGGTTTGGCTTGCCACCTGGCCTATCGCCTCGCCTGTAATAAGCGCCTGCGCGCCGTCCTCCCGGGCGATCATTTCCGCAATACGCATCATCAGCCTGCGCATGATGACCGTTGTTTGGCTGCCGGGGCATTTTTCGTATATGGAAAGCTGAATGTCCGTAAAGGGTACCAAATGCAGCTTGATCTCCCCCGCAAAGGAAGACACTATGCGCGTTAAAGCCACTACCTTATCTCTTGCACGCTCACTGGTATACGGATAGCTATAAAAATGCACCGCGGAAAGCTCCACGCCCCGCTTGGCGATCATATAGCCCGCCACGGGGCTGTCGATACCGCCCGAGATCAATAGCGCCGCACGTCCGTTTGTGCCAACGGGCATACCGCCAGCGCAGCGTACCTCCCGAAGATAAATGTACGCCCGCTCCCGTACCTCTACGCCCACCTTGATTTCGGGCGTGTGCACATCCACATGCAGCTGTGAAAAACGCTCCAGCAGTACCTCTCCCAAATTGCAGTTCATCTCCTGCGAGCGGATGGGAAAGCGCTTGTTCGCACGACGGGCAAACACCTTAAAGCTGGCCTGAGTGCGATCTTTTAATTCTTCCTCCATCAATGCGCAGGCAGCAGCCGTAATCGCTTCCCATTCGGAATCCACCACCGCTGCAGGGCTGACGGAGTGCACGCCAAACACATGCTTGAGTTTTTCTATCGCTTCTTCCACGCGGCTTGCCGCGATTCCATGTACAAAAATGCGGCTTTGCGCGCGTTCCACCTGCGCGTCCATCCCTTTTAGGGCGCGGGTGATGGCGTTGACCAACTGTTTTTCAAAGAACGGCCTGTTGAGCCCTTTTAGATGGATTTCCGAATAGCGAACCAGCAATACCATTTCCATTTGTATCATCCTCGTTTATCTTCTTTTGAATTTCCGTAAGGTGCGCAGCGTATCCGCGATCACTTCTGAAACCGTATCCATTTCCTCCACCGTATTGAACGGGCAAAGGCTGAAGCGAATGGCTCCCTCCTGCCGTTCTCCCTCCACGCCCATGGCGGAGAGGATGCGGTTCTTTCCCTTTTTATGTGTGGAGCAGGCAGAGCCCGTGGAAACATAGATCTCTTTTTGCTCCAGCGCGTGCAGCAGCACCTCACCGCGAACGCCCAAGAAGGACATATTGAGAATATGCGGTGCGCTATCCTCGATGGTGGGGCCGTTATGCAGCACGTCGTTTAGCGAGATCAGTTCTTTGTACAGCCTTGTTTTGCAGGCCTGCATGTTGTTAAGCCATGCGTCATGATTCTTTTGATATGTACGGATGGCAGCTTCCATGCCGAGGATGCCGGGAACGTTTACCGTTCCGGAGCGAAGCCCCCGCTCCTGCCCGCCGCCAATCTGCCCGCCGGCAAAGCGAGCGCTTTTTTTCACATACAGCGCGCCTACGCCCTTTAACCCATGGAATTTATGGGCGCTGATGGTATACATATCGCACATGGCAGCCGTAATAGGGCTTTTTAAAAAGCCCTGCACGCCATCTACATGCAAAAGCGCTTGCGGCGCTTGCTTTTTGATTGCGGCATACGCCTCTGCGATGGGATTGATGGCGCCTGTTTCGTTGTTCACCTGCATCATGGAAACCAACTGCGTGTCGGCGGTAAGGGCATCCTGCAAGGACTGTATGTTGACCGCTCCATATTGGTTTACGTCTAAGTACGCCACATCATAGCCGCTGCCTTCCAACATACGAAACACCTCGTATACGGAAGGATGCTCCACCTTGGTGGTGATGATGCGTCCGCGCCCCCGTGCGGCCTTCAATGCGCCGAATATGGCAGCGTTGTTTGACTCCGTACCGCCGGAGGTGAACACTAACTCTTCCGCGCCTGCCTCCAGCTGTTTTGCCAACGTTGCTCTTGCGCGTTCCAGCTTTCTCTCGGCCTCCACTGACGGGCCGTAGGCGCTGGCCGGGTTAAAATAGCCCTCCGTGCTTGCGCGGTCAAATGCTTCTATCGCTTCAGGAAGCGGTTTTGTGGTTGCGCTGTTATCTAAATAGATCATTTCTATCACTCCATTTATGTATCAGACGGGTTGTGCCCATCCTACTACTAGTAGTATATGCGAACAGGCCCTGCTCCGTCCTTTTCATCGTGAAAGCTTTGTACCCCGGCAGCTTCCAATAAAAACCGCTGACGTAGCAACAGCCGCCAGCGCACATTATATCAAACTCAGGCAAGAACGTAAAGAATTTGAAAATTCGTATTCATATGTGCCGGTAAAAGGGAAATATGCTTTGCATGACACGTGCTTTTGATCTATAATAACAATATGTATGGGCAAATACGCCCAGTTGCAGTATCCTACGTGATTTTCACGTTATACAGGAGGTATCTTCATGTTTTGCACAGAATGTGGTGCTCTGAACGATGATACGCAGGAGTTTTGTTCTGTATGCGGTACGCCGTTGGTTCGTGTTGACCCCGAGGCCCGTGCTGCTGCCGAAAAGCGCGCCGCACAGCCGCAGCCCGCTCCGCAGGAGAACGATCCCGCTCGCCCCAGCTGGGGTTTCGTGCGTTCGCCGCAATGGCCTACGCCCAATTTTGATATGAACTCCGTTGAGGATTTCGTTCCCGAGGAAGTGCCGGACTATCAGCCCGCGCCTAACAGCGCTTATGTGCCAGCGGAGCCTGTGCCGCCCGTGGAACAGGCGTATTACCCGCCGGTGCAGCAGCCTTATACAGCACCCCAGCCGCCTTATGCGCCTGCCGAGGAATACGACGCCAGGTTCGTTCCGCAGCAGCAGGATGCGGCATGGGAACAGCCCGTGCAGCCGGTACAGCCCATCGGCACCGTTGGCGATTACGACGAGGAGCTGCCGCGCGCAGGCTTTGGCCGCGCTCCGCAGCGTGCCGCCGTGTATTCCACGGAGGATGAACGGGACGTGCCCTTTGAGGCGCATAAGCCAAGGCGCAGTGCCGCCCCGGCGCGAACCAAATCCTTCGACGATTCCTTCGGTTCCACCCGCAAGCCCGCTCGCAGCCGTTCTTCCTTAGGCCGCGGCGTGGATCAGAAAAAGCTGATCTTCATTGGCGTTGCTGCGCTGCTGGTAATATTGATCCTTGTGTTTGGCGTTATTTTGATCAATAAAAACTACGGCACCGTAGGCAACTTCTTCTCCAGCGTGTTTGGCGGAAGCCCCGTGCTGAAGGACCCCACCATCGTAGAAGGTACCATGAAGGGCGATATCCCGTGCTATTCCGTAACGGTTTATGCCAAGGCCGGTAATGTTGTGCGCGCTAAGGTCGGCGATAAACAAATGGAAGGCATTATTGGCAAAACCAACGAAATGGTGGTCAATATTCCTAAAACCTCGCTGCTGCCCGCAGAAGCCGTGGACGGCGATACTGCCGAGATCACGCCGGATATCCGCTTATTTACGGAGGAAGGCGAAGAGATCGAGCTGAAAATGCCTGCCGTTACCGTGCAGGTTCCCGCATTGAGCTTTGCTGTGACCTCCCCTGAGACCACTTCTCTTTCCGTATCCAACGGCACGGTCGCCTTTGCCGGTACGGCGGATGTGGGCACTGCCGTCTTTGTAAACGGTCAGCAGATCGCCACCTCGGAGGACGGTTCCTTTGCAGGTGAATATACAGTGCCCGATCTTGGGGTGTACGATTTGGCGCTGGAAGCTAAGAAGGCAGGCTATCAGGTTGCCAAGGCCTCGTACCATGTGGATTACACCGTGAGCGAAGCGAACATCACCTTTGAAAACACCACGCTTCGCGCAACGGAAGAAGCCGCTACCACCACCGTAAAGGGCACCACCGATGCCGGTGCCTCCATGACGGCTACCGCAGATGCAGGTGCAGAAGTCAGCGCCATCAACGTTGCGGCGGACGGCAGCTTTTCCTTCGTGGTCACTATGGAAAAGGTTGGACATTACAACGTGGAGCTCACCGTTACCAAGAGCGGTGTTTCCTCTACAAAAACCGTTGTGGTTGAGCGTGCGCCCAAGGTAGACGAATACCAAACACACAAGTTCGATTATGACCGCATGGTCAAGGAAACCAAGCATGTAGCTTCCTATGAGTGCATCGGCAAAATCGATGAGATATTGCACCCCTATTCCGACGCGGAGCCTTATGTGTATGCCAAAATGACGGTGGACGGCAATCAGCTGGTGTTTGAATACCGCAACGCCAAATATGCCGCCAACCTCCAAGCCGATACCAAGAAAAAGGTTTGCGCGGATTACAACGGCATCCATGAGGAAACCGGCCTGCCGCTGGTATACGCATGGTTCATTTACGACAGAAGCTAACCATCCCACACTTACTCGTATGGCGCGGCGCATACCGCGCCATACTTATATCCGCAAAAATGGAGCGTACGCAATATGAAGCTTTGGGGAATGATCAAAAAATCCAACCGCACGGTACAAGATATCGTTTACGAATGCGCACGGCCCGAAACGGAGCAAGACTGGGCGAACGCCATCGGCGTTATCTGCGCAAAGCTGGATCTGGCAAGACCGGTTCTGTTAAACAAGCATTTAAATGAGCTGCATTCCTTTTCCCGCACGGTGTTTCGGCAGGAGGATTTCATGGAGCCCATTGCGTTTTCACGCTTTGAATTGGAGATCATTCCGGAAAAGAAAAAGACGGCACAATTTGTGCCGCCGTATGGGATTTGATCAGTTTGTCCATACTATCCACATGCATCAGCAATGATACAAATCTTGAACGAAAGGTTGGATCGTATGGATACCTTATGTCTTATTCTTGTGATCATTGGCGCGCTGAACTGGGGCCTGATCGGCATATTCCAGTTTGACCTTGTTGCCTCACTGTTTGGCGGCATGAGCGGCGTCATATCCCGCATCGTGTACACGCTTGTGGGCCTTGCGGGGTTATGGAGCATCACGTTTCTCTTCAAAAAGAGCAAGACGCCGGAAAACAGGCCGCACCAATAATCCAAAACCGCTTACAGGTGTTTGTCGATCATGTCGGCAAACGCCTGTTTTGGTTTTGCGCCAACGTCTTTTTCTACGACCTCGCCGTTTTTGAATATCATAACAGCGGGAATGGTCATTACCTTAAACCGGGCGGCAAGCTCCGGCTCCTCGTCCACGTTTACCTTGCAAACCTTTGCACGACCTGCATAGTCGTCCGCCAGCTGCTCAATAAATGGGCCTATCATTTTGCAGGGGCCGCACCAAGGCGCCCAGAAATCCACCAAAACCGGCATATCGCCGTTCACGGTTTCATCAAAGGTATCTTTCTTTAAATAAATCAATGCGTTTGCCATGTTTACTCCTCCTCGTACTGTTTTGCTTCGTTCTCAATGCTTATCATGTGCGGTTTCAACTGCCTCATACCTGCAAACTTAGGCTCCAAAGCGCGGAATATGAAATATGTACCCAACGCAAAGCCGATCCCAAGCAGCGCGGATATTAACTGGCTTATGAAGGAGCCTAGCCATATGCCAAGAAGCATGGCGATAAGCGGCACGCCGTAGGCGATTGCGCTGGCAAAAATGAAGCCCTTGTTTTCCAGCTCGATGCGTACAAAATCCCCCACGTTGGCGTTAAGCACATTGGGCAATTCCGTTTGCGCCTCGGTTTCGCCAAAGGAAATGCAAGCGCCGCAATGCGCGCAGGCTTTGGAGCGTACAAACCGAACCGTGGCCATGTTGCCTGTTAACGCCACCACCTTGCCGATATGCTGCATGCCCTCTTCCACTTGCGCCACCTTCTTTTTGCTTTACTTCTCCTCTTCAGGAACCGTTGCGATATGCAGTTCCTGCAACTGGATATCGTCTACCTCGCAGGGAGCGTCCGTTAACGGGCAGGACGCGTTTTGCACTTTGGGGAAGGCAATCACGTCGCGAATGGAGGCAGAGCCTGTTAATAACATCACGATACGGTCTAAGCCGTAGGCCAGCCCGCCGTGAGGCGGCGTGCCGTACTGGAAGGCCTCGATGAAGTATCCAAAGCGCTCCCAAGCCTGCTCATGCGTGAAGCCCAGCGCGCGGAACATACGCTCCTGCAGCTCCGAGGAATGGATACGGATGGAGCCGCCGCCCAGTTCAACACCGTTCAACACGATATCATACGCCTTGGCACGAACCGCACCGGGGTCGCTTTCCAGCTTGTCGATATCCTCGTCCATAGGGCTGGTAAAGGGATGATGCATGGCCATAAAGCGGTTTTCTTCCTCGCTCCACTCCAAGAGCGGGAATTCCGTGACCCACAGCAGATTGTAGGTTTCCGGTTCGATCAGGGACAGCCGCTTAGCAAGCTCCAAGCGAAGCGCGCCCAAGGCTGCATAAACCACAAGGTCTTTATCCGCCACAAAGAACAGGATATCCCCCGTTTTTGCACCTGTACGGGCAAGTATGGCGTTCATTTCGTCTTCCGTTAAGAACTTGAGCAGCGAGGACTGGATGCCCTCCGGCTTCAGGTTCGCCCACGCAAGCCCCTTGGCGCGATAGGTTTTTACAAACTCACCCAGCGCATCGATATCCTTGCGGGACAAGTGGCTTCCCGCGCCCTTGGCGTTGATGCAGCGTACGCTGCCGCCGTTTTCGATCGCACCGGAGAAAACGGAAAAGCCACAGTTCTTCACGATGTCGCTGATGTTTACAAGCTCCAGCCCAAAGCGGGTATCCGGCTTATCAGAGCCGTACCGGTCCATGGCGTTTTGCCAAGTGATGCGCGGCAGCGGAAGCGTAATGTCTATCCCCTTGAGCTCCTTGAACACGCGCTTTAAAAAGCGCTCGTTCACATCCATCACGTCGTCCTCCTCCACGAAGGACATTTCAAGGTCAATCTGCGTAAACTCCGGCTGCCTGTCGGCACGCAGGTCTTCATCCCGAAAACAGCGGGCAATTTGCATATAACGGTCGCAGCCGGAAAGCATCAGCATCTGTTTAAACTGCTGAGGGCTTTGGGGCAGCGCATAAAACGTACCGGGATGCACGCGGCTTGGCACCAGATAATCCCTTGCGCCTTCCGGCGTGCTTCTGGTGAGCATAGGCGTTTCAATCTCCATGAAGCCTTCTTCCGCAAAGAAATTCCGGGTGATCTGCGTAAGCTCATGCCGCAGGCGCAGGTTCTTTTGCATTACGGGACGGCGCAAATCCAGATAGCGGTATTTCAAGCGTAGCAGCTCGTTGGTTTTTGTATTATCCTCAATGTCGATGGGCGAGGGCTCTGCACGGCTCAGCAGCTTGCACTCCGTTACATGCACCTCTAACTCGCCGGTTTTCATTTTGCTATTGACCATTTCCGGCGTACGCAGCTTCAGCATGCCCTTTGCCGCCAGCACATACTCCGCCCGGAAGCTTTGCGCACGGGCAAACAGCTCCGCCGGTATCACCGAGGAATCAAATGTCAGCTGGATTCGCCCGGTACGGTCACGCAAGGTAATAAACACCAGCGCACCCAAATCACGGCAGGCATCTACCCAGCCCATCAGGGTCACTTCCCGGTCAACGTCCGCCTTGGTAAACTCCGCACAGTATTTTGTACGTTTCCAGCCCTGCAACAACTCGCTCATATCATTCGCCTCTTATATTTAAATTCGTTACATTACGATCTGGGAGATGGCATCGGCGGACATCTGTGTTTCCACCTCAACGCCGTCCGCCATGTTTTTGACCTTGACTACGCCGTTTTCCAATTCGTTTTGCCCAATGGCGATCACAAACCGCGCACCGAGCTTGTCCGCATACTTAAACTGTGCCTTGGCGCTGCGCCCAACATGGTCGTTCTCCACAATGAGCCCCATCGCTCTTAGCTTATGTGCCAGCGCAAACCCGGCGACGCGTGCTTCTTCGCCCAGCGCCGCAATGTAGATATCCGTGGGCGCAGGCTCGGGGATGTACACCCCTTGGCTTTCCGCCACTAAAAGCAGCCGCTCCATACCCATGCCAAAGCCAACGCCCGGCATGGACGGCCCGCCGATCTCCTCCACAAGCCCATCGTACCGGCCGCCGCCGCAAACGGTGCCCTGTGCACCGATGTGCTTGGAAATGATCTCGAACACGGTTTTTGTGTAATAGTCTAAACCGCGTACAATAAACGGATCAACGCTGTAATTCACGTTCATGGCGGTAAGGCATGCCTTGAATTCGTCCATATGCGCTTTGCATTCGTCGCACAGATAGTCAATAATCACAGGCGCATTTTTGGCTATTTGACCGCACTTTTCTTCCTTGCAGTCCAATACGCGAAGGGGGTTTTTCTCAAAACGGGTTTTGCAGGTTTCGCAAAGCTCGTCGTAATGGCCTTTTAAATACTCCTTTAACGCGGCGTGATAGTTGGGACGGCACTTGGGGCAGCCGATGCTGTTGATGTGCACCTCCAAGTCCTTGATGCCGATGCGGTGGAACAGCTCCAACGCAATGGAAACGCATTCCGCATCCGCTGTTGCCCGGGGTGCGCCAAATATCTCCACGCCAAACTGATGATGCTCCCGCAGCCGCCCTGCCTGCGGCTTTTCGTAGCGGAATACCGGGCAGTACAGGTAAAACATTTTGGTGGGCTGGGTTTCTGCGTACAGCTTGCGCTCCACAAACATCCGAACGAACCCGGCGGTACCCTCGGGCTTTAAGGTAATGGAACGTCCGCCCTTATCCTCAAAGGTGTACATTTCCTTTTGCACGATGTCCGTTGTATCGCCCACGCCGCGTAAAAACAGCTCCGTATGCTCAAATACGGGCGTACGACCCTCCCGGAAGCCGTATTTTGTGGTAATGGAACGCACAAGCGTTTCAATATAATGCCATTTGTAGCTTTCCTGCGGCGTAACGTCTCTTGTGCCCTTGGGCGCTTGAATTTCCATAGATCCCTCCGATTTTTTCTACTCTGCCTCCGGCAGCTTGCAAACGTCGATCCACTCCGCATTTGTGATCTCCCGAAGCCTGTCCGGTGTGATCACAACGCAGGATGCTGCGCTTCCCGCCGCAGGGTACACCGTTGTAAAGCGGCGCAGCGTTTCATCCAGATATACCTTGCATGGGGTTTTCAGCGCAAAGGGGCAAACGCCGCCGATGGGGTGCCCGGTAAATCGCAGCACGTCCTCCGGAGAAAGCATTTTTGCCTTGCAGTGAAAATACGTTTTAAACTTTTTATTATCTACCCGGGCATCGCCCGCCGCCAAAACCAGCACGGCGCCATCTTCAATATAGAAGGACAGCGTTTTTGCGATCAACTGCGGTTCTACGCCAAGCGCCAGCGCCGCCAGCTCCACCGTTGCACTGGATACCTCAAATTCCCGAATCTCTTCGGGTATGCCCTGCTTGATAAATGCTTCTCTAACATCAATAATACTCATGCTTTATTGCCTTACATCCCCCATGTTTTACTCTTCCTACTCTATCACGCCACACGCCGTAAGCGACTGCTGCACCCGCTTTGCCACCTCTTCCGGCGGCAGCAGGCTGCCATCCTGCATGCATTCTACGATGCAGATGTTATCGAGCCGCTTTGCATACTCCAAGTATTTTTGCCGGGCGCGAAGCTGGATGCCGTTCTCGGATTCGTAAACGTCCTTTTTATCTCCTACATAATCCCGAAAGCCCTTTTTCAGCACGTTGTCCCCCGCGTTTTTCACGCCAACGTCTAAAAACAGATGCACGTCCGCCTTGGGAATGCAAAAATGCTCGTACTCCAGTTCCAAAACAAAATCCAAGATGTCCGGCTTGTCCAAATCCCGGGGGCGAATGCTTTGGTAAACGGCGTTAGAAAGCACATAGCGGTTGATGAGCAGCACATCGCAGTCCGGAAACGACTGGTTCTTGAATGCCTCGAATCTGTCCAGTGCAAACCAGAGCGCCATGCTTTTTCCGTCCACATCGGATGCGGCAACGCCGTCCGACGCCGCAAGCAGCTTACCTACCTGTGCGCCGAAAAACGTGTCGTACATGGGAAACTCCATCGTGCGCACACGTTTGCCGTTTTCTTGCAGCCAGTCCGCCAAAAAACGCATTTGTATGGATTTCCCGCTGCCGTCTATGCCCTCTATGGCAATGATTTTAGTACCGTTCATGCATCTGCTCCCAGATCGTATCTAAATTCGCACATCTGCGTTTTCGCTTCGCTTATTATAGCATATCCCGCCCGTACTTGATACTTCGTTATCGGCATTGCCTGCATATTTCGGCAGCAATCCAAAACGGTATGCCAACGTGCGGGAAACAATGTATAAAATGACCGCTTATCGGGTATTATAGCACGCCGCTTTTGGCTTTCGCAACCAATACGGCGTAATCGTTTACCCCTGCCGGATCAGGTCGAATACCACCGGCCCCAACGAGGCCATGGCATCGATATACCCCTGCCGCATTTTTTCCTCCAACGCACCGCGTGTGAAGTTCAGCGTGCCCGCCCCCTTTACCGGCTCCAACGGCTTGGAAGGATACAGATTGATCACCTGCACATCTTGGAATTCCTCTCCCGCCTCCCATGGCTCCTGATTCAGATGGATGACAACGATCATGTTAAGATCGTAAGCCGCAAGCGGCTTAATAGGCGTTACATCACCGTTTTTATCCGGATATGCCGGGTTGTTCACGCCGCCGTCGGCATACAGCCTGCCGTCGATCATCACCGGCGGGAATACATACGGAATTGCCGCCGAAGCCAATACGATATCAATGATTTCGGCGCGCGGCCTATCATTTAGCAGGAAGTATTTCGGCTTCATATCCTCGATATCATACGCGCAGGCATATAAATGCCGTCCGTAGGCCTTGATCTTTTCCGTATCGATGCAGATCTCCAGCAGGTCTCGCAACCCTTTTTGGGTAAACATGGCGTCCTCGTCCCGGCTGACACCCATCAATATCTCCGCGATCTCCGCCGCTCTGTCTTCTTTATTGCTAATGAGGCTTTTCAGCGTTTCCAGAACAGACGCTTTCTCTTCCTTTTCTCTGGCCTTGATCTGCTTTTCCGGCTTTGCCAGCACACTTCTAAAATCGATCATTTTCCAGATGCGCGAATTCAATTCTCTGCTGTTCATGGCAAACAGCAAGGTATTTAGCGCACCTACGGAGGTGCCGGAAACCACAGAGATCTTATCCACCATGTCCAGCACATACAGCGCATTGAACACACCGGCTTCATACGCGCCCTTTGCGCCGCCGCCGGACAGCACCAAACCGATTCTTTGCTTGTTCCACGCAATGACCTTTTTCTTATCCAGCATGCCCTGACCAGCCTTTCATGTTATGATCTCTCTTTTGGGAGAATAGTTGATTCCCGCCATCGTCGCCTGCCTGTGCTGAAAGCGCCGCTGCACCAAGTAGAGTTTTTTGTCCTTAACAAACCGATAACCCGTTTGCTTGAAACGAAACGGCACGCCTGCGTTTTTACACTGCTCCCGGATGTCCAATATCCAGTTGTAATCGCAAATTCTGGCTTCCAGCCCGGATTCGCCCCCTACCACCACCTGCCGCACCCAAGAGCCAAGGTAGGGGGAAAGGTCGATCGGCCCCAGCATCGGCTCGCAAACAATGGATTTATGCAAAATAGGCGTATCCCGAAACACCGGCAGCCGCTCGTCCGCCGCGCGCTGGTTTTCTGCCGTGCAGCAGATCTGTACGTTTTTATATCCGTCGCCCCAATCCAACGGCAGGCATTCATGAAAGCGCACAATGCGTTTTGTGATGAACATAAACGTCAGGTCGCTTCGAATGCGCATCATTTCCCATGCCTCGGGCCGCCAAGCGTCCGCGTCCTCTACTAAGAAATCAGACGTAAAACAAGTCCATACAAAAGTGCCGGAGGGGATTTTATAACCACCGTCCCGGCTTTTGCGTATAGGTAAATGAAAGCTTTGCGTTTTTGTAACGATGGAGCTGTCTTTTTCGTGCCGTGCGTCCATCCTGTACACATAGCAATTCCGGCAGCCCTCCGAATACTTATGGCAGCCATGCCACGGGTTCCAGTTTTCCGTCACGCTGTTACCTCGATATTACTCCGCATGATCCTTCTGCGTACTTTTGGCATGTGCAGGCTGATGCTTTGCCTTTATCAGCCTTTTTTTGATTTTATGGTACCACCGCTTTAATTTTGCTCTGAAAATTACCGCAAGCGCAATGATCGCCACCAACAATACGCCCCCCGCAATCAACCAGCCGGATACCGGCGCCGGCGCTGCTGTTCCGTCCTCCATGCTAAGGGCAGGCGTAGCCTGTACGGGTGCCGCCTGCTGCGGTATCTCCACGGTATAGGCAGCCTCCAAGGTAAAGGCATCTGTTTGCAGCACGCATTTTGGCGTTTTCGCGTCCTTTGCTACCACAGCCTCAAAGGAAACGCTGTCCCCCGGCGCTAAGCCGTCCGGCAGCAGCAAGAAGCCATCGTTTCCCGGCACAACGCTATTTACGCTATCCGTAGCGGAGGCAATACTGCACTGAATGGTCTCCGGCTTGAATTCCAAGCCCTCCGCCGTTGTTACCTGAATGGCACCCCAACCTGCAGCAGCAGAAACATCCTGTACATGGAACGCAAAGGTAATCGCATCCCCCGGCTGCAACGAAGCACCTATCTCTGGCACGGAGGTCAATTCGATCCCCTCCGCCGCCAACGCAGGGCAAGCGATCAGGAGCATACATGCCAGTGCCAGCAAAAGCGCTATTTGTTTGCTTTTTTTTCTGTTATTCATCATAATACTGTGTTTCCATCGGAAGTATGCCGATCTTTGTTCCGCCGTCGTTGATCATTCGCAACAGCTCTCCCGCCTGCGCGCTTCCCGCCGACTCCAGCGTGATTCCCATAGCAAGCGGGAAATACCACTTGGCAAGGTAAGGCGTTTGTTCCTCCAGCAGCCCGGAGGGAACGCAAAACACATCAATATCGTCTCTGCGGTGCGCCTTTAACGTATCGATCGCGATTTTCGCAAGCTCCATGTTTTCTGCATAGACTGCGTCGATCAAGCCCGCTACATAGGCGTTTACGATGTTTTCCATGTACGCGGCCGTATCCATATCCACGTCCGTTTCGTAGTGTACGGATTTTTTCAATATCATGCCCTTGTTAATGCCAGCTGCAAACGCCTTGTCCGCAGGAGAGTCTTCCTCCGTAAACAGGCCGATTAGCCGCACCGGCGTATTGTGGGGCGGGAACTGCAAGGTTTCCATCAGAGCGCTGGTGGCGGTTTCCTCCGGCAGCAAGCCAAAATAGGAGATGCCCTCCGGCACTTGCGCAAACGCCCCGGAAGCATCCGCAAGCGACACCGGAATGCCTAAGGAGGCGGCGGCAGTCAGCGGCGCAAGGCTGGTCTGCGGATTTCTTCTAAGCGCAACAACGCCATCATAAACGTTTTCGGTAACGGCGGAAAAACCGCCCTCCGCCGTTTCGATCACCCATCCGTCCTGACAGCTTTCCAGCATTTGACGGGCGGCTTCATAAAACGCATCGTTCTCTGTTTGTAAGCCGTCGGATACAAGCAATACCGTAACAGGACGCGGCGTGGGCGTTGGAACCGGCGTGGGTTCCGGTGTAATAACAGGCGCAGGCGTTTCTTCTGCGGGCGCTTCCGGCGCAATTGCTGTGCAGCCGCTAAGAAGCAGCGCTAAGGCCAGTATACATACAAGGAGTCGTTTCATAAACCAGTTCATTTCCCTTTCGTATCGTTGATACTTCGTTTATTATACCATAAGTGAGGAAGCGCATAAAACACGTTTTTCCCGTTGCTTGTAAAAGCGCACTTTATACTGTCACACGGTTTTCTAAAGATTCCCTGATCCCATGCCGCCCTCTATCGCTTGACAATGCCGCGCGCCGCTTTTACTATATATTGTAGTATGAATGTGAGGTTCTTGTACATGAAACAACGCACTTGGATATCTGCCCTGCTTGCGGTGCTGACGGTTTTGTTACTGCCGTCTGCTGCCTATGCGCGGGATATCCTGAAAAACACCGATCCCGATAAATACTACATCCTGCTGGACACCAACAATCAGGTGGTCACGGTGTATGAGAAGGACGATCAGGGCGAGTATACACATATCACCCGGCGGTTCATCTGCACCAGCGGCAGAACCGAGATCGACCCTACCATACCGGACGATCAAGGAACGCCTACGCCCCGCGGCACTTGGAAGATCGGCGGGCGGGAGCGTTTTGGTAAGTTTGCCTCCTTTGCAAACGAGTATGCCCGGTACTGGACGCAGATCGTAGGCGGCAATTATTTTCACTCTATCATGTTTGCCCGCCGAAACGTTAACTCCATGAAGCAGAGCCCGTATTACACCCTTGGCAACGCCGCCTCCCACGGCTGTGTGCGGCTGTATGTGGAGGATGCAAAATGGCTGTATTACTATGCCTGCCCCGGCACAACGGTAAAGGTTTCTCACAGTGAGCCGTCCGACCCGGAGTTGACCCGGTCGTTAAAATCCTCCATGGCGTTTTCGGATTATAACACCCTGCAAAAAAACTTTTTTGACACGCCGGAGCTTCCTAATTACACCGCGTGGACGGTAGTGGAAGATGCCGACATGCGCACCGGCAACGGCTCCAACGACAGCCGAATCGCCCTATTGCCGCTGGGAACGCCCGTGGAAGTGCTGCAGGAGGGCGACCCTTGGTGCAAGGTGCTTTATAACAAGCGGGAGGGTTACATCCGCCTTGCTTACCTGTCCTTCACGGAGGGGCTGATGAACTCCACCTCCGAGGCCAGCCTGATCAAAAGCACGGTGTATCTGTTAAAGGAGCCAAAACGCGATTCCGAGGTGATATTCAAAGTGCCCACCTACACCTCTGTAAAGGTTCTGGATCGGGATACGGAAGGGTATGTGCACGTTTCCATTTGGGGCAAAACCGGGTATATCGCGGAGCGCTCCTTGGTAACCGGCTGGGGTACCTTGCGGAAATAGCCCGTTTTGTGCGATTATGCCTGTTTTACAAAAGCGCTTTATAAACAAAGCGCTTTTCTTTTGCCCCGAAAAACGTATATTTTCGCCTTGCTTTCTTATAGTGAAATGCGTATACTAATTGCATGTTTTTATTTCCGCTTTGCGGATACTTTGTTAAGGAGGAGAGAACATGGATCACAAAAAAACGATTTTAAGCGGCATCCAGCCTTCCGGCGGTCTCACGCTGGGCAACTATATTGGGGCTCTCCGCAACTGGGCAAAGCTGCAAAGCGACTTCAATTCCTACTACTGCGTGGTCAACATGCACGCCATCACCGTTCGGCAGGACCCCGCTGTGCTGTATCGCCGCACCGTGGAGACTATGGCGCTGTTGATCGCCTGCGGAATCGATCCGGACGTTTCCACGCTGTTTGTACAGTCACACGTGCGCGAACATGCGGAATTGAACTGGGTGCTTTCCTGCAACACCTATATGGGCGAGCTGCAGCGCATGACGCAGTTTAAAGACAAGGCCGCACGTCACGCAGACAACATCAATGCCGGGTTATTCACCTATCCCGTTTTGATGGCTGGCGATATCCTGCTGTATCAGGCAGACTTGGTGCCTGTTGGCGCGGATCAGAAGCAGCATATCGAAATCGCCCGAGACATCGCCATTCGCTTTAACAACGCATACGGCGAAACCTTTACGCTGCCGGACGGATACATCCCCAAGGTTGGCGGGCGCATTATGAGCCTGCAAGACCCCACCAAAAAAATGAGTAAGTCCGACGATAACCCCAACGGCTTTATCGCTTTGTTGGATGAACCGGACGTTATTCTGGCGAAGTGCAAGCGTGCGGTGACCGACAGTCTGAACAAGATCACCTACGATTTTGACGAGCAGCCCGGCGTTTCCAATCTGCTTTCTATTTACTGCTCCTGCACGGGCAAAACGCCCGAGGAAGCCATTGTAGACTTTGAAGGCAAGGGCTACGGCGCGTTGAAGATGGGCGTTGCGGACGCGGTCATTGCAACGCTGAAGCCCGTACAGGACAAATACTATCAGGTATTGAACGAGAAAGCCTTCTTAGACAGCGTAATGAAAAAGGGCGCTGAAAAAGCCTCCGAAGCCGCCTCCCGTACCGTGCGGGATGTATACGAAAAGATCGGCTTTGTGGCCCGTCCCGAATAAAACCGAACAGCAAAAGGAACGCCGTATCGTCTGTGATACGGCGTTTTTTTGTTATGCAATACTTTTTAAATTGCCTTTTATAAGGAATACCCGGCAAGCAGCTACCCTTTAGATATCCGCTGCTTGAGGTATGCCTCCAACTGCGAAAACGCGTCCTTATGCCAAGCGGATGCCGGTGCGCTTCCCTGCGCCAGCGTACCCCTGCCGCCGCCTTTTCCGCCGGTGGCGGCGTTTACCGCCTGGCACAGCTCGCCCATGTCCAGCTTTACGTTTTCCGAGCAGCTTAACATATATTGGGTGCTGTCTTTCGCGGTAACGGCTAAAAGTGTCAGTATCCCCTGCTCCTTGCATAAGGTCTGCGCCAAGGCCTTCATCTGCGCTGCGGAGCAGTCTTCCAAGCAGCGCACGATCACCCGTATACCGCGAACGGGCTCTGCTGCCGATAATAACTCCTTTGCAAGATACCCATTCACCTTGGCTTGCAGCAGCTTGTTTTCCCTGTGCATATCGTTATTATCCTGCCGCAGGCGTTCTATCGCCTCGGGTACGGCCTCCGGCTTACAGGAGCAGCCCTTTGCGAGTCTCTCCACGATGCGCTGCACCTGCTGCGCATGCTTGAGCGCCCGCCCGCCGCAGGCAAATGTGAGCCGGCTTCCGCCCTTGTAATGCTCCAGCGAGGTGATCTTGCACTGCCCTACTTCTCCCGTATGCGCCACATGCGTTGCGCAGCAGGTACAACTGTCCCCTCCGGGCATGGAAACGATGCGGATACGCCCGGTAAGCCCGGCGGCCTTTTTTCTGAGGGTCATTCCCTCCAGCTCCTCCGCCGTAACGTAGTTGAGCTCCACAGGCAGGTCTTTTTGCAACAGTGCATTTGTTAAGCGCTCTAATGCTTCGCCCTGTTCCTGCGTAAGCTGTTGATCTAAATCGATGGTGGAATAGCCCTCCGCCATGTGAAAGCCCACGTTGACCGCCCCAAACAGCTCATGTGCCGCAAAGGATAGCATATGCTCGCCGGTATGCTGCTGCATATGGTCGAACCGGCGTTCCCAATCCACCGTAACATGCACCGTGCCGCCTACATCCACTGCGCTGTCCATGCGATGGATCACCAGTTCTCCTTCCTCGCGAACGTCTGTAACGCGAACGCCTCCAAGCGTTCCGGTATCACAGGGCTGTCCGCCGCCGGTTGGAAACAGTACGGTGCGATCCAGTATCACGTCAAAGCCGTCCTGTACCGCCGTGCAGGACATCACTTTTGCATCGCACTCTAAAATATAGCTGTTGTTTAGATAAAGGCGTTCGGTTTCCATACAGTCCTCCTTATAGCAGCGCAAGGGCGCTTAACACATAGATCCATAAAAACATGGTAAGTATCGAAAAGACGGATGTAAATACCACCATCTCGTTTGCAAGGTCAACATCCCCGCCCATTTCCTGTGCCATAGTTGCACTGGTTACCGCCGTTGGTACGGCAAACACCACCAACAGCGCTACCATCGCCTCGCCGCGAAAGCCCATCATCACTGCGGGAAGCAAAAAAATCAACGGCACCAACACCAAGCGCGAAAGTGTACCTGCCGCCAATGCCTTACGGTTTTGCACGGCAGATGTAAAGGTAAAACAGCCGCCAAGCGCCACAAAAGACAGCGGCGTTGCCGTGCGGGCAATCTGTTTACAGGGGTCGTAAACAATTTCAGGCAGTTGGAGGTTGATAAGCTTTACCAGCAATCCCAACACAACTGCAATAATCAAAGGGTTTTTGATGATATCCAGCAATATCCCTTTAAACGACGGCTTCACTTTCTCACTGCTAAACAAGTCCAGCACCAGTACGGCAAGGATATTGGATAGCGGCACCAGCGCCCCGGTTACGATAGAAACCGTACCTACGTTGCCATCCCCCAGCATCGCCGTTGCAATGGGGATGCCATACAGGGCGATGTTCCCCCGCATTATGGCTTGCACCAGTACGCCACGACGTGGATTCTCCTTGGAAAGGCATGGTACGATCACGATCAAAAGCCCCGTCAATACCAGCATTCCCACCATGGCATACAGTATAAGCGTACCAAGCCCGTCCGCATACAGATCGCTGTCATAAATGTTGCAAAACAGCAGAAACGGCAAAAAGGAGCGAAACAGCAGCGTATTGGCGTTGCGAAACACGGTTTGCTTGACCTTGCCGACCGTACGGAGAAAATAGCCGAGCCCCATCATAAAGATCAGCGGAAATACCACCCGAAAGGCCAGCGCAAAGCTTTCCATACCGTTTCACTCCATTAAGCCGAATACATAGCTTTCATTTCGGATTATTTTATCACGGCGGCCAATAAGAAGCAATCTTACCGAGCGTTCGGCAATTATCGCGGCAGACGTGAAATAGATTTTGTATGCTTCTATTCTGACTTATGATATAATAATCAATATCTTTTTCAAGCACGGGAGGATAAAGCATGCAGGAGCCGATACTTGTTGTACTTGCCGCCGGTATTGGGCATCGTTTCGGAGGGCTGAAGCAAATCGAACCCATTGACGACAATGGACATCTATTGATCGACTATTCCATTTACGACGCTGTGAAGGCGGGCTTTCACAAGGTCGTTTGCATCATAAAAAAAGAAACCGAGGCTGATTTTGAGGCTGCTATCGGCGCGCGGCTTCGTAAGCATGTGTCGCTAACGTATGTATATCAGGAGCTGGACATGCTGCCAAACGGTTTCAAGCTGCCCATGGGCAGAACCAAGCCTTGGGGAACCTCCCACGCGCTGTTGTGCTGCAAGGATGTGATTGACGCGCCCTTTGCCGTGATCAATTCCGACGATTACTACGGCCCCAATGCGTTTTCCACCATGTACCAGTTTTTAAGCACCCCGCATGACACAAATGAATATGCCATGGTGGGATACGATATCGAAAAAACATTGACAAAAAACGGTGCCGTGACCCGCGGCGTTTGCAATGTTGACGGAGACGGAAAGCTCATCGATCTGGATGAGCGGCGCGGTGTTATGATGCATCCGGGCGGTGCGCTTTGTAACGTTGGCGGAAGGCGGCTGTTCCTGCCTGCCGGAACGCCTGTTTCCATGAACCTGTGGGGCTTTCACCCCTTATTTTTGCGCTTGATAGAATCCTTCTTCCGCCGCTTTTTACAGGACAACATGCAAAGCGATCCGCTGACCTGCGAGTATGTGCTTCCGGAGCTGGTCAAAGAGCTGCTTCTAGAAAGCATGATCAAGGTCACAGTTTTGGAAAGCGGGGATCAATGGTACGGCATGACCTACCGGGAGGACTTAGAGGCCGTTCGTGCCGCCATCAGCATCCTGATACAAAGCGGATTATACCCGAAGGAGCTTCTTGAGTAACTGATATGACGCAGGCAGTAAGGCAAAAGGGAATCAAGCATCGCATCCGTCCCGTGCAGGTGCTGCCGCTGGGATTTCTTGCGTTGATTCTAGTTGGATCGCTGCTTTTGCTTTTGCCCATCGCCACGCCGGACGGCGCACGCCCGCTGACCGTATTGGAAGCGATGTTTACCGCAACCTCCGCCTCCTGCGTAACCGGCTTGGTGGTGGCGGATACCGGTACGCAGTTTTCCACCTTCGGGCAGGCAGTGATACTGTTTTTGATTCAAGTTGGCGGGCTTGGCTTTATGACGCTGACCACGCTGCTGTTTATGATGATCGGCAAGCGCATTTCCCTTTCCGAGCGGCTGACCATTGCAGAGGCGCTCAATGCCGACCATGTACAGGGCGTTGTAAGGCTAGTGATCCACGCGCTGGAATTCACCTTCTGCTTTGAGTTGATCGGCGCGGCGGCGCTGTGTATCCGGTTCATCCCTCAGTTTGGCCCTGCCCGCGGGATATGGTATGCGCTGTTTCATTCCATTTCCGCGTTTTGCAATGCGGGCTTTGACTTGATGGGCGATTATAGCTCCTTCCTTGCTTATCGCGGGGACGTGCTTGTAAACACGGTGCTGATGATACTCATTACCGTAGGCGGTCTGGGCTTTACCGTGCTTGCCGATTTGGAGCAAAAGCGCCGCTTTACCCGGCTGAACCTGCATACCAAGCTGGTGCTTACCGTGTCCGCCATACTCATTTTATTAGGCGCCGGCGTAACGCTTATTACCGAGTACACCAATCCTGCCACATTAGGCGGCCTTCCCTTTGGAGAAAAGGTGCTGTCCAGCCTGTTTCAGTCCGTTACGTGGCGTACTGCGGGCTTTAACACCATCGATCAGCTTTCGCTGCGAGATTCCACCAAGCTTTTCGGCTGCATCTTAATGTGCATCGGCGCGTCTCCTGCCGGTACGGGCGGTGGCATCAAAACCACAACGGTGGCGCTTGTTTTTCTTGGAATCACAAGCGTGTTAAATGGCCGTGCGGACGTGACCCTTTGGCGCAGGCGTATCAACTGGAACATCGTGCGCCGTGCGTTCGCGGTGTTCATGATATTTGTTTGCATCATACTTGCGGTCACGTTTTTGATCTCCTGCATCGAGGTCAACCGGCCTGCCGGCCTGCTTGGCATGGAAAACCAGCTCTACGAGGTATCGTCCGCGCTCGGCACAGTAGGCTTATCCGTTGGCGTTACAAGCATGCTGTCCGATTTTAGTCGCGTGCTTATCATGCTTTGCATGTTTGCTGGGCGCATAGGCCCGCTTACCATGATGCTGGCGCTTGCAGGGCGCTCCGGCTCACATGGAGGCATTCGCTATCCGGAAGAAACGCTTCTGGTAGGATAACCGTCGATTTGCCAAACAGGAGGTACTGCCATGACGAAGAAATCGTATTTGATCATTGGAATGGGGCGCTTTGGCTCCTCCGTTGCGCTAACGCTCTCCACCCTAGGCCATGAGGTGTTTGTGGTGGATCGAAACGAGGAGCACATCTCCGACGTTGCAGACCGTGTAACCAGCGCAATGGTAGCAGACGCTTCCGAGGAACGTGTGTTAAGGCAGCTTGGCGTTTCCAATTATGACGCGGTGGTGGTAGCCGTTGGCGACAATATTCTGGCCTCCGTATTGATTTCCGTGCAATGCAAGGAAATGGGCGCTTCCTATTTGGTTTCAAAAGCGTATGACGACTTACACGCGCAGCTCCTAAAGAAAATGGGCGTTGACAACATCGTGATGCCGGAGCGTGAAAGCGGCGCAAGGTTGGCGCACAGCCTCACGAACCGCAACATATTCGATTTCATACAGTTGTCCGGCAAGTATGCCATGTCGCAGGTGCGTGTTCCGGATACCTGGATTGGAAAAAGCCTTGGAGAACTGAACGTTCGCGCACGCCACGGCATCAGCATCATTGCCGTACAGCGGGGAGATTCCGTTTCCGTATCCGTAGGCGCTGCCTTTGTTTTACAGGCAGAGGACGTTCTGATTTTGATCTGCTCTCCCGAGGAGCTTGGCAGGCTGGAAAAGCTGTAAATAAAAATGTTTTGATTGCCTCTGCAAGTGATGCTATACTGTTATCACTGTTTGCATAGAACGCAACAGCGGTAATCGTAATGGTATTAATGGAGGAACAGCTTATGGATGAACGCTATATGCGCATGGCGCTGGAAGAAGCAGCCGAAGCGTTCGATCTGGACGAAGTGCCCGTAGGGGCGGTGTTGGTTAAAAATGGAAAGGTGATCGCCCGTGGGCATAACCTGTGCGAAGCGGCGCACGATGCTACCATGCACGCGGAAATGCAGGTACTGCGGGAGGCTTCCCGCTTTTTAGAGGGCGATCTTTCAGACTGCACACTGTATGTAACGCTGGAGCCCTGCGCCATGTGCGCCGGTGCTGCGGTGCTTTCCCGGGTTTCCCGTATCGTATTTGGCGCTTTTGACGAAAAGGCCGGCTGCTGCGGCTCTGTTTTGGATCTGACGGACGGCTGGTTCAATCACACCATCCAAATCGAAGGCGGCGTGATGGAGGATGAGTGCGCCATGATACTCTTGGAGTTTTTCCACGACAAACGCTGACCAAATGAATTTTCCAACATACAACAACAGGGCTGTGCAAGTTGCACAGCCCTGTTTGTAATGAATGTAATAACCCTTAGAACTCCAGCTTGCCCTGGATGTATTCCGCCAGCTCCGCGATGGGCATGCGTACCTGTGCCATGGTGTCGCGGTCGCGCACGGTCACGGTATTGTCCTCCATGGTGTCGAAGTCCACCGTGATGCAGTAAGGCGTGCCGATCTCGTCCTGCCTGCGGTAGCGGCGGCCGATGGCGGCAGTTTCGTCGTAATCCACATTGAACTGCTTGGAAAGCATTGCGTATACTTCCTGCGCTTTTTCGCCCAGCTTCTTCTGGAGCGGAAGCACCGCCGCTTTATACGGCGCAAGCGCGGGATGTAGCCGCAATACGGTGCGTACGTCTCCGCCCTCCAGCGTTTCCTCGTCGTACGCGTTGCACAGGAATGCCAGCGCTACGCGGTCTGCGCCCAAGGAAGGCTCAATGCAGTACGGAATGTACTTGATCTTATTATCGAACGGGTCAACATACTCAAAGTTTTCGCCGGAGTGATTGGCATGCTGCTTCAGGTCAAAATCGGTACGGTCTGCAATGCCCCACAGCTCGCCCCAGCCGAACGGGAACAGGAATTCGATATCCGTTGTTCCCTTGGAGTAATGGGAAAGCTCCGCCTGCTCATGCTCTCTAAGCTTGATGGAAGCCTCGTCCATGCCAAGGGAGAGCAGGAAGTTTTTGCAGTAATCCTTCCAGTAGCCGTACCATTCCATATCGGTACCCGGCTCGCAGAAGAATTCCAGCTCCATCTGCTCGAACTCGCGAATACGGAATA
>CAYZAW010000006.1:7105-56112 GCA_964476505.1 uncultured Oscillospiraceae bacterium | reverse complement strand
AAATGACACGGCTGGCTGCCGTGCCTTAAACCTTAAATATTATTGTAGGAGGGTATTTCTATGGCAAGAGGCGGCTTTCCGGGCATGGGCGGCGGCATGGGCGGCATGAACATGCAGCAGATGATGAAGCAGGCGCAGAAGATGCAGCAGGACATGGCGAACATGCAGGAGGAGCTGTACGCCCGCGAGTTCTCCGCAAAATCCGGCGGCGGCATGGTAGAAGCGGTAGTCACCGGTAAAAAGGAATTGAAATCCCTTTCCATCAACCCGGACTGCGTAGACCCGGACGATGTGGAAATGTTGCAGGATATGATACTGGCTGCGGTCAACGAGGCGCTTCGTGCCGCCGAGGAGACCACGCAGGCGGAAATGGGTAAGCTCACGGGCGGACTGGGGCTTGGGTTATAAGGCATGATACAGCAAATAGAACCCATCGCCCGGCTTTCGGCACAGCTGGCACGGCTTCCCGGCGTTGGCAGCAAAACCGCCCAGCGCCTTTGCTACTTTTTGCTGGACGCGCCGGACTCGCAGGCAACGGAGCTGGCTAACGCCATCCTTGATGCCAAGCGGGATGTTTTAACATGCCCCGTCTGCGGCGGGTATACGGACGTGACCCCCTGCGCCCTTTGCGCAGATACCGCCCGCGACCGCAGTATCCTCTGCGTGGTGCGGGATGCCAAGGACGTTTTAGCCATGGAACGCACCCGCGAATACCGGGGGCTGTATCATGTGCTGCAAGGCGTTATCTCCCCCATGGACGGCGTTGGGCCGGACGATATCCGCATTCCGGCGCTGCTTAAGCGCTTGGAGGAAGGCAATGTGAAGGAAGTGATACTCGCCACCAATCCGGACGTGGAGGGCGAGGCTACCGCTTCTTATATCTCCCGGCTGCTGCATGACCGGGGCGTGAAGGTCACACGAATTGCCCACGGTATCCCCATCGGCGGTAATCTGGAGTATACCGACGAGGTCACGCTGGCAAAAGCCCTTTCCGGCAGACGCGAGATGTAGGAGTATTCTTATTGGGGCTCCGCCCCAAACCCCGGCAGGGGATGTATCCCCTGCACCCCCTTTACGCCGGGAAATATCCCGGCGAGGGAAGCGTAAACGTATTGATACAATAACGCCCGTAACTGGTTATATAGTATTTGTTTTTGGGATTTTTAAGGGATGAAATCCCTTAAACGGGGCTTGGGGCAGAGCCCCAATAGGATACCGCGCAATGTGGCAGGATTGCAAACGATAGATGAAAGAATAAAGTTTGCAACCAAAACTGCCGATGAATCGTTTAAGATAAGTAGAGTATTTTGGGAGGAGGGGTAATATGCGGAAACGCCTGTCCGTTCTGGCGGCATGCTTAGCGGCACTGCTGCTTGTTTCCGCCTGCTCCGCTCCTGTTTCCACCACGCCCGAGCTGCCCACGGGGCTGCGGCTGCAATACCGCGATGCGGCCTTGATCGTATCCGCCACCTGTAAGGAAACGCACACCAACGCCGGCGGGGAGCCTTGCTGCGACGTACTGGTAGGCGACGTATTGGCGGGAGACATGCAAACGGGCGCGCTTTTACACTGCCCCAATACCGCAATGACCGTAGATAACACATACCTGCTGTACCTTACGCCCGGGCCGGACACCTTTTACGCGGAGGACGTTCCCGGCTACACGGTCAGCGGCGAGCCGCTGCCGGTAATGGACAGCGAGGTGCTGTTTGAAGGCGAGCGGGTATCGCTCTCGGCTTTAAAAGACGATATCAAAGTACTGTCCTCCATCATATCCGCCCCCGCACCGGTGCTGTATTACAACACACTGGCAACGCTGGTCGATGCCTCGGACGAGATATTCGTAGGCCGCGTTTCGGAGCTGCAGGACACCAAGAATCACAGCTTTTTGATCCGCGACGGCGGCGCTACGGAAAAAGCCCAGTACAACGCCCAACTGGTAACGGTGGAAGCATACGCCTCTATGAAGGGCTCCTTCCGCTACGGCGAAAAGCTAACATTTATCCATTGCCCCGACCGCGCGGCGAACATGCTGGATGCTGTTACGCTTCAGCCCATGGGGCACGGCGCGGACGAAGCGCCTTCTCTGTTCGACCGGCAGGTATACCTGTTTTTCCTGAAGCGCGGCCCCGATCCCAAGCAGAATTACTACTTTGGCGTAAACCCCATACAGGGCTACGCTTATGTAGCGGGCGATCTTTTGGAATCCAGCTTCCTCAACGACGCGCTTTCGGACTACTCCTCGCTTACGGAGTTGGCGCTGGCCATCCAAACCGTTATGTCGCAGCATCCGCTGGTGGATAACCCAGAGCTGACAGTGGTAGAGGAATAAGGCTTACTTCTTAGTCAAAGCCTGCATGATCGCAAATCGTTTATCCCCCCAAATGGGGGTTTTTATTTGCCGTTCATTTCATAGTAACTGCAATTTCACTATAATCAAATATTTTTATTATTTTACTATTGACAATAGTGTGTGCTACACAGTATAATGCCAGCGAGGTGAAAGAAATGGATGATTACAAGGAGCTGCTTTCCGGCTTAACGCTGGAATTACGGCGGGGCACCACGGTACTGTGCGTGCTGGCCTGTGCCACAAAGCCGATATACGGATATTCGCTGGTGCAGGAGCTGGAAGACATCGGCGTGCCCATTGAGGCCAACACACTGTATCCGCTGCTGCGGCGGCTGGAGAAGCAGGAGCTTTTAAAAAGCGAGTGGGAAACCGGCGGTGCAAAACCGCGAAAATACTACCTGCGTACGCCCACGGGAGATCTGGTATACAACACCCTTCGCGCACAATGGATGGAGCTATCAAAGAATTTAGAGCAATTGCTGAATGGGAGTGAGCAATAATATGGAAACGAACAATCAAAAAGCCAACACCGTACAAGACACCATCGAGCGCTATGTATATCAGGTGACCCGCCGTCTGCCGCAGAAATCCCGCAGCGACATCGAAGCGGAGCTTCGGGGGTTGATCGAGGACATGCTGGAAGCACGCTGCGGGGATATTACCCCCACGAAAAAGGACATCGACATCGTACTGATGGAGCTGGGCTCCCCCGCCGAATTCGCAGCGCGGTACACCACCAGCGAAAAGGGCGCAAGGTATTTGATCGGCCCGGAGCTGTTCCCGCAGTACCTGATGGTATTAAAGATCGTACTGTTGGCAGTGGGCTTGGGCATGACCATCGTAAGCTTTATCAAGATCGGCACCAACCCCGAGAGCTTAAACGGCTTCCAGCTGTTTGCGGAGTGGCTTGGAAACACGCTCTCCGGCCTGTTCTCCGCCGCCACGTTCGTAACGCTGCTGTTCGCCATATTTGAGTGGCGCGGCATCAACGTTGGCAGCTTCAACGAGAACTGGCTGGGCGATCTGCCCCCGGTGCCCCAGAAGAAGAGCCGGTTCTCTCCTGCGGAATGCATCGTTGGCATCGTGTTTTCCATGCTGTTTTTCCTGCTGATCGTAACAGCGCCGCAGGTCATCGCCATCTATACCGCAGACACCGTGATCCCCGTGTTCGACATGAGCGTGTTTTCGACCTTCCTGCCGTTTATTGCCTGCTCCTGCCTGCTGGGAGTTATTGCGGAGGTGTTGAAACTATTGGAGGGGCGGCACACCATGCGCCTTGCCATTGCGCTGACAGCTATCGACGTGGTTTCCGTGATCCTTTGCGTCATCGTGTTTACCCAGCCCATTTGGAACGAGTCGATGTTCGTCATGCTGCAAGGCGCAGTAGGCACTATTGAGGGGCTGCCGTTCTTGAACAACTTCTGGAACGTTTTCCGCAATGTATTCATGTGGATCGTGATAGCGGGCTTCTCTATCGACCTGATCACCCTCTGGTACTACACGCTGACGGATAAGTAATCGTGCCCCTTTACAACAACGCAGCGCCCACATCATTTCGATGTGGGCGCTGCTTTTTTGCGGTATCCGCTTGGTTATTTTTGTCCGTAGTAGGCGTTTTTGCCGTGCTTGCGTAAAAAGTGCTTATCCAGCAGCGCTTGCTTGGCTTGCGGCTTGGGCTGCACGCTTGGCAGGCATTCCGTATGCCACGCCATCATTGCCACTTCCTCCAGCACAACGGCGTTGTGCACGGCGTTTGCCGCGTCCTTGCCAAACGTGAACGGGCCGTGGGATTTTACCAGTACTGCCGGTACATGCAGCGGGTCTAAGCCGTCATGCCGAAATCGCTCTACGATCACGTTGCCCGTTTCCCGTTCATACGCGCCATTGATCTCGTCATCCGTCAATTCCCTTGCACAGGGCACCGGGCCGTAAATATAATCCGCATGGGTGGTGCCGTACGCGGGGATATCCCGTCCGGCCTGCGCCCAAATTGTTGCCCAGCGGGAATGCGTGTGCACCACGCCACCCAGCTGCGGGTAGTTTTGATACATCACCAAATGCGTTGGAGTATCCGAGGAGGGGCGCATGCTGCCCTCCACCTGCTTGCCTTCCATATCCAGCAGTACCATGTCCGCCGGTGTCAACTCCTCATACGGTACTCCCGAGGGCTTGATGCAAAATATCCCTTTTTCCCTGTCCAGCCCGGACACATTGCCCCATGTGAACACCACCAGCCCGTACTTGGGCAGCAGCATATTCGCTTCGTATACTTCCTCTTTCAACGTTTGCAGCATGATACTCCTCCTAATAACGATTAATTGGGGCTCCGCCCCAAGCCCCGCTGGGGATACATCCCCAGACCCCGTTTATCCGCCCATATTTGGGCGGATGGAAGGGTTCCAAGGGGCAATGCCCCTTGGTAGGGGCGTGGGGACAACGTCCCCATATGCATCTTTATCCTACGATGAATGCAGTGGCGATGCCGATGATGCTTCCCACAAGCACCTGAAAGGGCGTATGGCCGATCAGCTCCTTGAGGTTGTCCTCCGGGATATCAAAGGGGGTGCCGCCCTCCTTGAGATACTCGATGATAGCCGTGATCGCGCGGGCCTGCTTGCCTGTTTCCAGCCGAACGCCCCGTGCGTCGTGCAGCACCACAGCCGTTAAAATCACCGATACGGAAAACTCGAAGGATGCCAGCCCGTAATGGATAGCGGCGGAGGTAGCAAGGGCGCAAACGGTTGCCGCATGGGAGCTTGGCATACCGCCGCTTCCCACCATGCGTTCCAGCTTCCATTCTTTATTGACGATACCGTGGATGATCAGCTTTAACACCTGCGCGATCAGCCAGCCCAGCGCCGCCGTTGTTAGGGTTGGATTTGATAACAACTGCCGAACAAGTTCCATGTGTTTTCTCCAAGATTACTTCCCGTTTATGATACTGCATGATGCCCAAAAAAACAAATAAAGAAACAAAAGAACCGCCCTCCCATGCCGGGAACGCGGTTCATGAAAGCATTACAGCGGAGGATACGCTAGTTTTTCGGCTGGTTGCGTTTCTGCTCCAGCGCCCGACGGGTCGTACTTGCCCAATCGTAGCCCTCCATATAGTCTCCGCGGTAGCGGTCGATGGCGGCAGGATCGTCCTCCCAGTACTGATAGTAATCGCATTCAAACTGGCGGATGTTTGCGGCGATCTGATCGCGGCTGGCAACCACCAGCTCCGGAAGCCCCAACGCATCCAGCATGCTCACCAACTCCGCCAGCGCATCCCGGTACTGGTTGATAGTGCGGCTGTCCATGGCCTGTCCGGCCCACACGCTGGTAAGAATTTGCTCGATGGTGGACCTTTCGCTGCGGCGGTCAACCAAAAAAGCCAGCAACTCCTTACTTCTGGCATTGGGGAATTTTACAGGCTCGCCGTCCACCAGCATGTCAAAGGTGCCAAAAGTGCGCATAAACACGGTTTTCTTCTGGCGGCGAGACAACATACGCGCGCGCTCAAGCGCCCCCATGATGTCTTCCCGTTCATAGGGCTTTAATATGAAATAATCCGCCTTCATTTGAAGTGCTTCCAAGGAATACTGGCTGTGCGCGGTAACAAATACAATGATGATATCCGGGTACAGTTCACGAAGCTCCCGTGCCAGCTCAATGCCGTTCATGCCGGGCATTTCGATATCCAGCAATGCAAAATGCACGCGATGATCGTTGGCATACGCCAATGCCTCGGACGCGCGGCTGAATTTACCTACCAGCTCGATCTGGGGCAAATCGCGGCATTCTTCCTCGAACTGACGCATAGACAACATTTCATCGTCTACCAATATCGTCCTCATGCATCTGCTCCCTTCTTCCATAGAAACATGATTGGAACCTAACGTATAATAAATAACCCGAATTGCATAAGATGACACAAATACAAATACATTGTATACTGCCCGTCCAAAAACGTCAATAATACCGGAACACGCGCCATTTACATTTTTCTTGACAGCGGTTATGCAGGCGGGATACAATAAATCCGTTTATGAGGGAGTAGTTATCGCGATGCCGCGTTTTCAAGTCAACATACCAGCCTCAACAGGCTTGGCTTGATAGAAAAAACGAGACTCATGTACGGCGCTTTTGCCGTGCCTGAGCCTTTTTCTTTACCCTCACACAGCAAGGAGGCTATGTATGCAGTTATACGAATTGCTGCTGATCGCCGTTGGCCTATCCATGGACGCGTTTGCGGTCTCCATGGTAAAGGGGCTTTCCATGAAGCGGCTGAACCTGCGGCACGGACTGATCATTTCCCTGTTTTTCGGCGGCTTTCAGGCCATCATGCCGCTCTTGGGCTGGGCGCTTGGCACGCAGTTCGAGCAATACATCAAAAGCGTGGATCATTGGATCGCGTTTGGGCTTTTGGGGTTCATCGGCGGAAAAATGCTGTGGGACGTAAAGCACGACAGCGGCACGGAGGGCGACTACGCAAACACGCTCCACTATAAAGAGCTGTTGATGATGGCGGTGGCTACCAGCATCGACGCGCTGGCAGTAGGCGTTACGTTTGCTTTTTTACAGACCGATATCCTGCCCGCCGTTGGCATCATCGGCTGCGTTACCTTTGCATTGTCCTTTCTGGGCGTGTGCGTTGGGCACCGATTTGGCGCGGCGTTCAAGAGCAAGGCGCAGATCATCGGCGGCTGTGTTTTGATCCTCATCGGTGTGAAGATATTACTGGAACATCTGGATATATTATGTTAATTCCAAGTTGATTTAGGTTATCAATACGCATATCACCGTTCCAACAATTAGAAGCGGCCTATGGCAGCGCCGTTTCCCATGCTTTAAACAAAACAGTTCCATATTGAAGGGAGTTTTTATGATGAAGCTATTCAAAAAAGGAGACCGTGCAGCAAGAGACGAAGTAAAAGCCGAGCGCAGAGCAGAGGCGGAAGAGCTGCGCGCGGCATATCAAAACGTGGAAACGCGCGTAAAGCAGGCCGCGGCCTCCGGAAACCGCACCGCAGTTGCCTCCGTTTTACGGCAAGAAGCCGCCGCGGGAAAGCAGGCGCTTCGCAAGCACCGCAAAACGCTGAAAACGATACTCACCGGCTCCTTCATGCGCATCATCATCATATCGGTGGTGCTGGTTGGACTGATCGCGGCAACGCTTAGCTACATCAGCACCATTCAAGCGCTGAAGATCACCATGACGTCCACCGTGGATATTATTGGCGATCGCATCAGCCATGAGCTCAACGAGTACACCAATGTTGCCATAGAGACCGGCTGTGTTGCGCGGCTTTCCTCCAGCACCCTTTCCAACGAGGAAAAGCAAGCGCTTCTGACGGAGCGCGCCAACGCCTACGGCTTCCTGCGGGGCAACCTGATCGCAACCGACGGTTACAGCTACCTCACGGATAACGATTTTTCCGACCGGGAGTATTTTAAGCGGAGCATGCAGGGCGAAGCGTTCGTTTCCGATCCGCTCATCAGCAAGATCACCGGTAAGGTCACCATCATCATTTCCGCACCTCTCTGGAAGGACGGCGTACGAAACAGCACGGTGGAAGGCGTTGTGTATTATGCGCCGGTAGAAACATTTTTAGATGATATCACCGCTTCCGTACAGCTTTCCAAAAATGCTGACGTATTCATCCTCGATCAAAACGGTACGGTGATCGCCGCGCCGGACGCACAGCGCGTGCTGGATCAGGAAAACATCATCGAGCTTGCCAAAACAGACAAAAGCTATGAGCACGAAGCCGCCATGCTGCAAAAAGCATTGCAAGGCGAAGTCGGCGTGGAAATGACCACCTTCGGCGGCGCGGTGCAACTGGTATCCCACGCACCCGTTCCCGGCACCAACTGGACGGTCGTCATGGAGGCTCCCGCCTCCGACTTCCTGCAATTAACGTACATGGGCGGCTTTATCATGATCGGTCTGTTGATCGTGACCTGCATCGTGGGGCTATTCTTAGCCCGCAGGCTGGCCGCCACCATCGTAGCCCCCATTTCCAAGGCAGGCAAGCGCCTGAAGCTGCTTGCCGAGGGCGACGTGCAAAGCGATGTGCCCGCGCCCAACGGCGACGACGAAGCCAACATGCTCCTGTACGATTTGAATGTAACGATTTCCTCCCTGCGTGATATGGTAGGCGCGATTTCCGCGCACCTGACCTACATGGCGGAGGGCGACTTTACCCACAAATACGCCGTCAGCAGCATTGGTGATTTTGCCAAGATCGACGAGTCGCTGTTGACCATCACCAACGAATTCAAGACCACGCTGGAGCAGATCAGCCAAGCCTCCCGGGACGTGGCGGCAGGCGCGGATCAAATGGCAAGCGGCGCACAAATGCTGGCAGACGGTGCCACCACGCAGGCGGCTTCCTTGGAAAACGTGGTGATGAGCGTAGACGGCATTTCCGACAAGATCGACGCCAGCGCGGCCAACTCCGAGCAGATGACCCAGCGCATGAAGTCCCTGTACAGCGAGGTCTCCGGCAGCAACGACAAAATGTCCAACATGCTTGTTGCCATGGCGGATATGCGTGAAAAATCCCGGCAGATCGGCCACATCATCAAAACGATTGACGACATCGCGTTCCAAACCAACATTCTGGCGCTTAACGCCGCAGTGGAGGCAGCCCGGGCGGGCGATGCGGGCGCAGGCTTCAGCGTTGTGGCAGACGAAGTGCGTACCCTTGCGCTCAAGTGCGCGGATGCGGCAAAGAACACCGCCCAGCTCATCAAGGAATCCGTATCCGCCGTGGACAACGGCAAGGAGCTGGCGGAAGCCACGGCAGACAGCCTAAAGACCGTTGTTTCCAACACAGAAGCCATGACGGAGCTGATCGCCGATATTTCCAACGCCACCATTGAGCAAGCCAAGGCCTTGAACGACGCAAAGGGCAGTATCTCCAACGTGTCGGACATCGTACAGTCCAACTCCGCCACGGCAGAGGAGAGCGCAGCCACCAGCGAAGAGCTGGCGGGGCAGGCCGAAACGTTAAGCTCGCTGCTGGCAAACTTTAAGTTCGAGTAAACGCGCGGACAGAAACCAAGGGCTGATCCGGAATAGCACGAAACGGGCGGGGTGTTCATTGGCCCCTACAGATTACATCATTGTTTGTGTAAAATGTAGGGGCGGATGACCACATCCGCCCGTTATGTTTGTTTGGAAACAGCCCTTCAATATGAACGGTTGTGTTATTCCGCTTCCGGCTCGCCGTCCGTAAACCCAAAGCCCTCAACCAACTGCTCTATCGCGGCACGCATTTCCTCATACACGGCAGCCGCCGCCTCGTCCTCGGGATCATACTGTTCGCCAATAGGTTCGGTTAATATGTAATAACAGCCGTCCTGCTCTCCCAGCACCTTACCGTGATAAAAGCTTTCTATTTCTTCCTCGCTCATGACCATGGTGGGCGCGATCCAGCACAGCACGCCGTCGTACCCGTCTTTACGGCATTGCTTGCTGTAAAACGATACGCTGTCCTCCGCGGTTTCATAATCGAACCTGTCGCGCCACGCCTCGGGTATTTTAAGCGCGTAATTTTGAAAATAATAGGTTACCTCTCCTGCCTGCTCCAGCAGCACCCCCGCATGCTCCACCGGCGTGGGCGCGGGCGTGGGAACAGGGGTGGGCGTGGGTGACGGCGTTGGTTTTGCGGTGGCGGCGGGTGTTTCTAACGGCGCTGAAAAATGCTCCGGCGTGCCGGAAAGTACAATGGCGGCAATCAACGCGGCAATCAGCGCCGCAATCACTGCCAGTATGATCCACAGTGCCTTGCGCATTTATCCTTTCTCCTGCCCCGTTTTCTTTTTTGCCGCTTTTTTGCTCTCCGGGGGCGGCGGCGGCGTCATGCTTTCCACCAGGCTGCGGCTCAGATATCTGTAAAAATAGCTCTTTACCGCAAAGCGAAGCGCGTCCGCTCCCATGTCTCCCGTTGCGCCCTGCAGCTCTTGTATGGTTTCCTCCATGACTCCGTTCACCAGATCGATATACTGACTGTAAAAAGCCTGCGGCGTGTCCTGCCGGGTGCGCTCGTTTAAAAGCGTTCCCACTGCGCCGATGGGCAGTATGTTTTTTAGCAGGCTGATTGCCGTTAGGCTGGCGATATGCCTGCGCTCGTACTTTTTGCCCTTTGCCCGGGGCAAAAGCCCAACCTTTACATAATTATTGACCATAGCGGAGGTCAACGCCTCCCCCGTTTTCAGCCCGATGTGCTGCCGGGGCATGTACGCCGTGACCTGATCCATATACAGCTCAATGTCCGGTAAGCTTTCCCAGTCGCCCGGACGCTCCTGCCGCAGCCGCTCCTCCAGCACCTGATATTCGTCGCGCATGATGCTTCCCTCGTTATCGTTGTGATATTGCCCTTGCTTTTCTCTAGTATAATCGGTGCAGGGCATTTTGTAAATTCTATTGACGCATTAGTTTTCACGTTATATAATAATTGATATTAGATTAGGTAATAATAAAAGCGCGAGGTGATTGTTGTGAAGTCCTGTTGTTTGTTCGGGGATTCTCTGGGGCGAGGCGTAACCTATGACCCTGCGCGTAATAAATACACGATATTATCCGACGGGTTTGCGGCACTGTTTGCGCGCATTACCGGCTTGCAGGTGGAAAACTATGCCAAGTTTGGCGCAACGCTGCCCCGCAGCCTGCCGCTTATCGAAAAGCACCTGCCGGAGCTTTCCGGCTACGATTTTACACTCCTGGAGTTTGGGGGCAACGACTGTAATTTCGACTGGGCGGCGGTTGCCGACGCGCCGGACGCGCATCACGACCCGGCTGTGCCACTGGCGGAATTTGAAGCCCAGTATGATGCGGTGATCCGCTCCCTGCAGGAAAGCGGCGCAAAGCCCGTTATTGCCACGCTTCCGCCGTTGCATGCAGACCGGTTTTACCGGTGGGTTTCACGCGGGTTGGATGAAAAAGCCATTTTACGCTTTTTAGGAAACGTAGAATATATTTACCGCTGGCAGGAGATGTACAGCTTGACCGCCTGCGAGGTGGCAGCCCGCAACCATGTGCCTGTGGCAGACCTTAGGCGAACACTGCTTTTACGAAACGATTATGCGGACTATCTCTGCGAGGACGGCATGCATTTGAACAAGAAGGGTCACGCGCTGATTGCCGACGCGCTGGTGGAGCAATTGGCTAAAACTGTATAATACTGTTACAACAAAACGCTTCAAGGGTATTATTGGAATAAGCGAACCAATAAACGGATCACCCGGGAGGCGTTATGCATTACATACTGGATTGCTGCCTTGCCTCTATCTTGTATTTAGGCGTAACCTGCATATTTTTTTATCGCAGGAAAACCATACCCGATACCCGCACGCGTTTGTATTCCACGCTGCTGGCATTGGGCTTTGCTTCCCTTGTATTAGACGTACTTGCGGCAGCCATCGACCCTTACGCCGCCAGTTTTCCAACGGCGCTGGTCTATTTTATCAATATTCTGTTTTTGCTTTGCGTACAGGCAAGCGGCCCGGTATTTTTCCTGTATGCGTTGATTTTAACCGGCGCTTTTCCGCAAATGCCCAAATGGGGCCGGGGTGCTATCTGTATTCCCTTTACGGCGGTTCTTTTTTTACTGCTCCTTTCGCCGTTTGGCGACTGGGGCATATTCTATCTGACCGCGCAAAACGGATATCAAAGCGGCGCATTGCATTCTGTTTTGTATATAGCAATGTTTGTTTATCTTTTAAGCGCCGTGCTGGTTGTATTCCTGTTTCGCAGGCGTATGTCAAAAAGCAAGTGCTATACGATCTACGGGTTCATCTTTATTACTCTTTCCGCCATGATCCTGCAATTTTTAAAGCCCATGCTTTTGGTAAACACCACTGCCAACGCCATTGCGCTTACCATGATGTATTATGTGCTGCAATCGCCCAATGAGCGCATCGATCCGCTGACGGACGTATTCAGTGCAACAGCGCTGCCGGTGTTTTTGCAGGATCGCTATGAGCAGGGAGACACGTTTACCTTGTATGTGTTTTTCCTGCATCCCATGAGCGTGATCAACCGCACCCTCGGCACAAAAATGGCCGACCGGCTGCTCGTTCAGTTTGCCGCCTATCTGCAAAAGGCCTTTGCCGGCTGCAATGTGATTCGCATCAAGGGCTCCGCCTTCGCCGTGCTGGACACCCGTCGCACAACGCCCGCCACCCATGAAGACCTGCTGCAAATCAGAGAAAACATCCCCCGGGAATGGTGGATGGATCAACACCTGTCCACGCAGATATTCATTTCCGTAGCCGCCGTGAACAGCACGGATTGCGAGACCCTTGCGGATTTCAACGCGGCATTGGATTTCATACAGTACGAAAGCAGCCGCAGCGGCTCCGATCCCGTTTTGCTGGCGGACAGCGCCTTCCAGTCCCGAGCGGTATATCGAACGGACGTGGAAGGGGCGCTGGAGGACGCGCTCAACAACGATGGCATACAGGTGTATTACCAGCCCATCCACCGGGCGGACGGCAGCATCGCGGCGCTGGAGGCGCTGTGCCGCATCACACACTCCCGCTTAGGGCCGCTGCCGCCGGATCTGTTTATCCGCATCGCGGAGGAAAAAGGCAGCATCCACCGGCTGGGCGACCAAATGTTAAAAAAGATATGCCGCTTTATCCAGCTAAATAACGTGGAGGCATGGGGGTTAGACCATATCGGCGTGAATCTGTCCTCCCTGCAATGCATGCAGGACGACCTGATCGAGCGGATATTGCGCGTGACCGAACAATGTGCCATTCGCCCCGGACTTTTGAGCTTTGAGATCACGGAAACGGAGCTGATCTCTTCCCTGCCGGCCGTACGGCAAAACATGGAGCGGCTGCTGGAGTGCGGGTTTTCCTTCCTGCTGGACGATTTTGGCTCCGGCTTTGCCAACTTCAATTACATCGCCTCGCTGCCCTTCTCCTGCATCAAGATCGACAAGCTGCTGCTATGGTCTGCCATGAAGGATGACCGCCAGCTTGCACTGCTGTCCGGCATTGCGGACGTTCTGGGGCATTTGGGGCTACCCTCCGTGGTGGAGGGCGTAGAGACCCGTGAGCAGGCGGCGCTGGTGCAGTCCCTTGGTTTTACCATGCAGCAGGGATACTATTACGCAAAAGCGCTTCCGCCGCAGGAGCTGATCCCCTATGTGGAAGAAAACATCCGGCGCTATCCCCGGCAGGAAACGGAGGTGCGCGTATGATCTATGTTACTTACTATCCCGCCGTATCCACGCTGTTTCTGGGTGTTACACTGCTGTTCTATCTACGGCAGCGGCGCATTCCCGACCTTCGCAATAAGCTGTTTACCATTATGCTGGTATGCGGCGTGGTTGCCGCCGTGTTCGACTATATCGCCGCCAAGGCAGACCCGGTTGCCGCCGCATGGCCCGTATGGGCGCTGTATCTGGTGAATTTCCTTTTCCTTGCCAGCATGCATGCCTGCCTGCCCTGCTTCTGCTTTTACACGCTGATTTTAACGGGACGCTTTTCCAAGCTGAGCAGGAAAGGGTATCTTCTGGTGCTTTCCCCTTACCTGTTGATACTGACCCTGCTTTTGATCTCCCCGTTCTCTAAATTCGGCATATTCTACATCAACGAGGCGCATGTATACTGCCGGGGCGTTACGCATTTTCTGCTGTATACCGTAGCAGCGCTGTACATGATCGTTGCTCTGTTCGAGGTGTTCAGAAACCGGCAGCTGATCCAGCGACGAAAGACCCGTACCATTTATATCTCCACGCTGATCTTATTCACCATGATGCTGCTGCAGGTCATGAATCCGCAATATCTTCTGACCACCACGGCAACTGCGCTGCTTTTAACCATTATGTACCATGTGCTGCAATCTCCCGGAGAGCATGTGGAGCCGGTGACCGGGCTGTTCAATCGCAGCGCCCTGCCGCTACTGCTGCAAGACATGTGGGAGGAGAACCGCAGCGGCACGCTATTGCTGTTTACCATCCGCAGCTTTTCCGTTATCACGCACACGCTGGGCAATCGCGGCGCGGGCTTGCTCATGCGGGATTATGCCAATCACCTTTCCGGTGCCTTCCCCAAGAAGCACCTGTTCCACCTGCGTTCCGATGTGTTTGCCGTGCTGCTGGAGGAACCCGCCATAGCGTTATCGGCGCTTAGTACCATACAGCAAAACCTGCCGACCCACTGGCATGTGCTGAATACCGGCGTGCAGATGGAGACCTGCGTAGCGGCGATCCCCACCCGCGCCTGCAAAAGCGCGGCAGAATGCCTGACCGTGACCGACTATACGATCAGCGAACTTCGCGGCACAGACCCACCCCGGGCGCTGCTGGCAGACGATAGCTATCTGGCACGGTGCGCCACGCGTTCCAGCATGGAAAGCGCCATCGAGCGCGCCGTGGGCTCCGGTCAGCTGCAAATGCTGTATCAGCCGGTATACAACAATAGCGGGCGGCTGGCCTCGCTTGAGGCCACAGCCGTGATTCGCGATCCCGATATGGGCGAGATCCATTCCAACACATTTATGTCCGTTGCGGCGCAGACCGGTGCCATCTATCACCTGAGCGAGCTGCTGCTTGGCAAGGTGTGCGCGCTGATTCGCCACTGCAACCTTAATGCCTACGGCATTCCCTATGTGAGCGTGCCGCTGTCTGCCGTGTTCTGCATGCAAAGCGGCACCGCGGAGCATATCCTGCGCTTTATGGAAACCAGCCAAGTGCCCCCCTCCATGATCTGCTTTGCCTTGGAGGAAAACGAGGCGTATTCCACCATCCCCGCGGCAGCAGAAACGCTAAGCAAGCTATCGGATGCCGGATTCCGCCTGATGCTGACCGATTTTGGCGGCGGATATGCAGATTTCGACAGCCTGATACGCCTGCCGCTGCAAAGCGTTAAGCTGGATCAGCAGCTGCTGCGCCAAGCCATCGAGAGCGACCATCAGCAGTCGCTTTTGATCGGTATCACTGACCTTTTGACCAAGCTCCGGCTTCCGGTCATCTGCGGCAACGTAACCTCGCAGGAGCAGGCGGCGTTGTTGAAGGACGCGGGCGTTTCGGAGTTTCAGGGCTCGTATTACAGCGAACCGCTAACGGAGACGCGGCTGTGCGCCTTCTTGGAAGCGGGCAACGCATGAAGCCGCATCACAGCCGCATGCCCCATGCACGACACCCCCTTGGAGTGAACATATATGAGTAAACCGTTTCGTACCGGCGCCATTGCACTGCTTCCGGCCGTCACCCTGCTGACGCCCGGCTTTTGCCGCGCCGCTACTGTTGTTACGAAGGAGCAGGCCGGCTTGTTGAACACCATCCGTCAAAACCCGCTGCCCGCTGCCGCCGCCCTGATCGCGCTGTTCATTTTAGCCGCTGCCTTTCTGGCGTTCTGGCTGCGCGCCAAGCATGCCGCACACAAAAAGCAGCAGCGGCAGGAGCTGGATTCACAGCAGCAGCGGCAGGTGCTGGAGGAGAAGTACCGGTTGGAGCGGCATATGCTGGAGGAAAAGCACAAAACGGAGCGGCATATCCTCAAGGAGCAGTATCAGCGCGATCTTTTGGATCTTACCGGTCGCGACGAGCTGACAGGGCTGCACAACCGAAAACAGTTTTGCAGCGCTACCCAGCTGCTTTTAAAGGAACATCCCAATACGCAGTTTGTTTTGATGCGGCTGGATATCAGCCATTTTCAGCTGGTGAACGCCTGTTTCGGCGTGGCGGAGGGCGACAGGCTTTTAAAGCACATGGCTTCTGTTCTGGTGCGCTTTGCGCAGGAAGTGCCCCCCTGCACCTACGGGCGCATGGAGGCGGACGTGTTTACCCTGTGCTGTCCGTACACCGGCGAGGAAGAACTCGCCATGCACGTTAGCGACCTGCAGCGGGATATCAAGCGGCATCCCATCGATTTTAACATCATCGTGACCTTCGGCTTTTATAAGATCACCGACCCTGCCGAGCCTGTGGGAAACATGCTGGGCTACGCCAATCTGGCGGCAAAATCCGTGAAGGGCAATTACATGCAGACCTATGCCTTTTATGCCCAACAGATGAGCGATGAGATCAGCCGGGAGCAAACGCTGGTCAACGAGTTTTCCGCCGCTTTGGAGGAAAAGCAGTTCTTCATTCAAATACAGCCCAAATACAACCTGCAAACCAACCTGCCCGCCGGAGGCGAGGCGCTGGTGCGCTGGCGGCATCCCCGGCTGGGGCTGGTATCTCCGGGAGATTTTGTGCCGGTGTTCGAGAAAAACGGTCTGATCGCCCAGCTGGATCATTACGTTTGGGAAGAGACCTGCGAGCTCTTGCACGGCTGGATACAGCAGGGAATCTCTCCTGTGCCCCTGTCCGTAAACGTGTCAAGGGTGAACCTGTATCACCCGCAGCTGGTTTCCATCATCTATGAGCTGGTTGAAAAATACGGCATTCCCCCGGCGCTGTTGCAGCTGGAATTGACGGAAAGCGCCTATACGGACAACCCCGTGCTCATGCAGCAACTGGTCAAGGAGCTGCATCAAAAGGGCTTTACCATACTGATGGACGACTTTGGAAACGGGTACTCCTCCCTGAACATCCTGAAGGAGATCGAGGTAGACCAGTTAAAGATTGACATGCGGTTTTTATCCAAGGCGGAGATCCCCGGGCGCAGCGAAAACATCGTAGCCTCCGTGGTACGCATGGCAAAGTGGCTGGGGCTGCCCGTTATTGCCGAGGGCGCGGAGGAACGGGAGCAAGTAGACTTTTTGCGCAGCATCGGCTGCGAATATGTACAGGGGTATTACTTCTCGCGGCCGGTAGACCCGGAGGAGTATATCAGCCTGAAATGGGACGTTCCGGCGGAGCAGCAGACAAAGCATACACCGTTTGACATCAACAGCCTTTGGGCGTCCAACCCGCAAATGGAGCTATTGTTTACGGGCTCCCTGCAAGCCGCCGGTATCTACGAATACGATCCGCTTGACCGCCAGCTGGAATGCCTGCGGGTCAACAGCGCGTTCCATACGCTGTTTTGCAGCAACGGGCAGACCGCCTATGTGCTAAGCCCGCTGTCTTATGTGGTGGGGGATTACCGCGAAACCGTGCTTACCGCCGTAGACCGGGCTATCGAAACGCAAAACGCCGCCGAGTGCGACTACCTTCGCAGCAACGTTGGCTGCAAGGCGGTTTGGATCAACATGAAGATCAAATACATCAGCAGCGTAGGCCGCAAACACATTATGCTGTTTAGCTTCAACAACATTTCCTCCTATAAATCCATTGAGGACGAGCTGCAAAAATACCGCAGCGCCATTGCCAACATCAGCAAAAACACAAAGGGCATGCTGGTGGTGGACGATCACCAGATCAACCGCGCAATGCTTTCAAAGGTGTTCTCTCCCAAGTTTACGATGTACGAAGCGTCAAACGGCTTTGAGGCCTTGGAGTTGCTGAAGGAAAAGGCCGATGAGATCGACATCATACTGCTGGATATGCTTATGCCGCTGATGAACGGCATGGAGTTCCTGCAAATCAAAAAGGAAACGCCGTCCATCGAGAGCATACCGGTGGTGATCGTGACCGCCGACGATTCCGCCGAGCAGCAGGTCAATACGCTTGCCCTTGGCGCCAACGATTATGTGGTGAAGCCCATCATCCCGGAGGTAGTGATCCAACGCGTGAACAACGTGCTGGAGTCCAGTAGCCGCTTTCGGGCTATGCTGCGGGAATATCAAAGCGCGGTGGAGCAGGCCAAGGAAGACCCGCTTACCCGTATATTCAACCGCGCCGCCGCAGAGGAGGCCATTACCGCCGCGCTTCGTCAGCCCTCCACGCGAAAGCGGGCGCTGGTGATGCTGGACATCGATAACTTCAAGCACATCAACGACCGTTACGGCCACAGCTACGGCGATATGGTGCTCATCAAGCTGGGTCGGGTGCTTGCAGAGTTTTTCCGCTCCGGCGATGTGATCGCGCGGATGGGCGGCGACGAATTCTGCGTGCTGATGTTGGATGTACGCACAGAGAAGGACGCAGAGAAGAAATGCAAAGAGCTGTGCCTGCATATCCAGAACATGACCGTGGAGCATGAGCAGTTGAACGTGACCTGCTCCATAGGCGTTGCCATCAACGCACCCAACATCACATTTCAAGAGCTGTACCAAATGGCCGATCAGGCGCTGTACGCCTCCAAGCACGCGGGCAAGAACCGGGTAACGCTGTATCAGGACACCCAAGCCATGCTCTCGGGCTTGGCGGACGATACGCCCGCGCAGCCCTAACGCTTTCTTCTGCCGATAACAATTCGCCTGCAAGCAAAAAGAACCGCCAGTACAATGCGGTTCTTTTTCGTTCTTTAATCTTCATGAGCTGCGACGCTTGGCGGCTCTATTTATTTTTACTGCTCCCGCACGGCGCTTACGGCTTCCTTATGCGCCATTTTTGTGCGGTACATACGCGCATCCGCCGCCGACAGCAGCGCGATGGAGTCCATGCCCGGCTCCCACTGCGTCATACCGATGCTAAGCGACAGCCGGTATTGCTTATTCGCCTGTTCGTTAAAGCGCTCCACGGCGTTGCCGATGTATCCCAGCAGGCTGTGCATGGCAGCATCGCTTCCCCGGCGGCAAATAAGAACGAACTCGTCTCCGCCGTAGCGGGCAATGAAATCGCTTTGCTCCGCGCAGGCACTTTTGAGGATGTTTGCCGTACAGATCAGCGCATCGTCTCCCGTGGTATGCCCAAAACGGTCGTTGATGTGTTTAAAATCGTCCACGTCGATCATCAGCGCATACATGGGCACATCGTCCGGGCGCATTTCCCGTACCGACGCGGAAAGAAACTGCTGTAAGCGCGTGCGGTTGTTGATGCCGGTAAGCGTATCCATGGAAATGCGCATGTTCTGCATGCTGATAAACATGACCGTAAGCGCCAGCGCAAAGGAGATGGGGCCAAGCGAGATCCCGTAAAACAAAAATTGCAGCAAATACCCGGCAAAGGGTAAAAAGATGTAAAGCGCCAGCGAAGCGCACTGTTGGCGTACGCTAAGCTCCGGGCGCTTGCGTACCATATGCAGCACGTTGTATGCGGCGGAAAATATGTAAAAGCAAGGGGCGATCAGCGTAAGAAAATATGTGGAGGTGCGATGGTATACGTTTTGCGCGTCCATAACGAACAAGCAGCCCGTAAACAGGTTGATGACCACCACGGAAATGCCAAACAACATAGGTACAGCATACACAAGAAAGCGTTTTCTGGTTAAATACCCCGGCGCGCGCATAAAGCACACCACGTAGATCCAGCCCATATAGCCCATCATGGGAATGGCGCTAAAGCACAGCACCCCGCTTACGTCCGCCAGCAGGCGGGAACCGGGCACCACCACGCCGTCCACCACCCAAAGCAGCGCATCCGCCACCAGCAGAACCTCCAACAGACGGCACAGGCAGGAAAACGCTTTATCGGATAGGGAGTTCATGGAATTACGCCTGTGGCAAACAGACACCACTGCCAGCAGCAGCAGGCCGACTGCGTTTACCTCCACATACATTGCCGTGATCATGCAGCTCTCCCGTTCAAACGATATCTACCAAATAGTACCACACTCCGTTAGGAAAGGGAACTTTGCCGGTACATATTTTTTAAGATATCACCATATTGTGTTTTTTATATCATACCACCGGCAGCAGACAGTCAAACGGCAAACGCGCTCTCTACGCGGGGGTGGGCGCTTCTTGTAAAACCAGCAAAAGGCCTGCCAAGCGGCAGGTCTTTTCGTGCACTATCGTTTATCGTATTTCATTACGCGCCCGGCGGATAAAGCCCTCCACCGCATCTGCCGCAGCAGCCGCGCCGCCCGCCTCGCGGAACGTGATTGCTATTCGTTTTGCCTGCTCCTGATAGTCTGCGTTCGTAAGCACCGTATCCACCGCCTGCCGGATCGCTTTCGCGCTGTTCTCCTGTAAAAACGTTCCCGCGCCCAGCTGGGCTACCCGATTTGCCACGCCGCCCTGTTCTGCGGTTTGCGGAAACAGCACAAGCGGCACGCCGCAATACAGGCTTTCGTTTACGCTGTTCATGCCGCAGTGAGACAAAAACACGTCCGCCTGCTGCAACACCGCCATTTGATCCACCCGGCTCTTTATGATGAACCCGTCTGGAAGCGCTCCCAGCCCTGCAATATCTGTTCCCTCGCCCACGGACAGTATCACCCGATAGCCGCTGTCTTTTAGCGCGGCAATGCAGTTATGGTAGAAATCCGGCATGCGGTTGTTCACCGTGCCCATGGAAACATATACGGTTTTTTGCGTCACGGCCTCCAGCAGCTCTTGGGGCTCCGGCACGGAAGGCCCCACAAACGCGTACCGGTCGGAAAATGTGTCCGCGCAGGGCTGAAATTCCTTGGAGGTATATACGATGGTATTGGTGTTATTGTCATTTGACATGATGGATAATACGTTCTTCACCGGATACCCGTTTGCCTGCAGGCGCTTTACATCCCGCTTGACGCTGGGCATTGCCTTGAGCATGGTAAACAGCTGGGACGCGCTTTGCTTCATGATCTTGGCGGAATAGCGGTTAAAGGCAAAGGTGGTGGTGGAGGAAATGAAGGGAACGGAAAGCTTCATGGCCGCAAACCGACCCCACACCGCCATGGAATCCGCGATCACGCAGTCCGGCTGGTATTCCCGCAAAGAGCGGCACACGATATCGTCCAGCGCAAGGGTGGTGTTGGTGAGCGTTTTGATGGCAACACCCAAGTCCAGCGCGACCTTTGCGCCCTCCTCCTCCGTTACGCCGATGTCCGCCACGTATTCGTCGCAGGGAATGAATTTTGCACCCGCACCTTCTATTTTTTCTTTGAACTGTGTAAAGGAAAAGTACCACACCTCATGCCCGCGCCGGGTCAGCTCCCGCACCACCTGCACGGTGGGGTTGGTGTGCCCGTAGGCAGGGATACAGAAAAATGCGATTTTACTCATGTTGTCATTCCCTCCGTATTGCGATGCTGTATTCATATATACCCGCATTTGCAAACGGTAATCTTTAAAGCTTAGGCAGCAGCTCGTTTATGATATATGCCAGCGCATGCTCGTTGTTGCTTGGAACGACCGCCGTTGCCATATCCCGCAGCTCCGGCGCGCCGTTACTTGGCACGAATGTTACGTCCGCCTCCTGCAGCATCTCCAAGTCGTTATAATAGTCCCCCACGGCGGCAAAGGTGCGCCCGCACAGCGCGTTATGCCCGCGAAGGGTGTTCAGCGCGCTGCCCTTGTTCACGTTTTTAGGCATCAGCTCCAAATAAAACGCGTCCTCCACGATATCCGTGGTGGAATGCACAAGATCGATCTTGTCCGCAAATTCCCACTGGCGCACATATGCTTCCAGTTGGCGCATATCGTCTCCCCGGCCAAACAGCACGGACTTCATCCACGGAATCTGCGTGATATCGACAATATCGCGGAATTGGCAGGGCAGATGGATCTTTAAGAACCCCGGGTCAGCCGTTTCCTTTGGGGTTACATAGTAAATTTCATCGTCGGTATATACCTGCATATCCACCCGGGGCAGGTGCTGCTTGCGCCACTCGTAGGCCGTAAGCACCGCCGCCTGCTCCACATAATTGGTAAACACGTAGCGGGACTGCGTATAGTCGTACACAGCCGCGCCGTTGAACACCACGGACGGGCAGTTTATAACGACTCCCGCCAAGTATTTGAGCGCGTTGAAGGTGGCGCGGCCTGTGGATATGCCAAACAAGCCTCCGTTTGCAACAAAGCGGTTGATGGCATCCCGGTTTTCATTGGATACCGTTCCGCCGGAATTCAATAATGTACCGTCCATATCGGAAAAAAGAGCCACGTCAGCGTATTGCATAATTCCTCCGCAAGCGAACACGATTTACTGGAACACAGTATACCACATGATCTGCCGCGAAATCGTATTCGTAAAAAAAGTCGTCTGAATCACGAAAGATTTCGCAGTTTTGTCATCTGTTAACCGCTTTCCCCCACCGATAGAATGAAAACAGATCGTATGGAACACATCTGATCTTGCGTAACACTACGCATCCAAAAAGGCAAATTGTATAGGAGGAACATCAAACATGAAGAAACTCACAGCATTGTTACTGGTACTGGCTATGGTGTTTACCGCTGTTGCCTGCGCCGCACAGCCCGCCGCACCCGCGCCCGAAGCGCCCGCAGCCGAAGCGCCTGCCGCCGAAGCTCCCGCAGCAGCTCCCGCACCCGAAGCGCCTGTTGAGAACCTAACGGCTACCCAGCAGATCATCAAGGAAGCCGAGGGCATGACCTTGGAAGAGCTGGCCAAGAAAGCCATTGAGGAGTCCAACGGGGCTACCTTCTACGGCGTTGGCAACTCCAGCCGCGGCAAAACTGCGCTTCCGCTGTTCATCGAGTATTTGCAGACCATCGACCCCAACTACACCATGGAGTACGATTGGCAGCAGCCCAAGAACAACAAGATCTTCGATCAGTTGACCGCAGATTCTCTGAAGGACGTTGGCACCTATGCCATGACCCTTATCCAGGACGGCAACCAGATCCAAAGCAAGATGGTCAACACCGGTATCCTGGATACCTTTGTACCCCTTGACTGGGCAAACGCCAACGGCACCACTGCCGACGAATATGTGGGCTTCCTGCCGCTGCAAACCTTGAACAAGGTGTTCATGTTCAACAGCACCGGCACTGCCGCCTTCACCAACTGCTGGGATTTCGTTGGGGAGAACGCGCACGGCCTGTACATGGACATCGACTCCGAGATCGTAGGCAAGAACTTCCTGTATATGCTCACCCGTGACGATTACGCCGCATGGCTCAAGGAAGCCTATGAAGCGCTGGACGCCACCAAGCAGGCGTACTTTAAGACCACCATCGACGCTATGGAAGCAGATGCCGCCGACCTTGGCCTTGGCGCTGACGGCAAATACGCACTGGCTTGGATCAAGCTGTGGGTAGAGAGCTACAACGCCCAGACGGACGACGGCCCCATCTGCAACACGCTGGTCACCGACTCCGCTACCGATCAGTTTGGCCTTCTGGTCTACTCCAAGCTGCGCTCCGTTGAGGAGTCCGACGGCGTATCCAAGAAGAACGTGACCGTTGCCGCGTATCAGGACGGCTATAAGGGCATTGGCGGCTACGGCTACTGCCATTACCTGTTCGTGACCGAGAACAGCCCCCTGCCTTGGACGGCTTGCGCCTTTATCGCTTACATGACCTGCACCGAGAACGGCTTCTCCGCTTGGGGCAAAGACATGGGCGGTTACTCCTCCAACCCCGAGGTCGCCACCTCCATAGAAACCACCTATAACCACGGCAAGGGCGGCTACGTGGAAGGCGTGAACGAGTTCGACTGCAAGAACGACCGCGGTTACGACTGGTGGACCACCACCGGCGAACTGGTTCTGGAAGACCCCGGCTACTGCGCATCCGTTGCATTCACCGTTGGCAGCTGGATCGAAATGCTCACCAAGTACGCGCCTGCCGCTGAGTAAGCGCTGGATGGCGTAACGCTAACACACTACATTATCACTGTATCGGATCGTGAGGAGGGCGTATAAGCGCCCTCCCGCATCCGTTCGTTTCACCCGGTTCTGACCTTTTCTCTTGGGAGGGATCATCCATGCAACAATCATCCATTGCCATGCGCAATCCCCGCAACATCTTTTTCAACAAGCTAAAAACCTTCTTTTCCAAGCCGCAGAACGTGATTCTGCTGCTGCTTGGCATCGTGCTTACCGTTACCACCGTAGCCCCCATCGTTGCCATCGTGGAGGACACCTTTGCCATCCACCCCGGCACCATCGACGAGCATTTGACCGGGCTTTCCTCCGGATATTCCGTTGTGAACTATGCGGATCTATTTACCAGCAGACTGGCTAAAACGAATTTGTGGACACCGCTTTTAAATACAATCGCATTAGCGGCGCTTGCATGCGTTATTTCTATATTATTTGGCGGCGCGTTTGCGTTTCTGATTACGCGCACCAATATGAAATACCGAAAGTATTTAAGCTCCATATTTATTTTCCCATACATCATGCCGCAGTGGACGCTGGCGGTGGTGTGGCAAAACCTGTTCAACAGCAATGCCATAACCGGCACGGCAAATGGGTTATTGGCCTCCGTGTTCAACGTGACCATGCCCATCTGGTGGTGCCAAGGGCTGTTTCCAAGCGCAGTGGTGCTGGGCCTGCATTACGCGCCCTTTGCCTACATTTTGATTGGCGGCATCTTCCGCAACATGGATGCAAACCTAGAGGAAGCCGCCACCATCCTGGATACGCCCAAATGGAAAACCATGTTTCGCATTACGCTTCCCATGATAAAGCCTGCCATCCTTTCCACCGTTTTGTTGGTGTTCGGAAGCTCCATGGGCAGCTACCCCGTACCGCATTACTTGGGCTTGGTAACATTATCCACCAAGTATGTTTCTATGAACTCCAAGTACACAGGAGAGGCCAGTATCCTTGCCATCATCATGATGGTGTTTGGCGTAGCGATACTGTTATGCAACCAGTTGAGCTTAAAGAGCCGCAAAAACTACACCACGGTTACGGGAAAATCCGGGCAGATATCAAAAATCAGCATCGGGAAGACGGGCAAGTATGTGGTAGCCATTATCCTGATCGTGGTGACGTTCTTTACCAGCATCTTCCCCATCGTGTCCTTTGCGTTTGAAACCTTCCTGCCAAACCCGGGCGATTACAGCTTCCTGTACACGGGGAACATCGCCAATCTGACCACCAAATGGTGGGCGACCGCGGAAAACATCACCGAAAGCGGCATGTACGGGCAGCAGGGCATTTTGTACAACAAAATGATCTGGAACGCATACGGCGGCACCATCTGGATCTCCGTGTGCTGTGCGCTGATCGCAGGCACCATAGGCACGCTGATTGGCTACGCGGTATCCAAAAATCGCCGGAGCCGCTGGGCAAACTACGTGAACAGCATGGCGTTTTTACCGTACCTGATGCCCTCCATCGCGGTTGGCGCGGCGTTCTTCATCCTGTTTTCCAACAAGTATGTAAACCTGTTCAACACCTACACGCTTTTGATCATCGTGGGCGCGGTAAAATACATCCCCTTTGCCAGCCGCAGCTCGTTAAACTCCATGCTGCAATTGAGCGGGGAGATCGAGGAGGCGGCGCTGATACAAAACGTGCCGTGGTTCAAGCGGATGACGAAGATCATCATTCCCATCCAAAAATCCTCCATCATCAGCGGCTATCTGTTGCCGTTTATGACGTGCCTGCGCGAGCTGTCGCTGTTTATGCTGTTATGCGTGCAGGGGTTCATCCTCTCCACCACGCTGGACTATTTTGACGAGATGGGCTTATACGCCTTCTCCAGCGGTATCAACCTGATACTGATCGTTACCATACTGGTTTGCAACGCGCTGGTGAATAAGGTGACCGGCGCAAGCTTGGATAAAGGAATTGGAGGTTAACAACATGCCGCAGATCAAACTGACCAATGTAACCAAACGATGGGGCAAATTTTATGCCGTAGAGAATTTAAACCTTACCATCGAGGATAATTCCTTCGTAACGCTTTTAGGCCCCTCCGGCTGCGGCAAAACCACAACGCTTCGCATGATCGCCGGTTTGGAAACGCCCACCAGCGGCAGAATTGAGATCGGCGACACGGTGGTGTTTGACAGCGATCTTGGCATCAACGTGCCCGCAAACAAGCGTAAGGTAGGGTTTCTGTTCCAGAACTACGCGCTCTGGCCGAACATGACGGTGTATAAAAACATCGCCTTCGGCTTGGAAAACGTGAAGGAGCCTCTGCCGGAGATCGATTTTGAAGCCATGCGGGCGGGCAGGCTAAGTGAAATACTGGCACAGCCCGACGCGCTTTTCGACCTGCTTGCGGAATGCAAGGATAAAAAGGGCGCGCTGGACGAGAAAAAGGCCGCACTGAAGCTGATCGACACGTATCTTATCTCCTCCTATGCGGCAAAGGAGCTGTTGGGCTACCGGCTGCATAAGGCGGCAGAGCCCGAAAAGGCTGCCAAGGAGATATCTTCCACGCTTGCCGCCAAAGCGGCGGAAGCAAAAAAGGCGCATGAGGCCAAGGGGCAGCCGCTAAACGAGAGGTATGAAGTCACTCGGGGCGGCGTTACCCCCACCGTTGTGCGCAAGCTCACAAAAGAGGAGATAGACCTTAGTGTGCACCGGGTGGCGCGCATCGTGAAGATCGGCATGTTTATGGACAGGTACCCTGCGGAGCTTTCCGGCGGGCAGCAGCAGCGCGTTGCCATTGCCCGCACCCTAGCCCCCGAGCCCTCCGTGCTGTTCATGGACGAACCGCTTTCCAATTTGGATGCCAAGCTGCGCCTGGAAATGCGGTACGAGCTGCAGCGGCTGCATGTGGAAACGGGCAGCACGTTTGTATATGTAACGCACGACCAAATGGAAGCCATGACGCTTGCCACCTCCATCTGCCTCATCGACAACGGCGTATTGCAGCAGTACGACGCACCCCTTACCGTTTACAACACGCCCAACAACCTGTTTGTGGCAGATTTTGTGGGCAACCCCTCCATCAACTTTATCGATGCGCACGGAGAGCAGGCAGCAGACGGCAGCATATCCTTGACCATGCTGGATACCGTGCAGGCAAAGTTTATCCCCAACAGCACCCTTGCTCTTTCCGACTGGTTCAAGCAGCGGGATGCCGACGATGATGCCCGTGCGGAGGCGCTCAAGCAGAAGCAGGCGCAAAAGGGCTATGTGGAAAAGGGCAATAAGGACGAGCGATTTTTATACCATGTGGCCCGGGTCAACGAGGACGATTTTTCCATCCGCGAGGAACCGGCGCTTACAAACGGCGATTTTGTGTTAGGCATTCGCCCGGAGTTTGTTGAAATCCGCGAGGACGCGCCCTTGGAGGGCGAGGTTTACGGCGCTATGCCCACGGGCATGGAGTCCACCATCAAGCTGCGCGTGGGCGACTATCTGTTGACCGGCGTGGTGTTTGGAAGCTCCACCTATCAAATAGGCAGCAGCGCGCGGCTGGCATTTTCCGGGAATACCATTATGCTGTTTGACAGAATCTCCGGCAGGTGCATCACCACAGGCACGCTTACCCTGTAACGCGTTCATGCGGGAAAGGGCGCAATCCCCCCCACGCGCCGCGTCCCGCCTTTTCTTCCTTTTTCCGAGCCAAGGCAGTATTCTTGCCTTGGCTCCGCTTATGTTTATGCCCGTTACCATAAGCCCTCGTTAATAAAATGATTGTTTAACGGAAAAAACGGTGTTACAATATATGTACAAATCTTCACTTAGGAGGAACAACATGAAAAAAGTTATCGCATTGTTGCTGGTTCTCGTTCTGGCATTCGCCGTGGCTGCCTGCCAGCCCGCCGCCGCTCCCGCCGCAGAGGCGGAGGAACCCGCTCTGCTGCCCCCTACCGCCACGCCGCTGCCCCGTAAAGACCTTGCTCCCATCGCTGCCGATGCTATCAAGGTTGGCGTGATCCTGGTTCACGATGAGAACTCCGGTTATGACATGGCGCACATCGACGGTGTTACCGGCGCGTGCAAGGCTCTTGGCATTCCCGATGCTAACCTCATCATGAAGACCAACATCCCCGAGGATGAGACCTGCTACGATACCGCTGTTGACCTTGCCGAGCAGGGCTGTAACATCATCTTCTCCGACTCTTACAGCCATCAGTCCTACATGATGCAGGCGGCTGCCGAGTATCCCGACATCATCTTCGTTGCCTGCACCGGTGACACCGCCGCTCGCGAGCGCATCACCAACGCCGTCAACATCTTCCCCCACACCTATCAGAGCCGTTACCTCTCCGGCGTTGTTGCCGGCATGAAGCTCAAGGAGCTCATGGATGCAGGTACCGTGACCGATCCTTACGTTGGTTACGTTGGTGCTTACCCCTATGCCGAAGTGGTTTCCGGCTACACCGCTTTCTTCCTCGGCGTTCGCACCGTTGTTGAAGGCGCACACATGGACGTACAGTACACCAACTCTTGGTATGATCCCACTGCCGAGGCCGAGGCTGCCAACGCTTTGATCTCCAAGGGCTGCGTTATCATCGGTCAGCACGCTGACTCCACCGGTGCTCCTTCTGCCGTACAGGCAGCCAAGGACGGCGGCAAGGTCGTTTACAGCGTTGGTTACAACATCGACATGCTGGCTGCTGCCCCCACTGCCGCTCTTACCAGCGCGCAGAACAACTGGGTGGCTCTGTACACGCCGATCCTGCAGGTTGCCATCAACGGCGGTCAGATGCCTGCCGACTTGGCTGCTACCATTGCAAACGATGGCGTTATGATCTCCCAGCTTGGGCCGGAATGCGCCGCAGGCACCCAGGAAGCCGTTGATGCCGTTACCGCCGACTTAAAGTCCGGCGCACGTCACGTATTCGACGTTTCCACCTTCACCGTTGGCGACAAAGCCATCAGCTCCTACAACACCGTTTACGGTTACGAAGGCGTTGAAATGATCGCGGACGGTTACTTCCATGAGTCCGAATTCCGCAGCGCTCCCTGCTTCGATATCCGTATCGATGGCATCACCGAGCTCAACTAACACAGTATCAAAAGAGCGGATAGCTTCGGCTATCCGCCCTTTTTTATTACCAGAAAATGCGTCCATTACTAATAAATATTTTTTTGTTCAAATAAAAGATTTTTTGTTTACTCCATCGGCGCACTATGCTAAACTGAATGTGTTATCAAAGGTATCTGTCATTTCCGTCTTGAAAGGATCATACGCGTGGAAGAGAAAAAAGCAATCCGAATGGTCGATATTACAAAGACCTTTGGGCCTGTCGTTGCAAACGACAAGGTCTCGTTGGACATCCGTCAGGGCGAAATTCTCTCCCTGCTGGGTGAAAACGGCAGCGGTAAAACAACGCTGATGAACATGCTTGCGGGCATCTATTTCCCGGATAGCGGCAAGATCTACGTCAACGGCCAGGAGGTGACCATTGCCTCCCCCAAGGACGCATACACGCTGCATATCGGCATGATCCACCAGCATTTCAAGCTGGTAGACGTTTTGACCGCGGCCGAAAACATCATTCTGGGGCTCAACGAGCACCGGCTGGTGGATCTAAAGGGCGTGCATGCCGCCGTCCGCGAGATCTGCGACCGGTACGGATTTGTGGTTGACCCGGATAAAAAGGTGTACGACATGTCTGTGTCCGAAAAGCAGACCCTTGAAATCGTTAAGGTGCTGTACCGCGGCGCAGACGTTTTGATATTGGATGAGCCCACCGCCGTGTTGACCCCGCAGGAAACGCAAAAGCTGTTTGCGGTAATGAAAAACATGAAGGCGGACAACAAGGCCATCATCATCATCACGCACAAGCTGCATGAGGTCATGGAAATATCCGACCGCGTGGCGGTTTTAAGAAAAGGCAAGTTCATTGGAGACATCCAAACTAAGGATACCACCCCCCAGCAGCTGACAGACATGATGGTAGGCCGTAGCGTATCCTTAAACATTGACCGCCCGGAGCCCAAGGAGCATACTGAGCGGTTGGTGGTGAAGAACCTTACGGTCATCGACGTAGACGGCATCAAGAAGCTGGACAACGTTAGCTTTGAAGCCTTCGGCGGCGAGCTGTTGGGCATTGCGGGTATTTCCGGCAGCGGGCAAAAGGAGCTGTTGGAGGCCGTTGCGGGCTTGCAGCCGGTGGAAGCAGGCAGCTCCATCCAGTACACCGCCATCGGTTCCGCACAGCATGAAGAGCTTGCGGGCAAAACCCCGCAGGACATCAAGCATATGGGCGTGCGCCTTGCCTTCGTGCCGGAGGATCGCTTGGGCATGGGCTTGGTCGGCAGCATGGACTTAACGGACAATATGCTTTTAAACAGCTACGAAAGCGGCAAATCCATATTTGCGGATCGCAAGTCCCCCAAAAAGCTGGCGGAGGACGTGGTAAAGCAACTGGAGGTGGTGACCCCCGGGCTTTCCACCCCCGTTCGCAAGCTGTCCGGCGGCAACGTACAAAAGGTGCTGGTAGGCCGTGAGATCGCCGCGGAGCCGTCGCTTCTGATGACCGCCTACGCCGTGCGCGGCTTGGACATCAATACCTCCTATACCATCTACCGGCTGTTGAACGAGCAGAAAATGCGCGGTGCGGCTGTGATCTACGTTGGCGAGGATCTGGACGTGTTATTAGAGCTGTGCGACCGGATACTGGTGCTGTGCGCCGGTAAGGTCAGCGGCATTGTAGAGGGCCGGAACACCACGAAGGAAGAGGTTGGTCTGATGATGACGCATCTTAAGTCCACGGAGGAAAAGGCATGAAAACAACTAGCAAGGAACCGCTGATACACATCAGCCGCCGCAGCAGCATTTCCCGGCTGCATTCCTGGAGCATTCGCGGCATCGCGATCTTAGCGGCGCTGCTCATCAATTCCATCATCATTTACGCCATCGTGAAGATGAACCCGCTGGAGGTTTACGGCGCCATGTTTGAGGGTGCGTTCGGCACCAGCAAGCGCCTTTGGGTCACCGTGCGCGATACGATGATGCTTCTTTGCATCGGCGTTGGCTTAGCCCCGGCCTTTCGCATGCAGTTCTGGAACATCGGCGCGGAGGGGCAGATCTTAATGGGCGGCCTTGCCGCCGCCGCGTGCATGATCTACCTTGGTAAGGGGCAGCTTCCCTCTTGGCTTTTGATCGTGATCATGTTCATCGCCAGCATGGTGGCGGGCGGTATCTGGGGCACGGTGCCCGGCATCTTCAAGGCAAAGTGGAACACCAATGAGGTGCTCTTTACCCTGATGATGAACTACATCGCCATCCAGCTGACGGCATACTTCGTATCCCTTTGGGAAAACCCCTACGGCAGCAACTCCGTTGGCATCATCAACTCCTCCACCAAAATGGGCTGGTTCCCGCCGGTGTTCGGAGAGATGTACGGCCTCAACGTGATCATCGTGCTGTCCCTAACGTTCCTCGTTTACATCTACCTTCGGTACAGCAAGCAGGGCTATGAGATCGCCGTAGTGGGCGAGAGCGAAAACACCGCCCGGTATGCCGCCATCAACGTGAAAAAGGTGATCATCCGCACCATGGCCATCTCCGGCGCGATCTGCGGCGTGGCGGGCTTTATGGTGGTATCCGGCGCAGGCCACAGCATTTCCACCAGCACCGCCGGCGGGCGCGGGTTTACCGCCATAATCGTTGCATGGCTGGCAAAATTCAACAGCTTTGTGATGATACTGATTTCGCTGCTCTTAGTGTTCTTGGAAAAGGGCGCTATCGAGATCGCGTCCCGCTTTAACCTGAACGACTACGTTTCCAGCATGATTACAGGTATCATACTGTTCTTTATCCTGGGCAGCGAGTTTTTCATCAACTATCAGGTGAAATTCCGCAGCAACAAAGAGTTGAAGGAGGCAGCCGAATGACAGGCATTATTTCCTTGATCCAAGCGGCGGTGGTATTTGGCACCGTGATCCTCTTCGGCGCCACCGGCGAGATACTCACAGAAAAATCCGGGCACTTGAACCTTGGCGTGCCGGGCCTGATGTATTTGGGCGGCATTGCAGGGCTGATCGGCGTATTCTTTTACGAAATGAATACCCCGGAGCCGATCCCCATCGTTTGCATCCTCATTGCCATGGGCTGCGCCATTGCAGCGTCCATGCTGGGCGGCCTCATCTACTCGGTGCTGATCATATCGCTTCGTGCCAACCAGAACGTAACAGGCTTAACGCTGACCATCTTCGCAGGCGGCTTAGCCAACTTCTTTGGCGGCTCGCTCAACAAAATGGCAGGCGGCGTTGGACAGATCTCTGTTGCAGCCACCAGCGCGGCCTTCCGTGCAGACATCGGCTTTACCAACGGGCTGGGTCTGATCGACGATCTGCTGTTTGACTATGGCTTTATGGTGTACTTTGCCATTCTTCTGGCGGTGGTGCTGGCATGGTTTTTAAACCGCACAAGCATTGGCTTAAACCTTCGCGCCGTTGGCGAAAACCCCGCCACGGCGGATGCTGCCGGTATCCATGTTACCAAGTATAAATACCTTGCCACCTGCATTGGCGCGGGCATTACCGGCCTTGGCGGGCTGTACTACGTGATGGATTACATGAAGGGCACTTGGGACAGCGCAGGCGCGATAGAGGGCTTGGGCTGGCTGGCTGTGGCGCTGGTGATATTTGCCTCCTGGAAGCCCAGCCGCGTGATTTGGGGCTCGTACCTGTTTGGCCTGCTCTCCTGGGCGTACTTCTACATTCCGGGGTTAACACGGCGTTCCATGGAGCTGTTTAAAATGCTTCCATACATCGTAACGCTGATCGTACTGGTGGCGGTTTCCATGCGGCATAAGCGGGAGGATCAGCCCCCTGCCCACCTTGGAAAATCCTACTTTAGAGAAGAACGATAGACACATCAAGGGCATAGGTTACACCTATGCCCTTGAATCCCTTCGGGGGTTTTGCACAGCCGCTTAGAATCACTGCGGTGATTCCCGTGCAGCGGCTGCGAAAAGCGTGAAAACCTTACGGTTTTCATCCGTTCCGGCGCGCATGTCGCCGGAGCCGGAATCAAGCTTTCTCATTACTTGGTTTGTTTCCTTAGAGTTCATTGCGCATCACTTACAGCGGCGGAGTCATCCGCCGTTTTTTACCTCCGGCGGCTTAGGGGTTCTTTAAAAAGAACCCCTAAGAACCAAGAAACTTTCAAAATGACAGGACGAGCATATTTGCATTCGTCCTGTTATTTTATCTGTTTTAGAGTTGTCGGGATTTTAAACCTTTATATAAAGAGGTTCAACCGGTCGGAGGCATATATTTTTGTTTTGTAATTGGAATAAGTATGCTAATATATTGTTAACTGACGATAGATGGGAGAAACCGTATGTTCTTGGAGAATATCCGCTTCCAGATCGTATCCTGCGCGGTGCTTTTGATCATGATTTTGCGGTTTATCCGCAGCAACCGGCTAAAGCTTCGCTCCATCCGGCTGTTCACATTGTTGTTGATCTGCTCGGCAGTCAACCTGATCGCAGACATCGCAACGGTATATACCATCACCCATATGGACACCGTGCCCTACTGGGTGAACCGGGGCTGCCACATGGTATTCATCGCCACGCTGGATACGCTATTGTACGGGCTGTTCCAGTATGTGCTTGCCGTAAGCGAGCGGGGCTCCTGCCTATGTAAAAGGCTACAGCTTTTATTAACGCTTCCTTATGCAGCGTCCCTTGTCATGACTGCCCTGGGAGAGCTCAATTACTATAACGACGGCGTGATCGCCTATTCCTACGGGCCTATGGTCACCGTGTTTTATGGCTGCGTTGCCTTCTATATGATCGGCTGCAACGTAATCGTGATCCGTTCCCGCCGCTCCATACGCGCCTCCACGCGCTACGCCATCCATTTTGCCACGCTGATCTGGATCATTGCGGCACTTCTGCAAAGTAAGAATCCCGGTCTTTTGATCTCGGGCGTTGCAGTGATGCTGATGATGCTGTATCTGTACTTATCCATCGAAAGCCCGCAAGAATATGTAGACCCGGACAGCAACTGCTTCAACCGCCGCGCCATGTTCCTAGCGCTGGACGAGGCATTTGCCGCCAGGCAAACGCCCATCGTGGTAAATATCGTGGTGGAGGGGCTTGCCACCATCAACCACCGGCAGGGCTATTCCGCCTCCGCCCAAGCCATGCGCGGGCTTGCCGAATACGCGCAGCAGTTGTTTGACGCGGACGTGTTCCGCTACCGGGGCGCAGGGCTGGCGCTGATCGTGCGGGATACGCCGCAAAAGGCGGCGGCAAACGCAAAGCAGCTGTTGATTCAACTGGTACAGCCCTTCCAAACGGAAAAGGGGCCTGTATACCTCAACTGCCATATCGACCTTTTGCCCTGCGATATGCTTCCTGTTAAAAACAGCCACGAAGTATTTGAAACGCTGGATTTCCTGCTGGAGGCGGAGCATTTGTTCCCCTCTGTACCCGTGCTTTTGGTAGACTCCGAGGTGCTGTCAAAGAAGGAGCGTATGGCAAAGCTGGAGGTGCTGTTGACCCGCGCCGTGGACGAAGGCGGCTTCAACGTGGTGTATCAGCCGATTTTTTGCCCGGAAACCGGCACATTCTCCTCCGCAGAGGCGCTGGTACGCTTGGCGGATACCAAAACGCTTGGTTTCGTTTCCCCCGAGGAATTCATCCCCGCAGCGGAAAGCAAGGGGTATGTGAACGCCATCGGCTTTATCGTGCTGGACAAGGTGCTTGCCATGGCCTCCCGTGAAAAGCTGTGGGAAAAGGGCGTGAAATACATTGAGGTCAACCTGTCCGGCCTGCAAGCATCCGACCCGGACTTGGTGCGCGCCACGAAAAAGCTGCTGTCCTACTACCGGGTGCCGCCCCATTTCATCAATTACGAGATCACGGAGACCGCCGCCATCTCTTCAGGCGAGCGGCTGACCGAAAATATGCAGCAGTTGCGAGAAATGGGCTGCAGCTTCTCCATGGACGACTTTGGCACGGGCTATTCCAACATCTCTCAGCTGGTAGACGTTAACTACGACCTTATCAAGCTGGACAAGAGCCTCATTTGGCCCTGCTTTGGCGACAGCCCGCAAGCGCCGCGAATCGTGCTACAAAACGTGGTGGGCATGGTAGCGGGGCTTCGCACCAAGCTGGTGGCAGAGGGCGTGGAAACAGCGGAGCAGGTAGCCATGCTAAAAGAGCTTGGCGTACACTACCTGCAAGGCTATCACTATTCCAAGCCCATTCCCGAGGACGCATTTCTGGCGTTTTTACGGGAGCATGCGGCGGAATAAGAAGATATTTCCCGGGCAATGCTTTTGCCTGCGAAGGAGCACATGATACAAGACACCCAGTTATTGCAGCGCCGCTTTGCGGAGCTTGCCCAAAGGTCTTATGCCGGAGGCGTTTACACGCATACCGGCTTTCTTTCTTTGTTTGAGCAATCCGTTCTTGCCCAGCAGTATAAATCTCTTTCCTTTGTGCCCCACGCTTTGTTTGGCGGCATGGAGGGCTGTGAGCGTAAATTGGCACGGTTTGGGGATGCCACGCTATGCGGCTATGAAGCGGACTGGCCCATCGCCTGTATCAAAATTGCCCCCACCGGCGCGAAGTTTGCCGATGCGCTTACCCATAGGGACTTTCTGGGGGCGCTGATGCACTTGGGCGTGGAGCGGGATACGCTGGGAGACATCATTGCTCGGGAGCAAACGGGGTATGTGTTTTGCATGGAGCGTATCGCGCCGTATCTTCTGGAAAACATCACCCAGATCGGGCACACGTTCGTACATGCAGAAACAGCGGACGCGCTTCCGGAGGGTGCGTTGTTTGCCCTGAACCCCATGCAGATACAGGTGTCCTCCCCGCGTATTGACGCTGTGGTGGGCAAGGTATACAAGCTTTCCCGGGAGGACAGCCAGCAGCTGTTTCGGGAAAAGCGGGTGTTCATCAACAGCGCCTTATGCGAGAACAACAGCCGCCTGCTGGAGGGCGCAGAGGTGGTGTCCGTTCGCGGGTTTGGACGCTTCGTTTACAACGGTATTACCGGCCTCTCCAAAAAAGGCAAAACAAACGCAAGCATTTCTCTGTATCAAAGCTAAAACATCCCGCACGGTTTATCCGCGCGGGATGTTTTCTCATTAACCTGTATCACCCAACTATTTTTCGCTTAAAAACTCCCTAAGGGTTTGATACATCCTAAGCGGCTCGATGGGCTTTGTTAAGTACGCGTCCATACCGGCGGCGCGTGCCTTTTGTATGTCCTCATCAAAGGCGTTGGCGCTCATGGCAATGATGGGAATGGAAGCGCCCGAGGGATGCGCCATTTCCCGAATAGCGCGGGTTGCCGCCAGCCCGTCCATCACGGGCATTTGGATATCCATAAAGATCACATCGTAATACCCGCTCGGCGCAGAAGCAAAGCTTTCCACCGCCAGCTTGCCGTTTTCCGCCACATCCACTTCCATGTTCTTTGCCGCCAGCAAGCGCCGTGCGACCTCAACGTTCAGGGAAAGATCCTCCACCAGCAGGGCGCGCTTTCCTGTAAAGTCGAACACCGCAAGATCGGTTTTCTTCGTCTTTTTCTGCTGCTTGCCGCTTTGGATCATGGTAAGGGTATTGGCAAGTGAATTCTTGAACAGGGGTTTTGTGATGAGCCAGTCTGCCCCGGCGGCTCGCGCCTCCTGCTCTATCCCGCTCCAATCATACGCCGTCATGACCACCGCCGCGTCCTGCCCGGTGATCTCTTTGATCTGCTTGACCGTTTCCAGTCCGTCGGGCTGTTGCAAATACCAATCCAGCAGGATCACGTCAAAGGGCTTCTGCTCCTCCGTGCGGTGCCGCACCGTTGCCACGGCCTGCTTGCTGCCTACCGCCCACTCGGCTTCTGCGCCAAGCTCATGCAGCATATTGGCCGTATGCGCACAGGCGGCGGTCTCGTTATCCGCCACAAGCACCCGTAACCCGGTATGCTTGCAAGATGTGCTGCTGTTTTTGATTTTACCCACATAAACGTTCAAAGGCACCTGCACGGTAAACGTGCTGCCCTTGCCAAGCGTGCTGTCCACAGAAACATTGCCGCCCATAAGCGTTAACAGGTTTTTGCTGACGGCAAGCCCCAGCCCGGCGCCGCGCGTGGTATTGGTAAACCCCGCTTCCGCCTGCTCAAAGGCATTGAACATCACCTTTTTGAACGCCTCGCTGATGCCTACGCCCGTATCGCTGATCACAAAGCGCAGCTCCGCCTGATCGCCCTTTATATCGGTTTGCTGAACGGTAAAGCGTACCTGCCCGCCCGAATCGGTAAACTTGATTGCATTGGTAAGCAAATTCAAAAGCACCTGCTGGAGCTTCTGGCTGTCTCCAACGTAATACTCCTGCGTTTCTCCAAGCACAAGCGCCTCATATCGCACGCCCTTCTTTTGCGCCAGCTGATAGCAAACGGCGTTTACGGCGTTCGTTACCTCCTCTATGCTCATGCGCCCTAAGCGCAGGGCAGCCTTACCGCTTTCGATGCGAGACATATCTAAGATATCGTCGATGAGCGACAATAGGTATTTTGCGGATTCGTCTATTTTTGAAAGGCAGTCCCCCACCTCCGCCGGGTTGCCCACGTTTTGCGCCGCCAGCGCAGACATCCCAAGTATCACGTTGAGCGGTGTGCGTATTTCATGGCTCATGTGGGAAAGGAAATTCCGTTTTGCATGGTTCGCCTGCTCTGCCTGAGACAGCGCTGTGCGAAGCACCTCCCGCTGCCTGTCCTGCTCCTGCAATAAAGCGCTCACGTCAATGCGGGTTACGATCAAGCTTGTTTTGCTATCGTCCAGATACACGCAATCCCACTTTTTATAATATGTATCCCCTTCATATAAAACCGGGAACGAGCAGCTGTATATGCTTTTGGACTTTAGCTCTTGAATCATCGTTTCCGGATGCAGTGCGCGGAAGGCGGCCTCCTGCATATCGCCCGTCATACAGATGGAAACAAAGCGGCGCAGGCTTTCCAGATAGGGAACGCGGCTGCCCTTATGCAGCGGCGTAACTTGGGTTTGCTGGCGGATGCAGAGCATCTCGTTGTTGGCGGGCGTCAGCACGGAAATAAGCTCGTATTCCATTTCGGACAGGCGGCCGATCACCGCTTCCTGAATGCGCTGATCGTTCACATCCTGCGAATACAGATAGCATTTGATATCCCCAAACGTGGTATCCGGGTACGTTCTGACGGTTGTGCGAAGCCAGCGAACAATACCGTCGGGCATCAACCAACGCCCCTCCAAAACGACCTCGGTTTTCCCCTGCCGGAACGCATCGATCAGGTATTGCGGGGAGAACTTTTCCTTCAGCGATTCCGCAAACGCTGTATCTGCAGCGTATTTTGCGCACCGTGCCAGCCCGTCTTCATAGTTACCGGTTTGCGGATTCAAGGTTTTAAACGCGCTGCCACGAAATTCCTCCAGTGTGTTTTGGGTTAGGTTTGCACGCACCATAGCCACCAGATCGCTGCTTTGGGACAGGCTCAACAGCTTGGCCTCCTGCTGATAGCGCTTGCTGGTTTTGATATACTCGGTCACGTTCACGCCGCAGCCGACAGCGCCTGTGCAGCTTCCTTTTTCATTGAATGTGGCAGTGAGGCTAACGCGCCGCCATACATCCTCCTCGCCCGGTGCGGTTTTAAGGTGCAGCACGGCATCCGCATAGGGCTCTCCGCTATTTATGCGTTCGTACAGGTCGCGTAAGTCGTTTGCGGAATCCGGCGCAACCAAGCCGGCACGAATCATACTTTCCGGTACATCCGTTAGCAGCGTATGCTCGGCGTATATCGCGGGCAAGCCGTGTTGCCATGTAATGGCTTTGGCGGCGAGGTTGTATTCCCATATGGTAAGATCTGTTGTTTCAATGGCAAGCTCCAGCTTGTTTTGCTGTTGGTGTACCAGCTGCTCTGTTCGCTTTGTTTCTGTAATATCCGTATAAACGGCGTAAGCCAAAACTGTGCCGTCCGGCTGCGGCACAGACACCGCCCGGCATTGCAACCAGATATACGGCTTGTCCTCCGTCATTAAAATGGTTCGGTATGCAAAAGCAGTGCCCTCCGGCAAAAACATATCGCGAAGCCCTTGCTGCACGATGGGGATATCGTCCGGGTAACACTGCTTTTCTATTTCGTTTGGCTTCCAGTTTTTCAGCTTGTCGGCAGACATGCGCACCATACGGCACATACAGGGGTTTGCCGTTTCGATGGAAATGGTTTCGCCGGATTTGCGGTAGACGATCAAACCTGCGGGGATATTGGTCACCATGGTTTGCTGCTGATCCGCCCGCGCCACGGTCTCGTCGATATCGGTAAAATAGAACAACAGGACGCTACTGCCATCCTCCAGCGTTACAAAATGGCTTTGCTCACGCACCCAGAAATAGCTGCCGTTTTGCCGCACCATGCGGTAGATCAGTTCCTGCCGCGCATGATCGCGATTTCGCTGCTCCCGCTCCAAGCGAACACGCGCCATATCCTCCCCGTATACAAAGGGCAGCAGCGCATCCTCCATGTATCCTGCAAGTGCGCCCTTATCCGAGAACCCCAGCATCCTTCCTAACGCACTGTTTACCAGCAGCGCCTCGCGCTTTGGCGGCGCGGCGGCAACAAGAAAGCCGTCTGGCAATTCGTCCATAAAAGCGGCAATGCCGGAAATCGTTATGTGTTCCATGGCGTTCTCCCCGTATTATTATCTGGCAGTACAAAACATTCCGGGCAGGGGCATATTGCAAGTTCTTCTCTGAATTCCTGCAAATCCCCTTCCGAAAGACGCATGCGGTATACTTGGTAAGTTGAAGCAGTGAAATTCTATAAAGGCCGTGATACAATAGACGTGCCAAATTTTTCTAATCTAATAATAATACAGTTCAGTACGTCCGTCCAGTAAAGATTTGCTTGATTCCCGGGAATTTATCGTGTTATTTTGTCGATTGTACACTATACGCGGCACATAAACAGGCGGCGCTTTCGCGCCGCCTGTTTGCAGTATCCTTTGTTTAGTTATTCACATACAAGCCGTGGGTATTACAGCCGAAATACAGCTTGCTGCCCCGAAGCTTTGGCAGGCGAAGCTCGCCGCCCTGCTCCGGATACAAGCGCACCAGAAGCAGCCTGTCGTAACCAAGGCATGCCACAAAGCTGATATAATGCGCCTTTTCCATTGGATGGGAGAACGTGATATACAGCTCGTCTTCTATCGGCTCCACCGTAAGCGCATGCGCACCCTCTGCAGGCTTTGCAACAAGCGCCGTTAGCTTTCTGCCGCAGCAGGTGACCGCCGCCTCCCCCGTTGCCGTGATGATGTTTCCGCACTGGGGACACATGTAAAATTGAATCCGCTTCATATTGCCTCCGTCCGCACTGTTGGGAGAAAGCTCTCCCTCCAGCATTTTCTCCAGATCGACCTCCAATGCGCCGGACAGCGCCGGCAGCAACGATACCTCCGGGCAGCCCAGACCCCGCTCCCACTTGGAAACGGCACGGTCGCTTACATACAGCAGCTCCGCCAGCGCTTTTTGCGTCAGCCCCTTTTCCTTTCGCAATGTCGCGATCAGCTTGCCGATCTTTTCGCAATCCATACGCATATCTCCTAACCGCCAAAGTATCATACCCTACCGTAAAGTGCCTACACAACAAACGCTCCGTTGAGTGGTTACGCTCTGTTCCGCCTTCGGACTGTTCTAACTCATTTTTAATTATACCACAGCCTGCCACGGCAGGATATATTTTACGATACCGTTGACTGTTATTTTTATAATAGTTATAATAACTATTGCAAAAAGGTGGTGAGCATATGCGAGAACCCAATTCCATTGCGAACACAGCGCAGGTAAAGTCCGCCAATCTCGCGTGTATTCGGTACGCCATGCGGGCGCTTGGCTGCGGCACCAAGAACGATGCGGCGCAGGCAACAGGCCTTTCCGCCGCTACCTGTAACACGCTGTTAAACGAGCTGGCGGCGGCGGGGGAGTTGCTTGAAACGGGCGATGCAAACCCCGGCGGCGTAGGCCGTCCTGCCAAGGCGTACCGGTTCAATGCGGAATATTGCCATGCCCTTTGCCTGTATGTAACCTCCATCGGCGGCGTGCGGCAGTTGGATTACAGCGTTGTAAACCTCTTAGGAGAGGCCGTAGCCCACAGCACGCTTACCCTGCCGCTTATGGATTTCATAGAGATCGAGCAGGTAGTGCGGGCGTGCATAGATAACGATCCGCTCATCAAATGCATCGGCCTTGGCATTCCCGGCGTGCCCGTAAGCGGACGCGCCATTCGCATTTGCGATGTGGAAGCCCTGCGGGACTGCGACGCTGCCGGGCGGCTGAAAGCTGCCTTCGGGCTTCCCGTGATGATGGATAACGACATGAACCTGATCGCCTACGGCTTTTACCGGAGCGCTGCGCCCGCAGAACCGAACAGCCTTGCCTTTGTTTCCTTTTTTGAGGAGACCTGCGCAGGCTGCGGGTTCATTATAAACGGGCGTATTTACCGGGGCAGCAGCAATTTTGCGGGGGAGCTTTCGTACCTGCCCTTCCGCACCCGGGACGAGGCCGAGCAGCTTCGCATGCAGGACAGGGGCTGTATGGTAGACATTGTGGCAAAAACGCTGGCTTCGCTTGCCGCCGTTATCAATCCGTCGCTGGTGATATTTACCGGCGCACCCGTAAAGGCAGACATGGCGGCGGACATCACCGCCCGCTGCAAGGATTTCATCCCGCAGGAGCATATCCCCGCGGTAGAGATATATCCGGAAATCGATGATTATTACAGGAAAGGGTTAAGCGCGCTCACGTTAGAGCTGCTGCAGGAAACATATCAATGAAAGTGATCCTTATTATTATCTACTTCGCCTTTATCAGCCTTGGGCTGCCGGATTCCCTTTTAGGCTCTGCATGGCCCGCTATGCGTTTAGACATCGGCGCGGAGCTGTCCATGGCGGGTATCCTCTCTATGTTCATATCCGGCTGCACGGTCATCAGCAGCGTAAACAGCGCCAAGCTGATCCATCGCTTTAAAACCAGCCGCATAGTGGTCGTCAGCGTGTTTTTAACGGCCTTTGCGCTGTTGGGCTATTCCTTTTCCAACAATATCGTTTGGCTGTTCGTGCTTGCTATCCCGCTGGGCTTAGGCGGCGGCTGTATCGATTCCGGCTTGAATAATTTCGTTGCGCTCCATTACGAAGCCAAGCATATGAGCTGGCTGCACTGCTTCTGGGGCATTGGCGCAACCATGAGCCCGTTTATCATTTCGTTATTCATTCGCGGCAACAACTGGCGTGGCGGTTACCAGTTTATTGCCATCCTGCAGTTCTGCCTGTTTTTCGTGATGCTGTTTACCCTTCCCAAGTGGAAGGTGGCTGAAAGCAGCCTAAAGCTGACTGCCGAAAAGGAGGAAAAGCTCATCAGCAACCGCGAGGCGTTAAAGCTGCCCGGTGCTGTTTGGGCACTCTTGACCTTCATTACCTATTGCAGCGTGGAAATGACCACCGGGCTTTGGAGCGCGTCTTACCTTACGGGTACGCGGGGGCTTCCCGCCGCCACCGCCGCTGCGCTGGTTTCCCTATACTACGGCGGTATTACCATTGGCCGCTTGATCACCGGTTTTTTGACCCAGAAATACAAAAACGATACCCTCATTGCCTGCGGTATCGCTCTATCCGCCGTGGGCGTTATCCTTTACATGCTGCCGCTGCCCACCGTGTTTTCTGCCATCGCCCTGCTGCTGATCGGTCTTGGCTTTGGCCCGGTATTCCCCTGCAGCCTGCACCAGACCCCCGTGCGCTTCGGTAAGCAGGCCTCGCAAACACTCATGGGGCTGCAAATGGGCACGGCATACATCGGCAGTACCTTTGCACCCCTGCTGTTTGGCTTCTTGGCAGACCACATCAATATCAGCCTGCTGCCATGGTTCCTCTTGGTTATTATTGCGCTGATGTTCCTCGCCGCCAGACGCGCCGGCAAAGTGGTATACAAGGAATCATAAATACGATGGGGCGCTGCCCCAACCCCCGTTTAAGGGATTTCATCCCTTAAAAATCCCATTATCCGCCCATAATATGGGCGGATAAAAGGGTTCCAAGGGGCAATGCCCCTTGGTAGGGGGATGGGGACAACGTCCCCATATCAATTACTCTATGCAGGGTTATCCATTACGCCGATGAACAGCGGTACGGCAGATTGCTTGTTGATGACCGCATACACAAAGGGGCTGTCGAACCGCATTTCGATTGGCTCATCCATGTTGGGTGCGCAAGCGGCTGCGGGCTCGGCAACGGTAACAGCCGCCGCCTCGGTGCCCTCCTCGTCCACAATGATCTTCACCTTCTGAAACACCTGATTCAAATAAATGTTTCCCGCACTGCTGCTTCCCATGCCGCTAAGATCTGCCGCCGTGGGATCGAACAGGTGCGTCATACCCATATCTTGCAATAGCGCATTCATGCTCACACCGTATTCCACGGTAAACTTGGGCAAGAAAAGATTCACCAGCTGCAAGTCCACACCGGCAAGGTATTCCGACAAGCGCTCTCCCGTAAGGCTCTGCGCCAGCTCCGCCGCGGTACCCTGTTCGGGCTTTAACGCCAAGAACACGGTATTGCCATCGTCATAAGGCAGCACAACGCCGGAGACCTGCTCCGTATGAATATACTGCTGCTCTGTTCTGTACATCTGCATAAACGGCACCCGTTCATACTCGCCGTTACCCAGCGCAAACATCTCATCCTCTGTGCCGAGCGCATCAAAGGGAATGCGCCATTTGGCCTTGAAGTACAGGCTGTTGATCAGCACCATGAGCGTGCTTTCGTCATAGGGCTGCTGTAATACCGAAGGGATGAGCCCGTGGGTTTTGCTCAAAACCCAGCTGTTGATAGCATCTATCGTTGCCTGCTCGGTCAGGTCTGCCTGATACACATCCGCATGAAAACTCTTTGCAATGGCTTCTAAATAGGCCGGGTTCGGAGAAAACCCTTCCTTAGTGACCCATGCGGCATTGGCGATGCCGGTTTTTGTATTACCTGCGGTATCCTCCAACAGCGCGGTCAGGTTTTGGCACAGCGCGTTGATCTCCTCCCGGCTGGCGCCCATAGCCTGCTCCATTTGCGCAAGCGTTTCGCCCTCCGCACCGTTTAGCACCAGCGCCAAGCACAGGTAAGCGGAAACGGGCGATATCACTGTGTTCTGTTCGCCCTTCGCGGCGGCTTGTGAAAAAAGATCGGTAGCATAATTGACCGCAGGGATGCTGCGCTCTTTTATAACCGCGTTATCGTTCCAAAGGCTTTCCGGCTGCGAATTTGGTTTCACAGACGCGGTCAAATTCTTCACCGGAGCGGCGCAGGCGGAGAACAACAGCAGCAGCCCCAATAGCAGCGCTGTGATACGGCTGATCTGTTTCATAGAAAAATCCTCCTTTGCGTTCCTATTGATTATAACGCCGCAAAGGAGGATTCGGTTTCATTTTCTGCCAATTATACGGGGGAATTACAAATCCCATGCCTCAAAGTGCTTTACACTGCTCCGGTAGGACAGTACAGTGACCGCAATGTACACAGCCGCGCCGATCGCAAGGGCGATCAACTTTGCACCCAAGAACTGCGGATCGGGCGTGTCCAACTGATCCCGCACCACAGGCACCACATGCGCAACCGCCTCTGCAATGCCGATATACACAAATTCCAAGATACTGGCAACCACAAAGGCCTTGCCAACCTTGTTCACGTTTTTATAGTAAATACCGAAGAACACCGCATTGAACACCGCGTACAACCCAAAGGAGAAGGCAAACAGCGCAATATTGGCATCCATGCCAACGGCATTGCCGGGCATATCCATGCTCTGCCGCAGGAGGGCAAAGGGCACGGCAACAAGGAATTGCAGCATTTGAAATACCATCACATACAGGTACCGCGCTTTTACGATCTCGCGCTTTTTTGCCGGCAGCGTGGCGGAATAGAAGATGTCGTTGTTCTCGCGGCCGTTGAGGCAGGTAAAGAACATCGACAGCGACGTATAGAAGAACGTAACGTAATAGGGGTAGTTAGGAATCAGCATCATGGCGGACAACCCCAAGAACAGCAAATTCGTGGGATGAATCGCCAAGCGGAATTCCTTTGCAAGCATTTGCTTCATCATCGCTACGCTTCCTCCTTTTCCAAATGCACCATGATCTCCTCCAAGTCCGCCATCCGCGACGGATACCCCAGCGTTGCCGCTTTTTCCACGGGAACCAGCCCGGAATGCCCTTCCTTGGTGCGCTTTATGCCCACCAACAGCGCCTCGCAGGAGGCGGGCAGATCGCCCTGCCATTCCACCAGCCGATAGGAGTCGATAAATGCCTTCATACTGCTTTCCGCAAGGATTTTGCCGTTTCGGATGTAAATGATGTTGTCCGCGCACTTATCCAGATCCGAGGTGATGTGCGTGGAAAACAGGATGGTAATGCCCTGATCGCACAGCGTGAGGAAAATCTCCAACAGCTCGTCCCGGGAAACCGGGTCAAGGCCGCTGGTAGGCTCGTCCAATATCAAGAGCTTTGCGTTATGGGAAAGCGCCAGCGCCAGCGCATATTTCACCTTCATGCCGGCGGAAAGCTCCGAAGGGGTTTTGCTCTCGAGCAGGCTGAACTGCTGCATATACCTTTGATAAGCGGCGGCATCCCAGTTGGTGTAAAAGCGGCGAGTCACATCGGTAATGACCTTCAGCTTTTTCTTGGTGTAATAATCCACCCCGCCGGACACGAAGCCTATCTGCTGCTTGATCTCGGCCTCCGCCTGCTGAAAGGTTTTGCCGAAGAAGGCGATGCTGCCGCTTGTGGGGTGCACTAGATTCAAGAGCGATTTTAACGTGGTGGTTTTGCCAGCACCGTTTCGCCCGATGAACCCCGTGATCTTCCCCTCCTCTAAAGAAAAGGATACGTTTTTAAGCTGAAATGCGGGATACACCTTACAAAGATCCCTTACTTCCAATACGCTCATTCTCTCGTTTCTCCCTTCTCAATGGTTGCCTGCACCGCATTTGCAAAATGCCGCAAATTCTCCGGCGGCTCTTGCGGTACGGACGGCGGCGTTTCCTGAAACATGCTGTTGATTACCCGCTCTAATAGCTCCTGCCGCTGTAATGCGATGCCCCGCTGGGCATCCGCCATAATAATCAGGCTGTCGCCCGGCTTAAGATCAAACATGTTGCGTATCTCTTTTGGAATGACCACTTGCCCCTTTGGCCCCAACTTGACCGTGCTCATATACCGTTCTGCTTTATCTGCCATGATGCCCTCCTTTTGACGCATTAGTAATACTTGTATAACTTGTAACACAAATATAGACATGTGAAACGTGTTTGTCAAGGCATCCCTTTCCGTTCTATGGAATATATCCTTTATAAACAGAACATGTTCTCTTTTTGTGTTGACAACAACGCATGCGGCTGGTATATTGAATAAACCGAACATGTTCTGTTTATTAGGAGGCGCTCAACATGGCAAGGCAGGCGGTACTGTCCGGCGGAAAGCGGGACGAACTGATGGATGCGGCGATCCGGCTGTTTTTACAGCACGGCTACGAGGGCACGTCGGTTAGGATGATCCTGCAGGAGGTAGGCGGCGAGATCGGCATGTTCTACCACTACTTTAAGTCTAAGGACGCGCTGTTTGAAGCCGCGCTTGAACGGTACCTCGTTCGCTACACGGCAGGCTTTCATGCGCTGGCTACGGACGGTTCTCTTTCTCCGCTGGGGCAGGTAGGGCGCATTATGGCGCACTTTCGCGGGGCGTTATCGGAATACGGAACGCTTCTTGGCCATTCGGCGGGCAAGCTGACCTTTCCCCTCAAGGAGGCGCTGCACAGCCGCACGATAGACGCGCTGGTTCCCTGCGTGGAGGCCATACTGCAAAACACGGAAAAGTGCGGCCTGCTCCATGCCCCGCCGGGCGTGCTGCCTCATGAGCTGGCGCTGTTTGTACTGCATGGCTTTGCGGGCGTGATGGATCTGGTCAACGAAAAAAGCGCTCTGCCGGATGCAGAATACCAACGACGGCTCCAATCCGCAGCCGCGCTGCTGTCGCCCTTACTGGGTATCCCCTGCGAACAACTGAACGCTGCATTACAATCCACCGACTGATCATAGGAGGAAACAATGGAAAAGCGCATTTACTATTTTTCGGGCACAGGCAACAGTTACCGGGCTGCAAAACGCATTGCAGAGGCGTTGGGAGATACGCGCCTGATCTCCATGGCTTCTGACCCCAAAGACGTTTCTGCCAAGAATGCGGAGGTGATCGGCTTCGTTTGCCCCATCTATCACTGGTCTGTCTGCGCACCCATCCAAGCCTTTTTAAAGGCATTGGAGGTCAACCCCAACGCATACATCTTTGCCGTAACAACGCCGGTGGCCATCAACGGTTACGCCTTTTCCACCATTGACCGTATTCTAAAAGAAAAGGGCGCGCGGCTGCACTACGGGCGCATACTCTATTCCGTTGCAAATCTGTGCATCGTATACACGCCCTTCCCCAAGGCGAAGCGTAAAGTACCCAAAATGGAGCAGAAGCTAAACGGCATCTGCCAAGAGATCGCGGCAAAGAAGGAACGCGCTTACCCCAAAGCCGCCCTCATCACCAAGCTGCTTTACCCGGCTGTTATGCCAAAATACCTGCCCTTGCAGCCCGTTGTGGACTTGGGCTTTACCGTATCGAGCAAATGCGTATCCTGCGGCATTTGTGCCAAGGTATGCCCCCAGCACAACATCAAGTTGGTGGACGGCAAGCCCACCTTTTTGCACAACTGCTGCTCCTGCATGGCCTGCGTATCCTGGTGTCCGCAGCAAGCCTACGGCTACGAGCTGCCGCCGGAGCTGATCCGACAGGCGGGCGGCGGGCTGTTCTTAAAAATGATGGGGCTGCCGGAAAAGCGAACGCCCTATCACAACCCCATGCTGCGCTGGCAGGAACTGGCGGAGCCGGAGCAATACATCAAATAACACTGTTACGCGAAAAAGGAAGCCTGTATGCGGCTTCCTTTTTGGGTACGTTTACTTCTAAATTCGCTTTTAAATAATCACCAAATGGGACATGTACAATATGATAAGCCCTGCCACCAGATTGCCCACAACGATTGCCGGAAGCGCATGGCTCATGCGGATGTCCAGCATACCCGCGATCATGGAGCCCATCCATACGCCGGTGGTTGGAAGCGGGATTGCCACGAACAGAAACAGCCCCAGCACCGCCGAGGTACGGATGCGCTTGTTCTGGCTTTTCTTTCTGATCCTGTTATTCAAATAGTCCGAGAATTGCCGAAGCCAGCGAAACCGGCAGTTTTGCATCCATTGCAGGAGTTTTCTGATCAGCAGTATCAAAAAAGGCGCGGGCAGGCAGGAGCCCACAAACGCAGCAAAAAACGTTTCCCACACGCCCAAATTGAACGCCAGCCCTACGGGAATCGCGCCCTTTAGCTCAATGATGGGCAGCATGGAAAACAGCATGACCAATAAGTAATGCCAAGCGTGATTGAGCAATTCCGTAAAAATCATAAGTACTCCTTTTCTGCGATATAGTGTACCATATTTTCCCGATGAGAAAAGCCCGGCGCAAACATATTTATAGAATCTTAAAAAATTCGCCCGTTTTCCGAAAAATCTCCGTTTTTTCTGTTTCATACGGTTCTTATGTGTTATGTATAACACATAAGAACCTCGCCGCAGCAGGCGGCAATCCATTCGCTGCTAATACCGCGGTGCCGGGTCGGCGCGGCAAACCCTGTTCCCCGCAGGGCGCGTACACCCGCACGATACTGGTATTTTAGTAGAATCGACACCTTCATTCTTCCTCCCTATTCCGGTGCGACAGTCCCCCCCTGTCGCACCACTTTTTTATTGTCGCAAAAATGGCACAGCCATTTTCGCGAAGCCCTTCGGGGTTTTGCACAGCCGCCTGAAATCGCTGTGGCGATTTCCGTGCGGCGGCTGCGATGAGAAAGAAAACCTAACGGTTTTCTTCCGTTTCGGCGTACATGCCGCCGAAGCCGGAACAAGCCTACGGTTAAGGGATTTGTCAGCTTCGGATTATAGCTTTTGGAGAGTATGGATTGTTGGGACGCACGCGATAAGCCGCCGAAGCCGGAACAAGCCTTCTGTTAAGGGATTTGTCAGCTTCGGATTATAGCTTTTGGAGAGTATGGATTGTTGGG
>CAYZAW010000006.1:0-7005 GCA_964476505.1 uncultured Oscillospiraceae bacterium | reverse complement strand
ATAAGCCGCCGAAGCCGGAACAAGCCTTCTGTTAAGGGATTTGTCAGCTTCGGATGAGAGTTTTCTTGTGTTGCGGATTGCGGGGGGCGATGCATTACTCCTGTATCCGGCGTGGCGGGTTCCGGATGCTTTTCTTTTTTGGGGGCATGGGATATACTAAAGCAAGATACAAGGAGGCGGTCAATATGGACGAGGTACGGCTGATGCGCTCTTCCGATGCCGCAGATTGCAGGCGGCTGTGGGAAGCCTGTTTTCCCGATTCCGACAGCTTTAACGATTGGTTTTTTCAAAACCGCTTTTTGCCGCGCTGGGGCGTATGCCTCCTTCACGACGGTACGCTGGCCTCCGCCGTGTACAGCCTGCCCATTCACGTGCGTGTACGGAACGTTTTGCTGCCCGCCTCCATGCTGGCGGGGGTTTCCACCTTCCCGGAATACAGCGGGCGGGGTTATATGAAGCAGGTGTTCACCCGCTACATGCAGGAGGTGCGAGGTGCCAACATTCCGCTTGCGGTACACACCCCTGCGCACCTGCCTACCTTTTTCTCCCGGGGGCATTTTCCCGTATCCTCTACGCTGCATATGACCGCCGACCTTACTAAGCCTATGCCGTTTCCCAGCGGCTTGCAGCAGCTTAGCCCGGAAGAAGCCCTTGCGCTTACGGATGCGTTCCAGCATTGCTACGGACGCGCCACCGGAGAGTACTCCGGCATGGTTTCCCGCAGTTATGCGGACATGCGCTTTAAATTACAGGATTATTCTGCCGACTCAGCCCTGTTCTTGGTAGACTGGCAGGCGGACACGGTGCAGGGCTACGCCGTATATTACAATACGCCGGAAAACGGCCTGCACGCGGAGGAGATCGTAAGCGTAACAGCCGCCGGGTATGAGCGCCTGCTGCACGGCCTGTACGCCAAAGCGGAAGGCGCAAGGCTTCACTGCAAGCTGCCCCCGGACGCACCCCGGACGGTACTTCCCGGCGCTGTGTATGAAACGCGCCCCCAAGGCGTGGCCGGCGCTGCCGATATCGGTGCGCTGCTTTCAGCAATTATAAACAGCGAGGACTATCGCTTTGCCGTGAACGACAGAACCGTGCCACAAAACGAGGGCGTTTGGAACGGTGAAGGCAGCCGCACAGTGCTCCCGGCGCAGATCACGGCAGACGCGGGGCATCTTTTGCAATTCTTATTTGGCTATCGAGCACTATCAGAGCTGGCAGACGCGGGAGAGGCGATCATACACGACGCTGCCGCCGCCGCAGAATTGGACGAACGTTTTCCAAAGCAAAGCTGCTTTATCATAGACGAATACTAAACAGCATACAGGGGGGACAGTATGGAGCTATTATATGCGCTGCAAGGCGTTCGTTCGCCGTTTTGGGACGCTATTGTACAAACGATCACCTTTCTTGGCGAGGAGACCGTATTCTTGGTGGTATCCATCGTGCTACTGTGGTGCGTGGATAAAAAGTGGGGGTATCGGTTCTTCATCATCGGCATGTTCGGCAATGTAATCAACCAGTTTTTAAAGGCCATCTTTGTGACGCCCCGGCCTTGGGTGCGCGACCCGGACTTTCCCATCGTGGAAAGCGCCCGAGAGGCCGCCACGGGATATTCCTTTCCCAGCGGGCACACCACGGGCGCGGGCACGCTGTTTGGCTCCATCGCCATATGGCTGCGCCGCCGATATATTACTGTTGTATGCATCCTGCTGGCGCTTGCCGTGGGCTTTTCCCGGCTGTATTTGGGCGTACATATGCCCGAGGACGTGCTGGTGGGGCTCTTAACGGCACTTCTTGTTGTACTCGTGATGGATCGGCTACTAAAAAAGGCCGAAACCAACAAGCGCGTGACCTATGCCATTGGGCTTACTGCGCTTGGCTTGGCGCTTTTGCTCCTGCTGTACGTTAGCTTCGCTCCCAAGGGCGCGGGGCATATGCCGGAGTTTGACGAGCACGGGGTAGAGGCCGCTTGGTGCATGTTTGGTACCACGCTTGGCATGTGCCTTGGCTGGTGGATCGACGACCGTTACCTGCGTTACGAGATCAAGGCCGTATGGTGGGCGCAGATACTCAAGGCCGTAATCGGCATCGGCATTGTGCTGGTGATTCGCATCTTCCTAAAAGCGCCGCTAAACGCCGTGTTCGGCCCCGGCTTGGGCAAGGGCGTGCGGTATTTTCTCATGGTCATGACGGCCTCCGTTTTCTGGCCCATGACGTTCAAATGGTTTGCAACACTAGGGAAACCCAAAAAATAGCTGCCGTTTACCTGTTTCACAAAATAAGGACGCGTCCAGACGGACGCGCCCTTATTTTGTGTTAGGATTACTCGCTGTATAAAAGCGGGCGGCGCATGTAGCGGAACTTGCTTGACCATGCCTCCGTGACCACCACGGCGTTATGCACGCTGGAGCAATGCGCCACGTCGTAGGTGCCGTCCTCGTTTTTTGCCACCACGATGCCAACATGGTTGGTGCCCTCGCTGCGGGGCGTTTTGGTAAAGCAGATATCCCCGGGGATGGCCTCGTCCCAGCCTAAGGAGGAGGACATGCGCCAGATGTTGGAGGTACCGCTGCCGATGCTCTCCTTGATGCTCTCATCATGCGCGGCATTGATAAACGTCCATGTTACAAAGCCGCTGCAATCCAGCCCGAAATTGCGGGTGGTGCCGGTGGTGCGGCTGCCCTCGGAGGTAACTACCTTGGGTACGCCCCAAAGCGGGTTCCAGCCCAGCCGGTAGTATTTGCCGCCCCAGAAGTAATTGACCTTGCCCTCCAGGGAATAAGCCGTTAATACAACGCTTTCCCGGCCCATATCCAAGTCCTCGGGCAAGCCCGCCTTGATAGCCGCCTGCTCCTCGCCCGTGAGGTCGATAAAGTCCTCGTCGCCCGTCAGCGTGGCAAACACACGCTGGAACTCCGGCTGCATCAGCTCATAAAGAAGTGCCTGCCGGTTTACGTCAAAGCCGTACAGCACCGCCATATCCTCGCTTTGCCGTTCGTTCACGATGAGGTACACCTCGCCGGTCGGCGTGCGGTGATAGCTAAACGCGTTCATATCCCAGAACACCTCGCCCAAATTGGCAAAGTCGATCTCGCCAAGGCTCATCAGGTCGATGGAATCCGCGCTTTCCTTGCTGCACTTGGCTAAAAACACAGCCAGCACTTCCGCCCAGTTATGCACCTTCACAGGCTCCAGCACCTCGTAACGCAGGCCGTCGATCTGCGTTGCAAGCGCGTCGCTTGGCGCTTCCTCCTCCGCCGCCTCGCCGGAATCGTCCAGCAGGGCTGGGAGCGCGCGTATCACCGTGCAGGCGCTTCCCTTGGACAGCAGCGCCTTTTGCAGCAGCCCGGCGCGGATGTTCATTTGGTTCGTCAGCTCCGTCATCGCCGCCGCCAGCTTCTCGGAAACCGCATTGTAATACTGCCGGTATTTGCGGTAGCGGGAGTCCGACGTGCCGGAAAGCGGGTTCATCAGCTTCTCGTAAGCCTTGTAATCCGCCTCGTTCAGCACAATGATGGTACGCTGCTCGTCCACCAGCTCGCCGGTTACGGGATGCGTAGCCGTCATAGTAACGGTATAGGTGCCGGGTGTTGCAATACTGAACAAGCCTGCATAGCGCACAGAAACCGTTACCTTTTCTCCGGTTTCGGTCAGCGCGTAGGCATTGGCGGCAAGGTCAACATCCTCCGCGTTTTGCTTGAGCGTTAGCTCCGGCAGCACAAAGGTGAGGTATTGCTCCATCTGCGCCTGCGTTTTAACTACCTCCACCGTGCGGCTTACCGTCATGGTCTCCTTGGTATCCGGGTCGATCGCCACATATGTCAGCTTATACAGACCAACCCTATACAGGCTGAAGCCGTCTCCGTTTGCCAGCGTAACGGTCAGCTCCTTGCCCTTGGCATCAAACGCCTTTACGTTTGCAAGAAGATCGAAGCCCTTATCAAACAGCGCTACGGTGACCTTCTCTTTTTTATCCGTCAACTCGATTCTCGCCTTGCCGGGCGTTGGGGACGGGCTGCCGGAGGGCGTTGGAGAGCCTATGGGCGTTGGCGTTGGGGTAGCCAGCGGGTCTAACGTGGGCGTGGGCGTTGCCAAGGGGTCGATCGTTGGCGTGGGTGTTGGCGTTGCCAAAGGGTCCAACGTGGGCGTGGGCGTGCCGGGCACAGCCGTTGGCGTTGCGGTGGTAATCCCCGGCGTGCCCGTACCGGCATCGGACGTTGGCGTTGCAGATGCTTGCGGCGTACCGGCAGGATCAGGAACAGGCGTTGCGGTGGGCGCAGCGGTGGGCGTAACAGTCGTTGCCGCGCTAGGCGCGGGCGTTGGTGTTGGTACATATGGATCGGGCGTATCGTCCGTCATGGCAAAAACCGGCAATGCATTTCCGACTGACAGCAGCAAGCATATCAGCATAAGCAGCATGGCGGATATCCTTTTTTTCACAGTGTTTCCTCCACAATTATGTGTTGCCCTTATTTTACCGTATAAATTGTGGACAGTCTGTAAAACAGAGCAAATATAAAACCCCCGCGGGCTTTTCGTTACCGGCGGCAAAGTTTGCCGGCAGCGCCCTTGGGGGTTCCTTAAATCGTATTTGGGGTATTACAGCATGAGGTCTTCCTCGCTGCTGCCAATGATCCAGAGGTAGAAGCAAGCCAGCGTACCGTAAGGCGAAAAACGCTTTTGATACTCCTTGAACTGTCTTTTCGAAAGCTGTTCGAGCCCGTACAGGCTGCATAAGCCGCGGCGCATAATGGAATCGCAATAGGGCATTACATCCATGCGGCCTAAGGAAAATACCAGTATCATTTCCACTGTCCAATCCCCTACGCCCGGCAGCTTTTTCAGCTCCTCCGCCGCGGCTTCGTCGGACATGCTGTTTAGTTTGGAAAGCTTTACCTCTCCCGCCAGCACCGCTTCTGCCGCGTGCTTGATGTTCACGGCCTTTGGCATGTACATGCCGCAGCTTTGGATCTCCTCCTCCGTAGCCATTACGATGGTTTCCGGCGCGATACGTCCAAACCGGTCCAGCATACGCTGCCACACCGTGTCTGCCGATTTCATGGAGATCTGCTGGCCTACGATGCACTCGCAGATGTTGGTAAACACATCCGGCTGCATCGTAAAGGAAAGCTTGCCAATGCGCCGTACCGCCTCCGCCATACGCTCGTCTTTCTGGCACAGCGCTGCCATCTCCTTCTCCGTGTACGGGAAGAAGGTGCAGCTGGAGCGCTCCAGCTCCAGCAGTTTTTCCTTGATATCCAGCCCGCCGCCGTAGCCCGTTAGGCTGCCGTTGCCGCCAATAACGCGGTGGCAGGGAATGAATATGGGAATGGGGTTTTTGTTGTTGGCCATGCCCACGGCGCGACTGGCGTTTGGTTCGCCGATGGCGCGGGCGATATCCCCGTAGCTTTTTGTACAGGCATAGGGAATTTGCAGCAGCGCCTGCCACACCTTTTGTTGAAACGCAGTGCCCTCGGGCGCAAGGGGCAGGTAAAACTGCTTGCGGTTGCCCTTAAAATACTGCATCAGCTGGGTATGCGCCTGCGCCAAGAGCGGCGTTTCCTTGGTTTCCGGCTCCACCGCGCCAAAATCCAGTCCCGTGATGGCCTTGGCGGTTGCGGTAACAGTCACGGTGCCGATGGGCGTATCATACTGTTTGCGATATTGCGTAGCCACTGCTTAATCCTCCTTTGTGCCGTCCATAGCCGCGGCGTTTTCTGCCCCGGGCTCCTTCGCAGCTGCGGCAGCCGCTTCCCCGGCAGCCGCTCTTTGCGCCTTTGACGGCAGGGGCTCCGCTATGAGCTTTCCGGCTTTCTCGTCCTTCCAAAGCTTTATCAGCAGCACCGCCGCCAGCAGGATGAGCCCTACCCCGCCCACGATACCAACAGGCACCGGGCCGACAAAGGGGTTGGTATCCGCCGCAGACCGCGTGTACAGCAGCGCAATGCTGGCAAAGCCGTTCACCATGCCGTGCGCGATCACGGCAGGCAGGCAGCTGCGGGACTTTAAGGTAATATAGGTGAAAATCGCGTTCAACACGATGCAAAACGCGCACATTGCCAAAATGCCAAGCACAGGCCAGCCCCAGTATCCCATGCCGTAATTGTGCCCGTTAATGGTCAGCGGCGCGTGCCACAAGCCCCATATCACGCCCAACAGCAGCACGGTTGGCACCACGCGGAAGCGCTCCAGCATTTTAGGCAGCAGATATCCGCGCCAGCCCCATTCCTCTCCAAAGCAGGTTACGGCGTTGCCAAGCAGCGATGTAAACAGAGCGGCGATCACCTGCATCACGGCAAGGGAGCGCACCGTTTTTACATCGAACGGCAGCCCAAGCGCCGCATACTGCTCCGCAATATAGCCCATATCGGGATCGAACTTTGCCGGGAAAAGCAGGAAATACACCGCCGCACCCGCTATGATGGCGGCAACGGGCGCAAGCCACGCAAACAGGTAATACTTCCAGCGGCCTTGCCGGAAATAGGGCTTGATCCACGCATTTTTTAAGCCTTCCCCGGTCGCCAAACGCACGATGAGTACGCAAGCGGCGGGTATCAGCATCACGCTGCTTAACAGCACCGCAGAGAACTGCTCCAGTGTGCCGCTTTGCATCAGCGGCAACGCCACAAGGAATTCGTAAAGATAGGTTACAACAAATGTTAACCCAACAAAAAGCCACATGCGTGTTTGGCTGGTCATATTTTTCACGCCGATATCCTCCCGCTGTTTCATGCTACTACTACAACGCAAACCGAGGCGGTTGTCAAGCAGGTGAAAAAACATCCGCCAAAAACCGCGAAATATGAAAAATAACACTTGCCAAGCCTGTATGCATTCGCTATAATGTATGCGTTGCGCGGTACTGCGCCAAGCAACGCTGGTGTAGCTCAGTTGGTAGAGCGCGTCATTGGTAATGACGAGGTTCAAGGGTCCGACTCCCTTCACCAGCTCCATCATTCTCGGTCAATTTAGATGCAGAGGCAAAAAGCCCAGACGTTGTCTGGG
>CAYZAW010000005.1:0-65739 GCA_964476505.1 uncultured Oscillospiraceae bacterium | reverse complement strand
AGCGTCATGCTTCCTTTTTTCTTTCTACCCCAATGTTTAGTGTAGAACCAAAAAAGCGCTTTGCCGGCTGGCGAAGCGCTTTTTTGCTTGTGGTAAAGGTAACCATCTCTTGCCAATGTTAGGGGGGAACACCGGCTTCTCTCTTGCTTAGTATGATACCCGTATAACATGAACAACGATTGAATGACCTGTGAAAGATTTGTGAATACGGTAAAGCAATAAAAAGGCCCTCCGGAGGGGAACCGGAGGGCGACACTGTGTACCAGTGTGTATTAGGGGGGTGTCAATCATCTTTGACAAGCCTATCCTACAAAAGCTTATTGAACCACCAATGGACGCAACGTGAACTTTTATAGAACGTTACAGCAGGTTGAACAGCGTAAGGTTTTCGATGCTTTCCAAGTAATCCAAATGAGTGAGAATATGCTCTAGCTCTAGTAATAACTGCCCGTTCTCCTGCACCCGCGCCATTTGCAGGCAGCCCTTGAGCGCTGTTTCCAGCTCTGCGATGTCTTGGTGATTCAAATACAAGTGCATACCGTCCCGGTAGCTAAAAAACAAATCATTGGCATGCGTTAAAAGCGCGGTCGCGTCATCCCAATCCTCGCGGAACACGGCAGCAAGCGTTCCCTTTGCATCCGTCCGAAGCGCCAAGCAGGCGCGCTTTAGGGACATTGACGGCACGATGAATAAAAACAGCAGCAGTAGCACGATGCAAACGGTAGCGATACGTCTTGCCATGCTACTTCGCTCCCGTCTGTATGTGATAAGACTCCGCTTTTCCGCCGTTTTGTTTCATACGAGGCTGCAAATATAACTGCCCGTTTGGCGCAAGGCTTGCATAAAACACATGCTTGACCTCCGTTTGTCCCACCCGCAGAAGCTGCTGTTGCAGCCAGCGCTCCGTATGCCCGCATTCATCAAGCGCGGGCAGCTGCGTTTTTCCGTCCAGTATCAAGGTATGGCAAGGCTGTGCCGGGTTCGTTTTCAAATGCAGGTCGCTTTTTGTGGGAGTCTGCGCAGCGTCCTTTTTCAGCACGGATAAGGAACCGTCCGTTTCCACGATGGCATAAGCGACCTCGCTGATATCAAAGGTATCCTTTGCCCGCAGCTGCTCCAAAAGGTCGTTGATGGTATAACAGTTTTTTCGCATTTCATCCTCCTGCATTACCCCATTCACGATCACCAGTATGGGCTTACCGGATAGGATATTGTGTATCCCGGCGCTTTTGAGGGACAGGTATGCCACCAGCCGCTGGATGAGGAACATGGCTAGAATTGGCAATACACCGTATACCAGCGGAATGCTCGTATCTGCAATGGGGTCGGTGGCAAGATCCGCGATGAGCAGCGTAATGACCAAATCGAAGGGTTGCAGGTCGCTGATCTGCCGCTTGCCCGTCATACGGATCACAACGAACACAACAATATAGAGTATGATCGCACGCACAAACAATACGAGCATACAACACCTCTATGGACAGATCATGGTACCGGCATTTCCGGTAAGCGCAGCTTCCACATCGTCCAATGCGGCAATCACCGCCCGCCGCCCGGTTTTGGCAAAGGCCACAGCGGCCTGCACCTTCGGCAGCATGGAACCGGCGGCAAACGCGCCGTCGCCTATATACCGCTCGGCTTCCTCCACGCTCATGCCTGCTATGGCTGTCTGCTGGGGCGTGCCGTAATGCAGGTATGCGTGGGGCACGGCAGTCAATATCACCAGCAGATCCGCATGAACGGCTTCCGCCATGGCGGCTGCCGCAAAATCCTTATCGATCACGGCGGATACCGCGTGATACGTTGCGTTTTCCTGCTGGCAAACGGGAATACCGCCGCCGCCGCAGGCGATCACGGCGGTGCCGCAATCTAAAAGGCGGCGGATGCTTTTGATTTCCGCGATCTTCACCGGAAGCGGCGACGGCACCACACGCCGCCAGCCACGCCCTGCGTCCTCCCGAAACGTCCATTGCGGGTTTTCCCGCATAATGGCCTCGGCAGCCGCCTCCATATAAAAACTGCCGATGGGCTTGGTGGGATGCAGAAATGCGGGATCGGCGCGGTCTACCACCACCTGCGTGATGATCGAGGCCACGGGCGTATCCAGCCCGGCTTCCCGAAAGGCGTTATGCAGGCTGTTTTGAATGTGGTAGCCGATGTAGCCTTGGCTCATGGCGGTGCATTCCGGAAGCGGCATGGCAGGTACGCGATCTGTATGCGCGGAGGCGGTGTCAAAGGCAAGCTGCAGCATGCCTACCTGCGGGCCGTTTCCGTGGGCAATAAGCAGCGTATGCCCGTGCCGCGCCAGCGAGGCAAAGGATGGCGCGGCGCGGCGCAGGCGCTCCTGTTGCTCTTTGGGGGTATCTCCCAAGGCGTTTCCCCCAAGAGCAATGGTCACTCGTGACATGTGCATTCCTCCGGCGCGGCAACTGCCGGCATCTGCTGAGTGATGCAGTGGATATTGCCGCCGCCAAGCAGTATCTCCCGTGCGTATACGCCAACCACCTCTCTGTCGGGAAACACGCTTTCCAGCGTTTCGCGCGCTTTTTCATCGTGCGGGTCGTGGAACATGGGATACACAACGCCTTTTTTCTTACCGTTTCCCGCCAAATAGAAATTCGCATAAGAGGCAGCCAGCCGGTCGCCGGGCATACGGGGGAGCGTTCCTTCTATCACATCTACGCCGCCGCTTTCCTCCTCGGTGATCAAAACGTTTTCCGGCAGGTACAGCTTGGTGATTTCTAAGCTTCTGCCTTTGGCATCTACCGCGGCGCTTAAAATATCATACGCCTCCCGGCAAATCTCATGCTGGGGGTCGTTTTCGTCGTCCGTCCAAGCCAACAGCACATGCCCCGGCTCCACCACCTGCATGATATTATCTACATGGCCGTTGGTTTCGTCATTGTAAATGCCTCGGGGCAGCCAGATCACGCAGTCCACCCCCAAGTATTCCCGCAGCATGTCCTCAATGCGGTGGCGGCAGAAGCCGGGGTTGCGGCCTTCGGATAAAAGGCATTCCTCCGTAGAGAATACCGTACCGTCTCCGTCGGTATGAATGGAACCGCCCTCCAGTATAAAATCGTCCAGATGGTAACAATCCACCCGCTCTAGGTCGCAAAGCTTTTCCGCCACCTTATCGTCCATATCCCAAGGGAAGTACAGCCCGTCCATCAGGCCGCCCCAAGCGTTGAAACGCCAGTCCACACCCCGAAGCGTGGTGCCGTTGGTCACAAAAGTCGGGCCGCAGTCCCGTACCCAAGAATCGTTATAGGAGATTTCCAGCACGCGAATCTGCGGGGACAGCCAGTGCCGCGCGTTGTCATACTGCGCAGCGGAAACGCCAACGGTTACCGGCTCGAATTTTGCAATGGCTTCCGCCACCTCCACAAAGGATTTCTGGGCGGGCTTTGCGCCTAACCGCCAGTTATCCGTGCGCTCCGGCCACAGAATAAAGCAGCCTTGGTGTGGCTCAAATTCTCCGGGCATACGGTAGCCGTCCTGCTTGGGAGTTGTCAGCAATCGATTCATATTGTTACCTCACTTTTTCTTTGATTTTTCGTTTTTCGCCTGCGGATGCAACCAGCTCACCCAACAGTATGGAAATGAGAACGCCGCACAGCAGGGGCAGCTTTTCCTGTAGCTCCTCCGTATCGAAGCTGAACGGAACACACAGGAATATTATGGAAATAATTAACAACACCATGGGCACATATGCCAACAGGTTGATGAAGCCCTTGCCGCCGCTTACCGTAAAGGGTCGTTCCCGGTCGGCATCCAGCTTGCGCAGACGCAAAAACGCGGGGAACACCGGCAGGTAGCTCATAAGTAGGTTTACGATGTTCAGCGCAAAAAAGCTCCAGAACAGGTCTTGACTGGGTAAAAACGGGGCAACGATCACCAGTGCAGATGCCACAAAGCCGTTCATCAGTGCCGCGCCCGCAGGCATTTCCTTTTTACTGGAGCGCTGGAAGAACTTTGGCATGTCGTTGTTCTTTGCCGCATACCACGCAACGTAATTGACACCGTACGACCAGCTGATCATGTTGCCAAACAGCGTGATCAAAAACAGCAGCGCCACGATCGTAATAAACGGCCCGCTTTCCTGCCCGGACAACAGCTGCATGCTGTCGATCAAACCGCTGGAGGTGCTGATCTCCTCCGTGGGGATGGCAACGCCGATACCGAACGCAGAGAAAATATAGATCGCCGCGATCGCGATACCGCCCGCGATAATGGCGGAGGGAATCTGCTTCTTAGGATTGGGCATGTCCTCCGCAAAGGAGGTGACCACCTCAAACCCCATAAAGTTGAATAGGATCACGGAGATGAAGGAGAGCGACCTAAGATCCAGCGAGGGCAAAAGCGACTCCAGCGTATGCGGGTTCGCAACGCCGCGGGTGGCTGCCGTGTAAATACCCAAGCCTCCCAATGTCAGCGCCAGCGCCACCTTGATAAACGCGGAGAGGTTCAGTATCCATTTGCTTTCGCTCACATGGAAAAAGCTAATGGCTACCACGATCCAGATGAACGCCAGCTCAATGATAAGCGACGGGAACACGCCCAGTTCACTGCCCGTGATAATGCCGATGATCTCCGGGAACATGACCGCCAGCGACGCCATCCATAGGGGGAAGTTCAGCCAGTAATACCAAGACACCCGCGCCCCCCAGCGATCTCCAAAGGCGCGCTTTACCCAATCGTACAGACCGCCCTCGTCGTCATAAGCGGTGCCAAGCTCCGCCGCGATCAAGCCGTAGGGCAAAAGGAAAGTAATGATGAGAAACAGCCACCAGAAGTATTGGGAATTGCCGATGGCGGCAACCGGTGCGGCGGCCTCCGCAACGAACACGATGCAGATGACCGCCAGCACCGCGTCGAACAGCTTGAATTTTTTCTGTTTCTTTTCCATAGCAGGCAGTTACTATATATGCGCGTTGGGGAATAAGGACTCCAGCTGTGCTTGCAGCTTTTGCATTTCCTCGGCCTGCGCGTCCTTGTTTTCCGGCTTTTTATTTTGATACAGCAGGTAAACCAAAATGCCCCGCATGGCGGTCAAGCGGTTTTCTGCCTGATCGAAAATAATGGAGGCGGGGCCGTCCATCACCTCGTTGGTTACCTCCTCGCCCCGGGTAGCGGGCAGGCAGTGCATGAATTTGGCGTGAGGTGCTGCAAGGCCCATCAGCGCTTCGCTAACCTGATATTTCGGCATGAATATCCGGTGCCGTTCCTCCTCGGAAAGCTCTGCCTCGTACAAGCCGTACCAAACGTCTGTATATACAAAATCCGCGCCATCCAACGCTTCTTCTGCGTTATCCGTGATCAAAAAGCTTCCGCCGGAGGTCGTGCAGTTATCGTCCGCGATCTTTCTGTGGGAATCCTTAAGCTGGTAGCCTTCGGGGCCAAACTGCGCAAAGCGCATGCCCATTTTTGTGGCGATGAACAACAGCGAGGCACAAACCTGCGTGGCGTCGCCTACAAAGGTGACCTTGCAGTCCTCCAACCGTTTGCCTTCCGGCAAATGCTCCAGCATGGTGATAAGGTCGCCCATCTCCTGCGTGGGATGGTTATAGTCCGACATGCCATTGATAACGGGGATGGTGGCGTTTTCCGCCAGCGCATATACGCTTTCGTGGCGTTCCACCCGCGCCATCAGGATATCCACCATGCGGGACAGCACCCGGGCGGTATCCTCAATGGTTTCGTGCCCGCCCAACTGGATTTGCCCGGGTGCCAGATACTGGGCGTGCCCGCCCAACTGGTGCATGGCGGTTTCAAAGGCGACGCGAGTGCGCGTGGAGGATTGCTGAAATATCATGCCGAGGCTTTTTTTCTCCAACAAGGGCGGGTATAGCTCCGCTTTGATACAGCGCTTGAGCGTCATGGAAAGCTGGGCGATGTCCAGAAGCTGCTGCCGGGTAAACGAATTGGTGTCGATAAAGTTCATATGACCGAACCTCCTAAACTAACGTTGCCCTTACTTTTTCCCAACAATGCGGCAACTATGCGCGGCGCATCCCGAAGGAGCGCTAAGAATCCCGCAGTTTGGCAGGCGAGCCTTCGGTATCGTTTCGCAGAAACAAGCCTTGCGGCATATAGTGAAATGAAAAGGCGAATTGGAGGGATCAAAATGCCGGTTATTTACCTCAGCCCATCTACACAGGAAGGGAATCCCTATACCATTGGCGGCAGTGAAGAGTATTATATGAATCTTCTTGCGGATGAACTTATTCCGTATCTGGTGGCCAGCGGGATTCAATATACGCGTAATACCAAGGATATGACGGCGGTATCGTCCATACGCGCGTCTAACAGCGGTAATTACGACCTGCATCTGGCGCTGCATTCCAACGCTGCGCCGGACGCGCTTTCCGGGCAGGTGCGCGGCACGGATATCTACTATGCGCCTAACAGCGTGAGCGGGGAACGAGCGGCGGGAATCATCGCAAGAAATTTGCAGCAGATATATCCGCTGCCCCAGCGGGTACGCACCCTTTCCACCACCCGCATCGGGGAGGTGCGGCAAACACGCGCGCCGGCGGTGTTTATTGAGCTTGCATATCACGACAATCCGCAGGATGCCAACTGGATCGTAAACAATCTGCCGGAGATCGCCAGAAACATCGCAAGGTCGCTTACGGAGTATTTCGGGATTCCGTTTGTAGAGCCGCTGGCGCCCCAGCGCGGCACGGTGGCGACAGCAGGCGGCGGGCTGAATATCCGCAGCCGCCCCAGTACGGACTCTGTTGTATTGACCCAGCTGCCTAACGGCGCGGCTTTAACAATTTTAGGGCGAACGGGAAATTGGTATGTGGTTCGCGCAAACGGAACAACAGGCTATGCGGCGCGGCAGTATGTACGCACGGCGTAGCAGGCAGGAGGAGCAGCATGCCCTTTTCAGACAGAGAGCTTTTGGCGCGCTTGATCCAATGCGAAGCGGGTGGCGAAGGAGACGCAATAATGGAACACAACATAAAGAGCGTGTAGTACGTTGCCTTGGCATTAAGAAACTCCCTCAGAAAAAATCTGGGGGAGTAAAAAGGGCAGGGGATGCGTACCACCTTGGTAGAGCGCTGCGTTCGCAATGCAGAAGTCAGGGGTTCGAGTCCCCTTATCTCCACCACACCCTGTCCGGAAGCTTCCTAAATTAGGGAGTTTCTCGACATTTTTGTATCAAAAAGAGCGACGGTTTTGCCGTCGCTGTACTTTTCTGCTCAGAACTCTACTCCAATTTATCCATCTTTTTAGATTTGCAGCTCCGCATTTTTTCGTTTTGCTCCGTTTTTGGGCATAGAGATACAGTAAAAACGCTTTTGTGCCTACCGTATTGATTGCCCGCCGGAGATTATATGCCGTGAAGCTCAGTGGAGCTTCGGCACTGACCATTTCCTTACCACGGCAAAGAATAGTATGCTACGTCATGCCACTTGATAGTTCCGAAGGGATGTTCCACGACCTTCTTGCGGTGCTGCTGCATGGCGTTGCTTTTAGAAAGCTGCAAAGATAATAACCACTCCTACTTATCCACTTAAACCAGATACGGTATGTCATTCTCCCGGCACTCCGCTTTTACGCAAGCCGCCATAGGGAGTGCGTATTTAACGAACCTTCCTTAAATATCCGCTAAAAGCTTCCGTAATACAAAGCTTATTACAACAATCATTATCCACTATAAATTCGTTATGATCCTTTAAATAGGCTTTCGCTGCAGTCATCGGATTGTTTCCTACATCCCAAGGCCTGTCCTGATAAGTGCCTGCCGGAAATGCTTCAATGCAGGTATCCATAACCACCATAAAGGAGCCTACGGTTACCATTGGCCCGTAAATCTCCATCTCGCGCAAAACATGATCGTGCGTGTGTAGCGAATCCAAAAAAACCATAACGCTCTTCTTACTATGCGCCAACGCTCGAATCTCATTGGCGATTTTTTCATCCGTGGAGGAGCCTTCCCACATCCTAATGCGTTTTGCCATTGGATGTTCCTCAATTGCCTTCCGATTATGAGAACGAATGTCAATGTCCACAGCCGCCACTTCGCCGTTTCCTCCTAAAAGTTCCAGCATAGAAGCGGAAAAGATGATGCTACCGCCATGGGCAATACCGGTTTCAATAATCAGATCGGGCTTTACCTCCCAAATGATTTCTTGCGCCAATACGATATCATTAGGAAACTTGATGATCGGACGGCCCATCCATGTATAATTATAGCAATACTTGTGTTTCTCTGCCCGCTGCATCCACTCGAGTGAAAGCGCATTCAACTTTTCGTCCTGCGCCATTTGCTCTGCCGCAGCGGTACGTTCCATTCTAAACGCTGTGTTTTGATCCATAATTATTCTCCTTATATCATATTCAGTAGTTAATAAGCAAACCTGGCCAGCCAATTCATTGCATAGCCGCTATCGTCTCTTGAAGACCGGCTTCCAAGCTGTACTTCTGCCGCCAGTTTGTTTCACACAGCAAGCGTCTGTTGTCCGCTATAATTACCGGTGCTTCATTTGGCTTAGTCGGGATTGCTCCCAACTGCACCAGCCCCGTACAACCGGTTGCTCGTTCGATCATCAAAAACAATTCCTTCAGCTGCACTCCTATGCCGGATCCAATGTTTACAGCGCCTGATATCTCTGAAGCAGAAACTGCCGCGAGTGCAGATGCCACATCTGCAACATATAAATAATCCCGAACTTGTTCTCCATGCGAAACCTGTACTTGTTGCCTCTGCAGCAGGCTTGATATAATATGCGGAATCACGCGTTTTTCGTTTTCTCCGATGCCAAACAGATAGAATGGCCGCGCATGAGCGTATTCTACACCATGATTATGGCAATAGACCGAAGAAAGCCGAAACAGGCTAGTTTTTGCTGTGGCATACAGAGAATTGCTCATTAACGGCGTGCTGTTCTCCTGAAACACGCTATGATTCAAATCATACTCAAAGCACGTGCCAACCGTTACCAACCGCTTGCCTCCAGATTGAACAAATGCCTTTATTAAAAACATACTGTATTGCAGCCAGTCGATATTTTCATCCGCATGTACATAGGTGTCTGGTTCAACATACCATGCCAAATGCACAAGATGCGATGGCCTTATTGCGGACATCAGTTTAATGACTTCCTGCGTATTTTTAATATCCCATAGAAAACAATGCGCGTTTTGCGGCAAGCCGGCCATATCACTATGGCATGCTGCATATACATCAAAGCCGGCATCAAGAAAGGCGTTCACGCAATACCGCCCAATAAAGCCGTTCGCGCCAGTAAGCAGCACCTTATTCATGGCAAATACTCCTTGTCTCGTTCGCGGTCTGCCGTTGATATAACCAATTCGCCCGATACCGGCCAGTGAATACCGACCCGTTTGTTCTGATAGCTGATCCCTGTGGCACATTCTTTATGGTATGGGACAGACATTTGATAATATACATCGCTTTCATCCGACAGCGTAAGAAACCCATGGGCAAACCCTTGGGGAATATATAGCATTCTGCCGTTTTCCGGCGTGAGTTCGAAGCCTTCCCATAATAAATATGTAGAGGAATCCTTGCGCAGATCCACGATCACGTCAAATATACCGCCCCGTATACATGCAACCAACTTCACTTCTTCATAGGGATGTGACTGAAAGTGCATCCCGCGCAGGGTTCCCTTTGCTTTGTTGTGAGAAATGCTGCACTGAACAAAGTGTTCGTAAAGCCCTCGCTCCCGAAATTCTTCGGCGCAGAACGTACGCGCAAAGAACCCCCGCTCATCCTCCATACGTTGCTGCGTAAGTAAAAATGTACCGTCAAATTTTGTTGGTGTAAATATCATAATACTTCCACTTCCGGTATCAACGTAACGAATTTTCCGCCCCAATTTCGGATATAGGCGCACTGCTCCATGATCTCATCCTTCAAGTTCCACGGCAATATCACAAGATAGTCCGGTTTTTCCTGGCATATTGCTTCAACAGGCCGTACAGCGATATGCGTACCCGGTAAATACTTTCCATACTTCAAAGGGCTTCTGTCGACGGTAAAATCGATAAAATCGTCCCGAACGCCGCAATAGTTTAGCAGTGTATTCCCCTTTGCGGGCGCACCGTATCCGACAATTCGTTTTCCTTCGTTTTTTGCTTGAATCAAGAAGGATAAAATACTGCGTTTTGTCGCTTGTACCTTTTTAAAATAGGAATGATATGCCGTTAGCCCATTTAAGCCAAACGCCTCCTCCTGCGCGTACAGTGCTTTGGCCTCGTCTGTTTCAGGGTAGTCGTTGTTTTCCGCATGCGTAGCATAGATACGAAGTGACCCCCCGTGGGTTTGCAGCTTTTCAACATCGAACAAGCGAAGTCCGTTGGCGGCGAATACCCGTGATACCGTTGAAAAAGAAAGATATGAGAAATGCTCATGATAAATGGTATCAAACTGATTATAACGTATTAAATTCAGCAAATGTGGGAATTCCATTGTAATTACGCCGGATGGTTTGAGTAGAATCTTCATTCCCGCCACAAAATCGTTGATTGCCGGAACGTGCGCCAGTACATTGTTGCCTAAAAGAAGGTCAGCTTGCTCTCCTTCTGATTTTAGCTTTTTGGCTAAATCGGTGCCAAAAAAAGCCGTTACGGTTGCTACCCCTTTTTCCCTTGCAACGGCTGCTGCATTCGCCGCAGGCTCGATGCCTAGGCAGGGGATTTTACGCTGTACAAAGTATTGCAGCAAATATCCGTCATTACTGGCGATTTCGATCACCTTGGATTCTGTGGAAAGCTTTAGCTTCTGAGTGATCATGTTTACATAATGCTCACAATGCAAGAGCCAGCTGTTCGAATAGGAAGCAAGATACGCATAATCGCTGAAAATTGTCTCCGGTGATTCGTATTCGCCCAGCTGAACCAAATAACACTTGTCGCACACATATGCCTTTAAAGGATAAAATTTCTCCCCGTTTTCAAGCTGATTCGCCGATAAGTAACAGTTGGAAAGAGGAGACATCCCCAAATCCACAAAAACATGCTCCAATGTTTGCCCGCAGCTGCGGCAATGCATATTCTTCATATTCCTTCTCCCTAGTACGCCTCAGCAATTATATCAATGATTGGCAATCCTTAATATACTCCAGGATTTGCCCCTCCATTGCTTGTGCCATGTCTTCTCCTGCAAGCCATACCTTCGCCAGCTCTACTGTTTTTTGTACTGCTGTTTCTATATGCCATACCGGCTCCCAGCCCAGTATGCTTTTCGCTTTTGAGCAATCCAGCTTCAGGAATGCCGCTTCGTGAGGTGCGTTTTTCTCAGCAACGTTCTCCCAAGCTGCGTTAGAGCCCCACGCCGCGCAAAACAAGTCCGCTAGCATGCCTGTTGTGATGCAATCGCAATCGTTTGGGCCAATGTTATATGCACCCGCATACCGCGTATCAGCAAACTGTTTTTGTGCAATGATTAAATAAGCGAACACCGGCTCCAGAACATGCTGATATGGACGAATAGAGTAAGGATTGCGAACCGTGATGCGCCGACCTTCTTTCATTGCCCGTACACAATCCGGAATTATCCGGTCTTTCGCAAAATCCCCTCCGCCAATAACATTTCCTGCGCGACAGGAAGAAACCGAGATACTCGCTTGCCCATCATCACTATTTACCAACAGGTGCCGGTAGCATTCCGTAACCAGTTCAGAACATGATTTGCTATTGGAATACGGGTCATAGCCATTGAGCCGGTCCGTTTCACAATAGCCGTTCGTATACATGATGTCCGCATTGTTCTCATAGACCTTGTCTGTTGTAACATTTATAATCAGGCGAACAGTGCCGCAGCGGCGCGCCGCCTCGAACACATGTACGGTACCCATTACATTCACTGCATATGTTCCTACGGGATCGCGATAACCCTCCCGTACAATTGGCTGCGCCGCCATATGAATAACGATCTCAGGCTGCGCAGCACACATTGCAACAGCCAGCGCATCGAAATCACGCACATCTCCTAAAACGGAGTTCATATTGTTTTGTATTCCCGTTAACGCGTATAGGCTGGGGTTGGTAGGCGGTGTTAAGGCGTACCCTGATACTTCCGCTCCCAGTTGCAGCAATACCGCACACATCCATGCGCCTTTAAAGCCCGTATGCCCGGTAATAAACACCCGCTTATGTTTATAAAATTCTAAATCAATCATTTACCACGCCTTCCACGGTGCTTCGCCGCTTTTCCAAAGCCGTTCTAAAAGCTCTTTATCCCGTAACGTATCCATGCATTGCCAGAAGCCATCATGTAAGAACGCGTTAAGTTGGTTTTCTTGGGCAAGCGTTTCTAGCGGCTTACGCTCCAGTATGGTTGTATCTCCTTCGATATACCGAAATATAGAAGGCTCCAATGCCATAAATCCACCGTTGATCCACCCGCCGTCCTCCTTGGACTTTTCTGCAAAGTTTTTAATTATATTATCTGCGTCAATGTCCAATACGCCAAAGCGGCCTCCCGGTTGGATGGCTGTAAGTGTCGCAATTTTCTTGCTTTTTTTATGGTAATCCACCAAAGCATTGATATTCACATTGGATACGCCATCGCCATAAGTTAAAAGGAATGGTTCGTCTCCAATATACTTTTGTACGCGCTTCACACGACCGCCCGTCATGGTGTCCAACCCTGTATCCACAACGGTAACACGCCAAGGCTCCGCCACATTGTTATGGATCGTCATAGCATTGTCCTGTGTAAAATCGAATGTAATGTCCGAACGATGTAGATAATAATCCGCAAAATACTCTTTGATCATGTGCTGTTTATACCCGGCACAAATAATAAATTCATTATGCCCATAATGGGAATACAGCTTCATGATATGCCAAAGAATCGGCTGTTCACCGACTTCGATCATAGGCTTTGGCCGTAATTGACTTTCTTCGCTGATGCGCGTACCATAGCCTCCAGCAAGAATTACAACCTTCAAGCGACTACCCCCTTATCAGCTTTTATAGAATTTCCGCCAGTGCTCCGTTTTGTCTGTTTTGTTACACCGATCGTCCACAAACACTGTATTTGGATGTTTTACAGCCATCACGCCGCCTGCTATTAGCTTCGCAAACAGCATTTTCAGCGTTTTCTCTGACGCTGCGCCTTCGGTTACATCCTCAATGACAATATAGGAGAATTTGACACCATTGAACGTATTTTCAACCTGTTCCCATTCGGCAATGAACGCAAAATTGTCAGAAAGCCCGGCTAGATCGTCTTTGTAAGAAAGATTGTCCGTTATGTTATATAATCCAACATTCGTATTATGGCAGCAACTGCCAAGCATTGCCTTGATTTTTAGCATTGTATCGCCCATACCACAGTTCACGCCCAGTATGTTCGTTGGCTGTTTGAGATCGTACATTAGGGAAAAAACCAGTTCAGCGTCGTAGCAGAAACCCACACTCCAAGGGTCGATATCAAAAATACGCAAAAAACCATTGCGGCCTTTTGAGTAAAACTCCGACATATCGTTTCTTGCATTATAAAATACATCGCTAACTGTTACACTTCCAAAATGGTGTATGTATGCATCTTTCGCCAAAATACACTTTTGTTTGCTTCTTCGTGCAACTAAGCTCATGGCATCGTCGGTAAATGCAAGAAATCTGTCCGGCATGAACGGATAATGATATGTGCAGAGTGTATGCACCGCCGAAGAATCGCTCCGTGCTAACAAAAGCGGCGGATTAAGTCTCGCTCGCTGTTCCCAGCGGGAAGAATCGGCCACATTGTTTTTCTGCGCAAATTCTATCATTTCTGCTTCGTCCCGATAGGAAGCAGGTATGGATTCGTAATTTGCAACATTAGGCGATGCTGGCATAACGCAGCATATACTCTCATCGCTTTCAATACATTTTATAAGATTCTGGATGGCATTTGGCAGTATTAACACGTCGTTTGCAACGGTAAGTATGTATTTCCCTTCTGCCACACGGCTCAATATCGACCAGCTCTTCGTGTTGCGCAGCAGATCGATCTGCTTATTGGGGTGAAGAGTTTCAAAGAACTCTTTTGTGCCGTCATTGGAGCCGTTATTGTAAAGTATCAACTCATAATTCAGTTCATGTGGGAAGAATTCTTGAAAGTACTTGATGCACTTTTTTGTATATTCTAGCTTGTTGTATGCAATGATCACCACAGAAACATCATACTTGTACTCGCCGTTTTCAGGGACTGGCAGAGGGCACAACTCGTTCATTTCCGTGCGGTAATAGTTCCACATCTTATCCTTGTCCGGATAGCAGAAGCCCCAGAAATATAGATCAACATAAAGCTCGGCGGTGAGCGGAAGAAACTCAAACTGCAACTTATGGCAGGCGGCCTTAGAATCGGTTTTAGCATAACGCATTAAATTGTCCAACGAATACAGCGCATTCTTGTTAATAAGCTGCCCCATAAGGGCGTTTTCCTCTGCGTACAATGCATCAAACGACTCTTGCATGCTAACGATGAGTTGCCTTATTTCCTGCGCAAACTCCATCGTTTCATCGCTTTCATCCAACATCATTTCATATAAGTGTATAGCGGCCTCGTTCAGCGTCTGTATGCTTTCCAACAACATATTGCCGCGCTCTAAGTCTTTAATCATTACTGCGTTTTCTCCCGTTCTCTCTAACCATCGTGGATACGCCGTTTTTGTGTTCGTGATATGACTGTAAACAGAATAATGATCAATTTGAGTAATTGCCATAAATATAGCATATATTGTATCACACAGGGTAAGCATTTTCAATATTTCGCGTAGACGAATAGCGCTTTCAGATAATTAACGTATTAGTTACCCGAAAGCGTATTATGGTTTGCATATTTTCACTGCTATTGCGTTCAGTAGACCTTGTATTGTATCAAGTAATAATCATGTTGATTATCATATCCCTTGCGTTCAATTCGCAGATAGTACTCTTTATATCGTAAGCGACTGTCGATTTAGCGTCGCATGCACAACTGCAGCCAGTATCCGGCAGTTTGCATCTGCATGCGTTTCAAGGATACTTTGCAGCAGTAATAAGCCAAAGTATGGCTCCATATTTATAACGGATAGGCGGTGCGTTATAAAATGGTAATGTCATACGACTCTACAAATGATGAGTATAACATCATGATTAAAGGCTATCCGCCGGTGAAATGTAAAAAAGTCAGCGACAATGTATTTGAGACGGCAATGACCGACAATGAACGTGCAAGGCTCAATAAGCAAATAGCTACTTCGGTTATTAAGCATTGTCAAGACCGGTTACCGTAGAGGCTCATTGATAGCGTCTCATCCATTAAGTTATTTAAGAGGTGATATACCAATGAAAAAATGCGCTATTTATGCGCGTCAATCCATAGAAAAAAAGGATAGCTTGTCTATTGAAGACCAGATATCGTTATGCCGCCAACAGATATCCGAGCAGGACAGTGTGATAGTCTATCAAGAAAGCCGAAGCGGTAAGAATGCTGTTGGACGACCAGAATTTCAACGGCTTTTAGATGATATCAGGAATGACCAGATTTCGACGATTATCGTCTATAGACTTGACCGAATAAGTAGAAATCTACTTGATTTCTGCAATACATGGGAGCTTATGAAGAGCCACAATGTACAGTTTATTTCGTGTAGCGAAAAATTCGATACCAGAACGTCAATGGGCGAGGCAATGATAATGATAGCCATGGTATTTGCACAAATGGAGAGAAACACGATTGCCGAGAGAGTTGCAGATAACTTTTTTAGCCGCGCGGAAAAGGGCTTCTATCTTGGCGGTTATGCGCCATTTGGGTATAACAAGGTTGATATTCAACTACATGGCAAGAAAACCGCCGCTTATCAAGTGGATGAATCAAAACGAGATACTATCAAGTTTATTTATCATGAATATGCCACGACCAACGTATCTCTGGGGAAATTGACGGTAAAACTCACCGAAATGGGTATTAAGACGATGCGCGGATATAACTTTGACGGTCCCGGCCTTGCAAGACTGCTGCGGCATCCTTGCTATGTGAAAGCAGATGCTATGGTTTATCAGTATTTAAACGGTAAGGGTGCAACAATGAACGATGATATTAGCTGTTATGCGGGGACGAACGGCTGTTACATCTATGCAAAAAACATTGAACGAACCAAGAAAGAGCTGGAAGAATACAATTATGTAAAAAAGAAGAACGGAAAAACATTTGCGAATATTTCAAATGCATTTGTTACGCTTGCACCGCACGAAGGTATAGTCGATTCGCAGGTATGGTTGGCTTGCCAGTATAAATTAGACAATAACAAACAAGTTAAATGCGACAGAAGCGGAACGCATTCATGGTTAAGCGGCCTTATGCGGTGCGGGAAATGTGGATATGGCCTTACGGTTGTTAATAACAATCGAGGTCGTAATTATGTAAACTGCTATGGACGCAAGAAACATGTTTGTACAGGACGTGAACATGCTTGGCAGCTTGAAGAAATCGAGTGCTTTGTATATAACAAGATGATGTATCGTCTCAATGAACTGCGGTGCATAGAAGCAACAAGTACCGATAAGCAGGAAAACCAGCGTGCGATTGAAATAAAGAACGAGATTGCACGATTGGACAACCGTTGCTCCAACTTATTAGATGAAATTGAAATTGCTCGTGAGAGTGGCTTGGATTCAAGTATTGGCGCATTGAGAAAACGCCTTGACGAATACACGCGTTCAATAGAGCAAAAGCATAAGGAATTGGGCGCATTATACAACGCTGATAATGAGCGAAAGAAGAATATGAATTGCGGGGTAAGCATTGAGACGATTATTGAGCAATTTAATGATTTTGATATGAAGACCAAACAGAAAATCGCCCGTTCCCTCATTCAACACGTTATCGTAAACGACCATAGTATTGATGTGATTTTGTATTAACCAACAGTTTGCCTTTATTGCGTATCATGAAGGGGATAACGGGATGAAGGCTGTCGCGGGAGTGGTGATGAACCGCGTCAATACAAATGAAGGCGAGTATGCCCGCGTTGGCAGCGGCAGCATACGCAACATCATTTATCAGCAGTATCAATTTGAATGCGCCATGGATGACAACAACGGGCAAAACATCTATAACATGCGTCCGGAGCAGATTCATTATGATATTGCGGATTGGGCCATTGCCGGGAATCGCATTCGGGATGCCGGAGAAGCGCTTTGGTTTTTTAACCCTTATTCCAGCCAATGCCCCACCAATTTTCCAAGCCGGGTAGGCTATGCCGCTGCGCGCATAGGCGATCATTGCTTTTATGCGCCCACTTCCGCCTATGCGGAAACATAATGTAGTGAAAAGACAGGAGGTTCCAGATGGAGCAATTTTTAAACATTGACAGCATGCCACAGCCGGGAAATATGACGATGCAGGAGGACGGTTGGCCGCAGGGGTATAACTCCATGCAACAATGGGAAAACGCGATGCGGCAGGGCGGCGGCGTAACGTCCCGATGGAATGCTTCATCACCGCAAGGTGGTATGGCGCAAACAGGTGGCATGCAGCAAACAGGCGGCATGCAGCAAACAGGTGGCATGCAGCAAACAGGCGGCATGCAGCAGAGCGGTGACATGTGGCAGGACGCATCCATGCCGCAAGGAGCCAGCATCCTCACGCGGGAGGGAACCGGTATCACTTCTCCGGAAAACGTTAACGAGCTGCAGCGGCGCATGAGCAATATGGAGCAGTACATTATCGATAATCAGGCGCGCACCCTGCAGGAACGGCTGGCAAATCTTCTGGGCCGTTATGTGGTTTGCGAATTTTTAGTTGGAACGCAGATGATGTATACGCGCTCGGGTATTATGAGCCAGATCGGCCGCGACTACTTTATTCTGTTTGATCCCTATGAACGGAATTTTGTTGGCTGTGATGCATATGCATTGAAATTCATTACCATATTCCCCGAGGGGCAGCGCCCCGGCCCTATGACGGAGGAAGAGCAGCAGGCTTATATGGAAAAACTGAAGCAGGATCAGCGAAACTGCATCGTATACGCCCCCGGCGCGGATGTAAACGTGGTAAGGCCGGCCAGCGGTAATGTTCCTGTGCTGATGCTGTCCGAGGATCAATCCTATATGGGGTAACAGCGTATAGAAATAGAAAACGTCCGCAAGGGTAAAACCCTACGGACGCTTTTTTATTTTCCGCCCATCAGCTGGGAAAGCAGCAGCGGCGCTAAGGCATTGGAGCTTCCACCGCCGCCGGAGCCCATCAACTGCATCATCATTTGCAGCATTTGCATCTGATTGTTACTGCTGGGCGGCTCAGGTGGCGGAGGCGGGGGTGGCGGCGGCGGCTCCGGGCGGCAGATATCCGGGGAAAGGCCAAACGCCTTTGCCAGCTGTGTACATTCATCAAAGCTTAAGAATTCCGTCATAGCGCAGATGTACCGGCGCAATCCCTGCATGCCGCATTCGCGCTGAATATGCTGCCCCAAGGCAATGGCTGCCGAGGGCGTTTTCCAACCGCCGCAGGGCTGCTGTATCATAGCCGGCGGATAGGATGGCTGCCCGTCTGGCGGCGCTTGCGGAGAAAAACGTGGCATACTGCTACCTCCCGATATTGCTATACTATGCATTGCCGCATACGATGTGAACAGAAGCGGATGCCTCCAGCATAGTATTATAAAAACGCAACAGGGGGATAGTATGCAAAATTTCTTTCAAAACGATAAGATCAACACGCCCGCGCCGGACATGGGAGACGCTGCAAAGAACGTGGAACAGGTGGTAAATCAATACGCGGGGAAAAGCGAGGGGGAGCTGATCAGCACCCTGCAGGGCATGGTCAACAATGAACGGGCGGCAGGCCGGTTGGATGCGGCGCGTATAGAAACAATAAAAAAAACGCTTCTTCCTATGATGGATGAAGCGCAAAGGAAGCGGATGGAGGAATTGCTGCGCCTGCTTACATAGCGGCGCGCTTATTAGGAAAAGCGGCATGAACTGCCAGCTCCAGCGCTTGAATGTCTGTTGCCGCGCCGGTTTTGAACTGTATGCCTGCGCCGCAAAAGGCATGCAAGCCTGCGGATATCTGTTCGTTAGACAATCGCTTGGCATTTTGCAATGCTTTGGAGGCGGCATACGGGTTGCCTCCCATGCGCTTTACGGCGTCCTGCTCTTGGCATTTGGTGTTTAACAGCTGCTTGGCTAAGTAAAGCTGGCGGAACTGATTGGTAAAAAAGCCGATCATGGCGCTGATGTCCTTGGGGCTTTCCTTTACGATCTGCCGCATGGCGCGAAGCCCGTCGCTCTTTTTCCCCACCAAAAAGCTGTTTAGCATATTGAACATTTTGTACTCGATGTTGGGGGATACAACCGCCTGCAATAGCGCCGAGGTGACCGGCATTCCAGGCTCCACGCCGCTGCTGAGCTTTTGCAGCTCGTTATACAGGGTGCTGATGTCAGTGCCTGAAAGCACCACCAAGTGCCGAGCTACGGCGGGCTCTATTAAAAGCGACATGCGCTGTGCCTGCGTTAATACCCAGCGCACGGCTTCGTCCTCTAGCAGCGGATCACACTTGATCACCCGGTCTTCTTTGGTAAGGTATTTCAACACGGCGCTCTGCGCGTTGGCAAACTCGCCTCGGTGATACAGCACCAGTACGGTGCTTGGTGGCACGGCGGGGATATACTCCTTCAGCTTTGCCAGCTCCGCTGTTTGGCATTCCTTCACGATCACAACGCGCCGGTCAGCAAAAAACGGCAGCGTTTCGCAGGCGGAGATCACCTGCGAAGCGTCCGGAGCAGTCAACGTTTGCGCATTCAATTCCCGTGCTGCCTCGGGGATGGTGTCGATCAACTGCGTTATGGCAATGGCCTTGATGTATTCCTCCGTGCCATGCAGCAAATAGGCGCCGCAAAGCGCATTTTGCTTGATCAATGCAAAAAAACGGGCGTATTCCATAGCGTCTCCCAATCAGTTAACTCTTTCATTCAGTATAGCATACGCGCTCACGAATGGCGACCCCTGCCGCAGGCTGACGCGTATGCGTCCGTTGTCTTTCAAACTGTAAACAACGCCGTTTACCTGCACCAGATTTTCCATAACGCGAACAGCCGTGTTTCCCAATTCTACCAGCGCCTGCGGCTCCCGGCTGACCGTATGCGTATCGTAGGTAAGGCACAAGGCTTCTGCGTAGCGCAAAGCGGCGTATTCGGCGGAAGGGTTGCCATCGGTCAACAGCGTATCTTCGTTTGCGGTGTGTATATGGATGGCGTACCCTTCTTCTACGGACAGTACGCTGATGTATTCCGAAGGCCGAAGCGCGACAGGCAGCAGTACCAGCAAAACCGAAAGCAGCAGGCAAAGAACAGATAGAAATGCTTTATACCGGGCTTGCAGCAGGCAAAGCGGCGAGCAAAATACGCAGGCGGCTGCATAAAGCGCCGTTGCGCCAAGGGAAAAGGCGGGAAGCGCAATCGTGCCAAAGCGTGCGGAAAGGCTGGCGGCGCTTCTGATCAAAACCAGCGTTACCCTTGCGATCTGCCCAACAGGCATGGCAAGGGCGGGGGAGACCAAGTACAGCAGCAAGGCGAGTATCAACGGCAGCAGCACCAATGCCGCCAACGGAATCACCAGCAGGTTAATAAATACGCCAAACAGGGAGAACCGGTGGAACTTGGTCGCCGTAAAGGGCAATATGCCAAGCTGTGCGGCGCAGGACGCGCAAAGCCCCTCCCGCAGGATGTTTGGCAGCTTTTGCAGGCATTGGGTGATGAGGGGCGATAGCAATAGCAAGCCGCCTACCGCGCCAAAGGAGAGTTGCAGGGACGGAGAGAACAGCAGGAATGGATTCCAAAGCGTTAATACGATGAAAGCCAGCGCCAAGGAGGACGGCGGATCGTAACGCCTAAGAACGCCCTGCGACAGAAACAGGCAGCCGGACATAACAGACGCGCGTATAGCAGAGGGGGCGAACCCCGTTAGCACGCAGTACAGCAGCAGAAACCCGAGTATGGCAAACAACCTTGTTTTCCACGGGGCACGTTTTAGCAGCAGATACAAAGCGCCGCAAAGCAGCGTTACATGCAGGCCGGACACCGCCAGCAGATGGGCGATTCCGCCGTCGCGAAAGTCCTGTAACACATCCTCGTCAATATCGCCGGTATCTCCTAAGAGCATCCCTACCCCAAGCGGGCCATAGTCGCTGCCTAAAAGCGCATACACTGCGCTTTTCATACGGCTGCGAAAAGACAGCAGCGCACCGTATATGTCAGGTGTTCCCGGGCGCAGCCGGGTGTCCGCGTCGCTAGAATACGCTGTTGCAGCAATGCCACGACCTAAATAATACTCGTAAGTGTCAAAACTGCCCTCGTTTACGGCGCGGGTCAAAGGATACACAGCGGCGGTCAGCGCAATTCGATCGCCGTACTGCGGCGTGATGTCGGTATCATCGGCGGACAGCGTGAGAAGAAGGTCGCCCTTTAGCGCTGTGCCGTCTAAGGTAACGTTGCGAAGACGAAGCTTCCAGCGTCCGCTTTGATGAACCGGCGCGTCAGATACGGTGCCCTGCACGCCAACGCCGTAAGCCGGCAGGGATTCATACGCGGGGATGGCTGCATGAATCCGAAAAAGCCCAACAACTGCCAGCAGCAGTAAGGGCAGTAAACGAAAGCGCTTCAGAAAAAACAGACAAACGCATACAACTAGGAGGAGGCCGGCGGTCACGTAACAATAAACGGCTTCCATCCGGCTGCCAACAAGCAAACCGGTCAGAAGCCCTAAGGCGGCTGCCAGAAGCGGCCGTTTGTGAAAAGCAACAGCGTCCGTCATGAGAAGGATACCGAAACCAGCGTTTCGCCGCTGGTCAAGGGAAAGGCGGAAAACACGCAGCCCTCCAGCTTGTCGGACTGGGCTTCGCCCGAGGTTAGCGCGGATTGTGCAAGCTCCACCCATTTTAGCTTGGCGGCATAGTCCAAGCGTGCCTTTAGATCAACTGCGTCGATCAGCGCCGGAAGCAGCAGCTTCAAGTGCTCATAGCGAAGGACTGCATCCTCCTTTGCAAGCGCTTCCTCAAGCAGGCTGTCCTCCTGTACGGCAAAGGGCTCAAATTGCATAGAAAATGCCGTTACGAACCGATATTCAAAGGAGAAGATCAGCGTTACGGGTGCGTAGTCTTTCGCCGCTGCGGTGTATATACCTGCCTCTTTGTTTACCTCGGTTATGGTAATACCGAGGGCGTTTAACTCATCCAGCACAACGGGGAGCGTCTTTCCCAAGGGAATAAGGGTAGGCACCGGCGTTGACGGCGTTTGGGTGGGGAGGGCGGTTTGCGCGGCAGCCGGAACCGCCGCATGTTCCTGACTGGTGATGCCAACGAACACATAAATCACGGCGCACAGCAAAACCGCCGCGCCGATGTATAGCACGCGCTTTGGGATGCGCTCCGGTTGTTGTTCGTTCTTTTGCTCCATGCGTTATTCTTCGTTTAACGGATATTGGATGTGATACAAATCGGTTCTCCGTCTTTCCTTGACCGGAATGCTGGCTCGCATTTCCTGTAAAAGCGCCATATCCAACGGCACAACGAAAACGCCTTCGCTTTCACCGCAGTCGAACTGTACCCTGCCGTCCGGCGTTGCCAGTATGGAATGCCCGTAAGAATGGGGCGTTTGGGCGGGTGCGACCCCCGCTACGAACAGTTGATTGTCCAGCGCCCGGGAGCGGAGCAAAAGCTCCCAATGCCGGGGGCCGGTATTTCGCGCAAAGGCGGCAGGCAGGGCGTACAGATCCGCACCGGCTTCCATGATATAGCGCCCCCACTCCGGAAAGCGGATATCAAAGCAGATACCCACGCCGGTTTTGACCGGCGCGTTGTGCAAAATCAGCGGCAGGTTTTGCCCCGGGTCGATGGCTTCGGATTCAAAAAAACGAAATTTGCCCGGTACGTTCACGTCGAACAAATGCGCCTTGCGGTATTTGCCCAGCAAGCTGCCGTCCGACCCGTAGCAGGCACAGGTGTTATACACATGCTTGCCCTCGCGCTCCGGCACGGAGCCGCCGATAACCGTCATGCCCGTTTCACGGGCGGTTTCGCTTAACAGCATAAAGCTGTCGCCTGCGGGCAGGTCGTCTGCATTAGGTGCAAACAGCTCTGCCCGATAGGCGATGGAAAACATCTCCGGCAATATCGCCATAGACGCGCCCGCGTCTGCGGCGCGTAAAAGCTGCTGCCGTGCCCGGGCTAAATTATCCGCTTTGTTTTCCGTTACCAGAAGCTGGCACAGGGCAACGCGAATCATATGACCTCCAACACGCGTTTTGGCATATCCGAAAGGTCGCATACCGCATCATGCAGGATGGGCTTTTGCTCCAACCCCGCAATGCTTGCGGGAACCGGCAGGCCGGAAAGCTGGGATAACCGTCTGGCGTTTTCAAAATCGTCCGCCGTGGGTGCTTCAAAGGCGCGAAGCACATCGCTGGAGAATTTAAAGGGGCTGGCGGTGGAAAGCACCACCGTATGGGTAGCATCTCCCGTTTCGGCAGCGTACCGCCGGTATGCGGTCTGCGCTACCGCCGTATGGGGGTCCATTAGATAGCCGTTTTGTGTAAATACGGCCTTAACGGTGGCAAGCGTATCCTCCTCCGAGCACCAGGAAGCCCAGAAGGAACGCTCCAACACCTCGCGAAGCGCGGGGCTGATGGAGTAATGCTGCTCGCCAGACAGCGCCCGCATCCAGCCCTGTACAGTATTCGAGTCGCGGTCTGCAATATCGAACAACAGGCGTTCCAGATTAGAGGAAACAAGGATATCGATGGAGCAAGACATGCTCTTATAGAACGGCCGCCTGCTGTCGTATCCCCCTTTTTGGAAGAAATCCGTCAGTACGTTGTTGCGGTTGGAGGCGCAGAGGAACCGGTGTACGGGAAGCCCCATCTGCTGCGCGTAATACCCTGCAAGGATGTCGCCGAAATTGCCGGTGGGCACGCAGAAATTGATTTTCTCGCCTGCTTTTATCGTACCGTTTGCGCGAAGCCTTGCGTACGCCGCAAAGTAATAGGTGATCTGCGGCAGCAGCCGCCCGAAGTTGATGGAGTTGGCAGAGGACAGGCGGCAGCCGCGTTCTTCCACCTTGGCATTTTCTTCGGCGCTGCCAAATATTTGTTTTACCGCCGTCTGCGCGTCGTCAAAATTGCCCCTGACCGCGCAAACATGCACGTTATTTCCTTCTTGTGTTGCCATTTGCAGGCGCTGAGCGCGGCTTACGCCGCCCTCCGGATAAAACACCTGCACCATGGTGCCCGGCACATCCCGAAAGCCCTCCAGCGCAGCCTTGCCCGTATCGCCCGAGGTGGCGACCAAGATATATACCTTGCGGCTTTCGCCGGTTTCATTTACGGCGTAGGTCATTAAATGCGGCAGCATTTGCAGTGCGATATCCTTAAAGGCCAGCGTTGGCCCATGCCAAAGCTCCAGCACGCTTTCGTTTTGCGTTAACGAAACAACGGGGGTCACGGCGGCGCAGTCGAACCGGCTGCCGTAAGCTTGGCCGATCATGCCGTTTAGCGCTTCAGGGGAGGCCTCGCACAGATACGGCTGCATGACCGCGGCTGCAATGCGTTGATAATTATCCGCAAAGGGAACCAGTGTTTCCACATCCAGCCTTGGATATGCTTCCGGCACATACAATCCGCCGGAAGGGCTGATGCCGCGCACGATAGCTTCTGCGGCAGTAACGCTGTTCCCGCCGCGGGTGCTGAAATATCGCATGAAATGATCCTCCGTGTGTAAATTGTTTATTAAAGGCGCACCCACAGGCGCGCCTTTGCATATCAAATAAACGCTATGATTCCGCAGCCTTACGCCTCATACTGCTTGATAAACTCGGGCAGCTTTTCCGGATCACCGCTGACACTGATAACGATTTTTAAGCCGCACTTCTCGGAAAACATGTTTAAGTGTTCAAAGAGACCCTGCAGCGTATCCAGATCATGATGCACGATCTTCAGGAAGCCGTCGATGAAAATGTATTCCAGATCAAAATCCTGCGCGGCGATTCCGCACAAAAAGCCATAAAACATTTTCGGTCCGTCGATCTCAAACTCGGAAGCGTCTACAAAACGCACCTCATGCTTCAGATCGAACATGTATTGGTTGTCATCGTCAATAAATACGATGCTGCCCTTGGCATCCTTCACGGCCTCGTTTGCCATGCTGATGATCTGCTTGGTTTTACCGGCGCCACGTTCGCCAAAAATCACGCGTATCAAGGGAAGTCCCTCCTTTTTTGCGGCGCACAGCGCCGTTGTTTAAGAGTATTATACTCTTAAACCTGTTCGGGGGGCAAGGGTAAAAGCGCAAGTTTGCAGGAAATACATGTTTTCATGCGCTTAGCCTATTTCCCGGCGGCAAACAACTCCGGAGCAAGCTCGTTTGCAAGTGCGGTCAGCTCTTCGTCGCTCATGGTGGTAACGCGCCCGCCGGCATAGATGTCGTCGATACGCGCTTTGATCGTAGCAACGCAGGCGTCGCTCTTTTTTAACGCCTGCTCGCCGGTGAAGCCAAAGTGACTGTTGAGCCAGTGGGCAACGCCAGCCAAGCCGCTGTGTGCGTCTACCCGCACCGCTACCGGGCGGTTCAGTATTTTACCGGTATCAAAAATGTTGTAGATGCGTTCATCCTTCAACAGCCCATCCGCGTGGATACCCGCGTGGGTCACGTTAAAGTCGCGCCCCATAAAGGGCGTACGCGGGGGAATGGCATAGCCGATCTCCTTTTCAAAATACTCGGCGATCTCCGTCAGCACGGAAAGATCCATACCGTCGGTCGTACCGCGAAGCGCACAGTATTCCATGACCATGGCCTCCAGCGGGCAGTTTCCCGTGCGCTCCCCAATGCCAAGAAGCGAGCAGTTCACGCCCGACGCGCCGTACAGCCATGCGGAGGCGGCGTTGGTCACGACCTTGTAAAAATCGTTATGCCCGTGCCATTCGATCATGTCGCTGGGGATATTGGCGTACTGGCTCAGGCCGTAAATAATGCCGGGCACACTGCGGGGCAGCGATACGCCCGGGTAGGAAACGCCCAAGCCCATGGTGTCGCAGCAGCGGATTTTGATGGGGATGCCGCTTTCCTCGGACAGTTGATTCAGCGCATAAGCAAAGGGCACCACAAAGCCGTAAAAGTCTGCCCGGGTGATATCCTCAAAATGGCAGCGGGGGCGAATGCCGCGATCCAGCGCCATGCGCACCACATTCAAGTATTTTTCCAACGCCTGCATACGGGTCAGCTTCATCTTATTAAAGATATGATAATCCGAGCAGCTGACTAAAATGCCGGTCTCTTTTACGCCGATCTGCCGAATCAGTTCAAAGTCGTTCTCCGTGGCTCTGATCCATGCCGTCACCTCCGGAAAGGCGAACCCCATGGACATACATTGCAACAGTGCCTTGCGGTCTGTTTCGGAATACACGAAAAATTCGCTTTGGCGAATAAGCCCTCTAGGCCCGCCAAGCCGGTTGAGCATGCGAAACAGCGTGGTGATCTGCTCCGGCGTAAAGGGCGCGCGGGACTGCTGCCCGTCTCGAAACGTGGTATCCGTGATCCAAATTTCGTTGGGCATATTCATGGGCACGACCCGGTTGTTGAACGCGACTTTTGGGATCTGCTCATAATCGAACATCTCCGGGAACAGGTTTGGCTCCGCAACATCCTGTACGGTATATTTGTAGTAATTCTCCTGCAGCAGGTTGTTGCGCCCGTTGAATACGATCTTGCTCATAATGCCCTCCATAAAGATTGTATACATGTATGCAATGCATACGTTAGGCTCTATTATAAGAGATATGCGAAGGATGTCAACCGTTTTTCCTAAAACAAATCATATAATCAGTGTTGCGCCATAGGATGAGAGGATTCCACACCATGCGCATTTGACGTGTTGTGCGAAAGCTGGTAAAATTGACTTTGTGTTATGCGGGTGCGCTGATGGTGCGCAGCCTGTGTTGGAGGTAATGTATGAAGTCCTCGGTCAGGACAATACTATATTTTTTAGCCGCCGTGATCATTACGGCGGGCATTGCCGTAGGCGTTACCCTGCGCGTGGTGAACAGCCAGCGGGGGGATCGGGTGGTGATTTCCAACGAGGAGTATCAGTCGCTGATCAAAATGGCGCCATTGGAGGAATTATCGGAGAAAATACAAGAGGATCAGTACGCCCAGAGCGTTACCGAGGATGACCTTTTGACAGGCGCGCTCAAGGGAATGCTGGAGGCCTCCGGCGATCCTTATGCCCAGTATTACACGGAAGAAGAATACTTGGATTACCTTCGTGAGCTGGACGGCAAGTACAGCGGCGTGGGTATGATGATAGGTCAGCCGGAGGACGGCGGAGGAGCTACGGTACTCAAGGTATACAGCGGCAGTTCTGCAGAAACTGCCGGTATCAAAGTAGGGGACATGATTGTGGCCGTAGAGGGTGAGCCCCTTTCCGGCCTTTCTCTTTCTGATATCAACAGGCTTTTGGAGGGCGATACGGATACCGAGGTCACGGTGAGCGTGCTGCGGGGGGAAACACCTATACAGGTGAAGATGCTGCGGCAAAAGGGCATCATCTCCCGGGTGGATCATAAGCTGTTCAACCAGCGCACCGGCTATATTCGGCTGGATATGTTTACAAGCGCCAGCGTGGAGGAATTTGCGGAGGCGCTGCGGGATCTAACGGATCGCGGCATGCGCTGCCTGGTAGTGGATATCAGGAACAATCCGGGCGGTGAACTGGAAAGTGCCGCCGCGGTTGCAGACCTGCTGCTGGGCGAGGGCAAAATCGTTACCATCGTGTCTAAGGACGGAACGGAAAAGGTCTACAATTCCGATGTAAAATGCGTAAGCGTACCCATGGCGATATTGGTCAACGAGCATTCCGCCTCCGCCAGCGAGATCGTAGCAGCGGCCATACAGGAGAACGAGGCGGGTTTGATCGTGGGGGTCACCACCTTCGGCAAGGGTGTTGTGCAAACCACCATGCAGCTGCAATCCAACAAGGGCTGGGTAAAGCTGACGACCGCCGCCTATTTAACGCCTAAGGGAAACAGCGTGGAGGGTACGGGCGTGCAGCCGGATATCGACATCGATCTATCCGACGATATGAAAAATATGGCGGTAGAGGAAATCAATCAGGACGACGATGCGCAGCTTTGGGCGGCGCTAGACGAGGTTCGCGCGCAGGCGGACGAACGGGAGGATGCTGTACAGCAAACGGAAGGAGAAGGCGATGCGCAGGATGCGGGGGCAGACGCCCAGTAAGGAGGAATACATGGAAAACCAACCGTACGAAACGCTGATCGAGGCGGCGGCAAAACAAATGGAACAAGGCGGCGCGTTTTTGGTAACGGGCAGCGAGGCGAACCCCATGACCATCGGCTGGTGTCAGTGGGGCAGGCTTTGGAACAAGCCCGTATGCACCGTGTTTGTGCGGCAAAGCCGCTATTCCCATGAATTGATCGAAAACGGGCGGTTTACCGTGTCGGTTCCGGCGGAAGGAACAATGAAGCAGGAATTGGCGTTTTGCGGCAGCAAATCGGGAAGAGACGTTAATAAGCGCACGTCACTGCATATGCAGGTGCTTCCAAGCAAAACCGGCGGTGTAGACGGAATCGCCGGGTGCGCCATTCAGTTTGAGTGCAAAACCTTATTAAAGCTGGAAATGGACGGGCACTTGCCGGAGCTGGACGAGGCGTGCAGAAGCAGATTCTACAACATGGACAATGAAAACGGCGATAACGGCGACCCGCATACCGTGTACTTTGCGGAGATACTCGCGGCGTACCGCAGTTAACACAAAAACAAACAATGCCCTGCTGAGAAAATCAGCGGGGCATTTTATGTGGGAACCGTTTGTTTATTCCAACGAAAGCACGCAATCCTCGCGGGCGGTCACAAAGCCTACCTGTGCTGCCTGCGGCAATGCCTCTTGTAATTCCTTGAGGCAGGCGGAGGCAACGCTTTCCGGCAGGGCGATCAGTAAGCCGCCGCTGGTTTGGGGGTCGTATAAAATATCCTGCATGGCGCGGGTAACGTTGGGCGCGGCTTTTGTGCCGCATTCCGTAAAGCTGCGGTTGCGGTACGCGCCAGCCGGGACAAAGCCCATTTCCGCAAGCTCGTAGGCCTCCGGGTGATAGGGCACCGTATCCGCCGTAATGTGGATGGTACAGCCGCTTCCCTGCGCCATTTCAAAGCTGTGGCCTAGCAGGGAAAAGCCGGTCACGTCCGTACAGCTGTGCACAGGGTACCGTACCATGATATCCCGGGCGGTTTTGTTGAGCGCCGTCATTTGCGTAAATATACGGGTCATGACGGCATCCTCGGCCATCCCCGCTTTATGCGCGGTGGTGAGTATCCCAATGCCAAGGGGCTTTGTTAACAGCAGTACGTCTCCCGGCTTTGCGCCGCTGTTGGTCAACACCTTTTTCGGGTGTACAAAGCCGGACACCGCAAGCCCGTAAATGGGCTCGGCACCCTGTATGGTGTGCCCACCGGTGATGATAGCGCCCGCTTCATAGGCTTTATCATATCCGCCGCGCAATATCTCCCGCACGGCTTCCTGCGGCATGCTTTCCGGCATGCACATGATATTTAACGCCAGCTTGGGTTCGCCGCCCATGGCGTATACGTCGCTCATGGCGTTTGCCGCGGCGATCTGCCCGTACATAAAGGGATCGTCCACAATAGGCGGGAAGAAATCCGTGGTTTGCACAAGAGCGGTGCTGTCGTTTATCACATACACACTGGCATCGTCACTTTTGTCGTAGCCTACGATCAGACGCGGGTCGGTGTGCGTTTGAAACCCTTCCAGCATTTTTGCAAGCGTGCCTGCGCCTACCTTAGCGCCGCAGCCCGCGCATTTAGCCAGCTTGGTCAGTTTTACGTCTGTTTCCATCGTCCGCCTCCTTATGCATTCTTCGCCCGGTACAGAGGTAAATACCCGTCTGCCGTTACCTGTACGATCTGCTCCACAGCCTCCGGCACAGTATCCGCCGGGCAAAGCGTATCACCCTCGTAGCGCACACAGCTGCCACAGCTGCTGCTCAAGCTTCGCGGCACGGGCATGATTTTTGACGGCCAGCTGTTCTCAACGCAAAGCCGGTGATATTCGATTGCGCCAAAGTGCGAGTAGAATGTGGCGATGTATTCCATATGCTCCTTATTTCGTGATGGTCAGCGTAAACTCTCCGTCCTGCTCTGCAACGCTTACCTGATACCCCTGATGCTCCGCGTAGCGCGTTACGTTTTCCTTGGCGGTCACGTTGTCTACTATCATAGCATATTGGGCTTCTTTCGTCTGCATGGCATGGCGAATCATGACCACGGGTTCCGGGCAGGACAGCCCTCTTGCATCCAGCTGATTCATAGTTTTCTCCTTTACTCCTATATTAAAAGTAATATTTGAACGATGGGGACGTTGTCCCCATACCCCTACCAAGGGGCATTGCCCCTTGGAAACCCTTCCAACCGCCCATAATTATGGGCGGTAAATGGGGTCGTAGGGGATGTATCCCCTACCGGGGTTTGGGGCGGAGCCCTATAACAATTACGCTTTGTTTTTCTTAAACGTATTGCAGCAGGCGATGATCGCAACGATGGCAATGCCTAAAAGCACGGCGAGCTTGCCCGCATCCGTAGGCCCTTTGGCGCTGGAGGCAAGGCCAAAGTTATGCGCAAACGCCGCACCGGCGATGAGGCCCAGAACGGTAATGGCACTGTCGGAATTACCCTCGCCGGCAAGTACCAGCTGCCGAAGCGGGCAGCCGCCTAAGAGCACACAGCCAAAGCCTACCAACAGCATGCCGAGGAAGTTCCAGAGCCCGTCCGTATGTGCAACGGGCTGCTCCGCAAAGGAAAGCTTGAAATAGCTTACGCCCGTGATGCCGGAAAGCGCAAGGTTGCACACCAGGGCGCTAACGAGTATGGCAATGAAGCCTAAAAGCAGCTTGTATTCCTTAAACAATACCAAATCGCGAATACCGCCTACCATGCAAAGACGGGTACGCTGCGCAAGCGCTCCCACGATCAAGCCCGCCGCAAGGCTGATGAGAACGGCGGCATGCTTTGCACCGGGGCCGCCGCCCGCTTCGGTAAAGTGCAAAAGCACAGGGGAAGCTATCAGCACCAACAGCAGACACACCTGCATCACGGGGAAGGCAGCGCCTTCCAGCGGGGGCAGGCGATAGGTGCGCTGCAGGGAGTATCCCTTGTTCAGGAAGAATACGCCTGCAAGGATACCGCCAACGAACCCGGCAAGGCCCAATAGCGCGTTCAGGTCGCCGCCCGCAAGACGTAAAATCATACGGAAGGGGCAGCCTAAGAACATCAGGCAGCCGATCATCACGCAAAAGCCCAGTACGAACCTGGTAACAGGGGCGCTGCCGCCGCGCGGGGCGAATTCTTTTTTTACCAGCGCCATGATAAAGCTGCCAAGCACCAAGCCGATGATCTCCGGGCGTACATACTGCACGGCGGCGGCTTCATGCAGCCCCAGTGCGCCTGCGGTATCTCTGAGGAAGCAGGCTATACAAAAGCCCATGTTTTGCGGGTTACCAAACAATACCAGCAGGGAGGATATCACGCCGATGACCAGCCCGGCAATCACAATACCGGTGAGTTCCTTCTTTTGCTTCATAATACAACAACTCCTTATCGTGGATACAAGCATCATAGCATTGCAGGCGCGCGGTATGCCAATCGTATTTATCGATATATTTACATCACTTATTTAAAATACAAATAAATACTGCTATAATCATAGTAACAGGAAGGAGCTAATCCATGAAAGCTATTTATTTTGATAACGGAAGCACATCATTTCCCAAACCGCCGGCGGTAGCGGAGGCGGTGTATGCATATATGACGCAGCTTGGTTGCAACATCCAGCGGGGCGGATATAAAAACGCATACCGCGTGGAAGAAACCGTGTATGAAACCCGGCAGATGCTAACGGAGTTGTTCCACGGCCCGGCAATAAAATGCGTGGCGTTTACAAAAAACGTAACGGAGAGCCTAAATGTGATACTCAAGGGCTTTTTACAGCCGGGCGATCACGTGATCACAACCTCCATGGAGCATAACGCGGTGATGCGTCCGTTGGGGCAGCTGGAAAAGCACGGCATATCCGTATCCCGTATTCCCTGCGGAGAGGACGGCAGCCTGCGCGTGGAGGACGCGCTGCCGCTGCTGCAAAAAAACACCAAGGCAGTTGTTATGACCCACGCCAGCAATGTTTGCGGAACGCTGCTGCCCGTTTTGGAAATGGGCGCGTTTTGCCAAAGGAACGGCCTGCGCTTTATTGTGGACAGCGCCCAAACGGCGGGCGTTTGCCCCATCGATATGGAACAAATGCATATCGACGCGCTGGCGTTTACCGGGCATAAGGGGTTGCTAGGGCCGCAGGGGATCGGCGGGTTTATTTTGCAGGAGGATATGATAGAAAAAATAGAACCGTTGCTGTCCGGCGGCACAGGAAGCATCAGCCACAGGGAGGATGTGCCTGCCTTTATGCCGGACAGGTTTGAACCGGGCACCATGAATTTACCGGGTATTGTGGGCCTGCATGCATCGCTGGGATTTTTGCGGGATACTGGCATAGACCGCATCTGTGCCCACGAACGCCTGCTTACGGAACGCTTTTTAGCAGGTCTTGACCCAATGGCAAAGGACGGGCGCATCACTGTTTGCGGAAGACCCAACGGTGATGGACGAATAGGCGTAGTATCGCTTACAACATGCGGGCAGGACGTTGCGGACGTTGCCTACCGGTTGGATGAAGCCTACGGTGTTATGACCCGCGTTGGGCTGCATTGTGCGCCTGCCGCCCATAAAACGCTGGGCACCTACCCCACAGGCACGATTCGGTTCTCCTTTGGCTGGTGGAACACACAAGAAGAAGTGGATACGGCGCTAACCGCGCTTGCCGCGCTGACATGCGGGAGGTAGCAACATGGAATTGAAGCAGCTGCGCTCCTTTGCAGCCGTGGTGGAGCAAAAAAGCTTTACCAAGGCGGCGGAAGCGACCTATACCTCGCAGCCCACTGTCAGCGCGCATATCCGCGCTTTGGAGGAGGAGCTGCATACCAGATTGATCCTACGAGACACAAAAAATATCGAGATTACCCCCAAGGGCTGGGAGTTGTACACCTGCGCCGCGCACATGCTGGAGCTGGAAAGCAAGCTGTTAAGGCGCTGGGCGGACGAAACAAAAAACCTGATTCATCTGGGCGCGTCCACCATTCCTTCCGCATATATCCTGCCGGAGGTGCTGCCCAAATACGGCAAGCTGCACCCGGACACGTATTTTACCGTGCACCAAAGCGACAGCGCAGGCGTGATAGACGGCATGCGAAGCGGTCTGTTCGATATTGGCATGATCGGCATGGAGTATCAGGACGAGCTATTGGCCTGCGAGCCCTTTTACCGAGACAGAATGGTGCTGATTACCCCGGTAAACGAGCGCTTTCTTGCCATGCAAAAAGAAGCGGTAACGCCGCTGGACGCGCTGCTACGGGAACCCATGATCTTACGCGAAAAGGGGAGCGGTAGCCAGAAAAGCGCAGACCGGTACTTGGCGCTGCATACCGTTCGGGAGGAGGATATCACGGTGGCCGCCCGGGTAAACGATCAGGAATCGATCAAGAATTTAGTAGCAGGGGGCTTGGGCGTTTCCATTGTTTCGGAAAAGGCTGTGCAGAACTTTGTGGCGGAAAAGCGCCTGCTGCAATTTGCCCTGCCGGATAACGCGGCGGCTACGCGGGAACTATACCTGCTGTATGTAAAGGAGCAATCCTCCGCTTTGCCGGGCACTCCGGCGGTTCGGCAGTTTATAGAATTTGTGCGGTCATTTTACCGCAAGGAGCGGGAACAGCCTGTGCTTTAGGGGATCACGATACTGTCTTGATACTGTGGATACTCCGCGAGGAACCGCTGTACCACGGCGGTCTGCTCCCAATAATGCATGGGGTAGACTTGCTTTGCGGATACCGTGGAAAGAAAGTACAGCATGCCGTCTGCATAATGGGCTTCCTGCCGAGGGTCGAGGGGCACAAAGGCAATGTCAAAGCTGCGCCCGCGAATCAAATCGATCTCATGGCGGTAGCGTCCGCGCATGTTCCGGTTGCTTTGCTCACTTTCGCCGTCCCACGTCCAGTCATTAAGATCCCCAGCATGGTACACAACGCCTTTGGGGGTGGTTAGGATATATGCAACGCCGCTGTCTGTGGAAAGCAGCGTTTCCAAGGGCTCGCCGTGGGGCAGTGTATATTGCTTGTTGGCATATACCTTTAGAACGGGCACGCTTGCCGGATGCTTTTTTTCGGGAATGTCTTTTGCCAGCACCGCAAACACCTCTCGCATACCCGCCTGCCGCAGCAGACGGAATACCTCCGGGTTAAAATGATCCTGATGCGCATGGCTGGAAAACACCACGATGGGCTTTTCGGGGGAAAGGGCCGGCAGAGCGCCCTTGTAATAGTCAAACAGATAATAGCTTTTTTCGGTTTCCAACAAAAATCCGCTGTGATAAATCCTGTGCACCCGCATGGCGTTCTCCTTTGCATGAGCATAGCGCTTGCGTAAATCACGCATGAAAGCTCCTTTATATTGTACGCCAAAAGATGGCGCATTTCCTGCATGGGGCGGTTTTGTTGGCACGTAAGTAAAATATTGTAATACAAGGAAAACTACTATATAATTCCTATTGAAAAGACGGAGGGCAATATGAAGCCACTGCTTGTATTTCAAAGCGATTTTACCTATCAGGAGGGTGCTGTATGCGCCATGTACGGCGTGGTAAAAAGCGTTGACGCTGCGCTGGAGATCATTACCGGCACGCATGAGCTGCCGCATTTTGATACATGGAGCGCCTCGTACCGGCTGTATCAAACCATGCGCTTTTGGCCTGTGGGTACCATATTCGTTTCTGTGGTAGACCCGGGCGTGGGTACCTCCCGCAAGGCCTGCGTTGCCAAAACAGCAGACGAGTATTACATCGTGACACCGGATAACGGAACACTTACCCACGCGGCAGCGTATCACGGCATTGCCGAGGTGCGTGAGATCGACGAACGGGTGAATAAGCTTCAAACCGGCAGCAGCGTGTTTCACGGGCGGGACGTGTTTGCTTATACGGCGGCGCGGCTGGCGGCAGGCGTGATCGACTATGCGGGGGTAGGCCCGGCGTATGCGGTGCAAACTATCGTTAAACACCCCATTCCCGGCGCGGAAGCGGCGCCCGGCAGGCTCAGCGGCATTTTTGAAATTGCCGACCCCAACTTTGGCAACCTGTGGAGCAGCATTCCGGCAGATATGTTGGGGCAGGCAGGCATGGCGGCGGGGCAAAACGTGCATGTTGCCGTAACCCATGGGGAACAAACGGTCTTTTCTGATACGGTGCGACTTTGCAGCACCTTTGGCGAGGCGGCGCAGGGTATGCCGGTGTTGTACATCAACGAGCTGCAACGCATAGGCTTCGCTCTGCGGGAGGACAACGCCATGAAAAAGCTTGGTCTCTCGTTCGGGCCGGACTGGCAAATTACCATCACCAACTAACGGAGGCGCGATATGAACAAAATACTGATACTGCAAAGCGATTTTGGTTTAACAGACGGCGCGGTTTCCGCCATGCAGGGCGTAGCGTTGAGTATTGACGAAACGCTAAAGCTGTTTAACCTGACCCACGACATTACGCCTTACGACATCTTTGAAGCCAGTTACCGGCTGTTCCAGTCCGTAGAGTACTGGCCGGAGGGTACGGTATTCGTGTCCGTGGTGGACCCGGGCGTTGGCAGCAACCGAAAAAGCGTTGTGGCGCGAACCAACATGGGGCATTATATCGTGACTCCTGATAACGGCACGCTTACCCATTTAAAGCGCTTTGTGGGAATCAACGCCGTGCGCGAGATCGACGAAGCCAAGCACCGCAGGAAGAACACGGAATACAGCTATACCTTCCACGGACGGGACGTATACGCCTTTACGGGAGCCAAGCTGGCGTCCGGCGTGGCGGCCTTTGAGGATATTGGGCCCGAGCTTGCGGTGGAAGATATCGTTGAGGTGGAGATAGGCAAGGTCACGGTAAGCGACGGGCTCGTGACCGGTTGTGTGGATATACTTGACGGCTGCTTCGGAAGCCTTTGGACGAATATCACCAAGGAAGAATTCTTTACCCTTGGCGTGGGCTACGGCGAGGAGGTGGAGTTGAAGATAACAAACGGCTCCATGCCTGTGTACCATAACCGCATCAGCTACGGACATTCCTTTGCGGATGTAAGAATCGGCGAGCCGCTGACCTATGTCAACTCCTTAGGGCGCATGGGCGTTGCCATCAATCAGGGCAATTTCGCTCGGGCGTACAGCATTGGCACCGGTACCCACTGGCATATCGCGTTTCGCAAGCTGTAATTTCTTATGATAGTAGTTATATCGGGGTAGAAAAATCTGGATAACTGTTGTATTATTTAACAGTGAGGGATTTATTCCTTCGCCGCAATACTAAATCATATGTACGGAGGTAACCATTCATGGAAAGCAACTCTCTCGAAAAGAAAGGCTTTGGTAAGCTGCTGCTGGGTACTTGGAGCACAAGAACCATCGTTGCCATCGCTATCGGTGCCGCCTTGTTCGGCGTACTGATGGTCTACGGCGGCATCCCTGTTTTCACCAATACCTACCTCACCAGCGCCATGATCGTTCCCGTCATTGTGGGCGCGCTCTTTGGGCCGCTTCCCGCCATGGTAACGCTTTTGATCGGTAACTTCTTGGCAGACTTGATCGGCGGCTGGGGCTTCTGGTTCGACTGGACTGTTGGCAACGGCTTCCTGGGGCTGTTCGTAGGCTTACTGCCCATTTACGGCGCACGCATTACCGACGGCGTGTTCAAATGGTGGCATGCGCTGATCTACGCGGCCTGCTGCATCGTGGGCAACGCTTTGGCCTTTGGCATCATCACCCCGGTCATGACCAGCCTGTTCTACTCTGCCGATCTGGAGCTCACGTTCTTACAGTCTCTGGCATCCGGCATTTCCAACTGTGCGGTGCTGATCATTGTAGGCATCCCCGTGCTGTTCCTCTTGGCCTCCCGTTATAAGAAGCGCAGCAATTTACAGGAAGAAGAGTAATCAACAACGCGCGCGACCCTCGTTCGGGGCGGAGCAGGCTCCGCCCCGACTTTTGTTATTAAGCGCTTTAAAAGGCGCAGCTTCCAGCGCGACTGGTCATTTTTATGAACGGAGCCGTACATATGAAAAAGCCCGTAATCGAATTTAAGGACTTCTCATTCAAATACAAGGTTCAGAACGAATTCACATTGCACGATATCAATTTGACGGTTTACGAGGGCGAAAAAATACTGATCCTAGGCCCCTCCGGCAGCGGTAAAAGCACGCTTGCAAGCTGCATCAACGGATTGATACCCTTTTCCTATCACGGTACCACAAAGGGAAGCTGCACGGTATGCGGCAAGGATACAAAACAGCTTTCTATTTTTAAACTCAGTAAAGACGTGGGAACGGTTTTGCAGGATTCCGACGCGCAGTTCGTTGGCCTTTCCGTGGGGGAGGATATTGCCTTTGCCATGGAAAACGACATGGTGCCTAGGGCGGAAATGCTAAAACGCGTACTGGACTGCGCCACCGTTGTGGAAATGCAAAAATTCCTAACGGCGCTGCCCTTTGACCTTTCCGGCGGGCAAAAGCAAAAGGTATCGCTCGCGGGGGTCATGATCAACGACGCGAACATATTGATATTCGACGAACCCCTTGCGGCGCTCGACCCGCAAATGGGCGTGACCACCATCGATCTGATCGACAGCATACAAAAACGCAATAACAGCACGGTGGTGATCGTGGAGCATCGGCTGGAGGATGTGCTGTACCGGCATATCGACCGCATTATACTGATGAGCGACGGCAGAATCGTTGCGGACACAACGCCAAACGAGCTGTTGACCGGGCCGTTATTAAAACAGCACGGCATTCGCGAACCGCTGTATGTAACGGCAATGAAATACGCGGGCTGTACCTTAACGGATAAACCCACGCTTTGCGATATTGAAAATCTGGCGCTCACCGAGGACGATAAAACAAAGCTCAAGGCCTTTTACGAGCAGCCTACCAACGAGATTGACGCCAACCTTGGCGAGGAAGCCCTCCGCGTGGAAAACGTATCCTTTGCTTATATGGAAGAGGATGTGCTTCGTAACGTATCGCTTTCCATTCGCAAGGGGGAACGCATTGCCGTGGTAGGAAAAAACGGCGCGGGCAAATCCACGCTGGCGCGTCTTATCACGGGTATCAGCCGCCCCAGAAAGGGCGCGATCTATATAGACGGCAGCGATTACATGAACCTCACCATCAAGGAGATTGGCGAGCGGGTGGGGTATGTGATGCAAAACCCAAACCAAATGCTGGTGAAGGACACCATCAAGGCGGAGGTGGAGCTGGCTCTTTCCCTTCGAAAGCTGCCGCAGGAGGAAATCAACACCCGGGTGAAGGATGTTTTGACCACCTGCGAGCTGTATAAAATGCGCAACTGGCCGGTGGATGCCGTTAGCTACGGGCAGAAAAAGCGCGTGACCATTGCCAGCATCATGGCGCTGGAGCCGGAGGTCATCATACTGGACGAGCCCACCGCCGGGCAGGATTACAAGCATTATACGGATATTATCCGGTTCATCAACAAGCTTAACTGCGAGTACGGAAAAACCATCATTTTCATTACGCATGATATGCATCTTGCGATCGAGAATACCGACCGCGCCATCGTGTTTGCGGACGGAGAGCTGATCGCGGACGACAGCGTGTTCTCCGTGCTTAGCAACGACGAGATCATCAAGCGCGCCAACCTTAAGCAGACCTCCCTGTACACGCTGGCTCGCAAGCTGGAGCTGCCGCCGGAAGGGTTTATTGAGCATTTCATCCGTTACGAAAGGATGGTGAGACCGGTTGAATAATCGTTTTATCATCAGCTACGCGCCAGGCAACACATTTATCCACAAATTGAACGGGCTAACAAAAACGCTAATCTTTATCACCATGACGGTCTATATCATCATGACCTTTGACGTGCGTGTGATGCTGCCCATGCTGCTCTTATGCATTGCCGGCGTGATCTCCATGAAGCCAAATTGGAAGCCTATTCTGTTTATGTTGGGCTTTTTAACCGTAACAGCCGGCATCATCGGCAGCACCATGCTGTTTTTAGTGGCAAGCGACTCCGCCCTTACCTATGTGGGAAGCCATGAAACGCTGCTGGTGCGTTTTTCGGACAGCCTGTATCTAACAAAAGAACTGCTTTGGTATGCGGGCGCAATGTTCTTTAAGCGCCTGTGCAGCTTTGCGGTTGCCATATTCTTTGTGCTATCCATTACCCCCAGCGAAATTGCCGCGGGCTTCAACCGAATTGGTCTGCCCTATAAGGTGTGCAATATCATTTCTCTGGCATTCCGTACCATACCGGATGTGGCGCGTGATTTTACCGACATTAAGAATTCTCTGCAAATGCGCGGGGTGGAGTTGGATGGCAAGCGCGTTTCTCTCGGAAAAAAGATCAAGCAGTATGTGCTTTTGCTGGTGCCTTTGATCATCACGTCCTTCGGCAAGGTCGATAACATTGCAAACAGTATGGATCTTCGCGGCTTCGGCAAGCACAAAAAACGCACATGGTATTCGGAGCATCCGCCTGCCAAGGCGGATTGGGTGGTGCGCGGCTGCATCATCGCCGTGGTTTGCGTAATCATTTTTTACATCGTGTACTGCCGTAACCTGCACCAGCCCCCCTACGAATACTGGTGCCCATGGATCAATCAGTTTACAGGAGAGCTTTTAGTTAAATGAGCGAACAGCATTTTATCGTGCATGTGCCCCATAGCTCTATATACATTCCGGAGAAATACAAAGCAGGCATATTGATCAGCGACCGGGCGCTTTGGCGGGATATGTGCCGCATGACGGATGCCTTTTGCGACGAGCTGTTTGACGGCGTTGCCGCGCCGGAGCGGATGGTCGTATCGCCTATTTGCCGCTTGGCTTGCGATGTGGAGCGGTTTCGTAACGATGATATGGAGCCCATGGCAAAGCGCGGTATGGGGCTGATGTATACCCGTACCGTGCTTGGTCGCAAGCTGCGGGAGTATGATGAAAACCTAAGAAACGATGTACTAAAGGAGTATTACGATCCGCACCATGCGCGGTTGACAGCCGCCGTGGATGCGGCATTGGAATCCTGCGGCAGATGCACCATATTAGATGGGCATTCCTTCAACTCCACCATTCCCTTTAAGTGGGACTGCGTGCTTTCCATGCCGGATTTTGATATCGGTACGGACGCGTACCATACGCCGCCTGCCCTGCGGGACGCGCTTGTTAATAAGGTGCGGGAGCTGGGCTATACCGTGCGGGTGAACAGTCCCTTTGCCGGAAGCATAACCCCCATGAAGTATTACGGAGAAGACAGACGGGTGGTTTCGGTAATGATCGAAGTGAACCGTCGCCTGTATATGAACCAGCGGGATATGACCAAATCCGCCGGCTTTGCGCGCACCAAGGAGGTTTGCCAAATCCTCATGGGCGTAGCAGAGCAGTTCAACGGATAACGCCGACATTCATTGTGCGCTCACGAAAATCAGCACGAAACAAAACTAAACAGGAAATACGGCAAGAACGGTAAGTGCGCTTCCGTTCTCGCTTTTTGCGCTTAGCTTTCCCTTATGCAGCTTTACGATGCTCATTGCCAAGGATAATCCGATGCCGTATCCGCCGCTTTCGCTGCTGCGGGAGGCGTCTCGCCGATAAAACCGCTCAAACAGCTCCGGATGGCTGCCGGGCTCTATCGGTTCGGTCACGGTATTTTCACAGGAGAGCAGCAGGCTTTTTCCCTGCTTTTTTACGGAAAGGATAATGCTGCTTTGCGTGGGCGAGTATTTCAAAGCGTTATCCAGCAGTATGGATACCAGCCGCCGGATAGAAGGCTCATCTCCGGTATAAGAAACGCCCTGCTCCACCGTAAGTGTCAGCTCTTTATTCTGCGTTTTTGCCTGCGCGGCAAAGGTGTTTGCGGTTTCCAAAACAGCATCCGAGAAGGAGAACGCCGTCATTTGAATATTGTTGTTTGCCTCCTCCATGCGGGAAAGTGTGATCAGGCTGTTGGTAAGCGCCGTTAAGCGCTCCACCTGATTGCGGATGCTTCTTGTCCAACTGCTGCTGCCGTGCTCCATCTCGATGACCTCCGTATTGGCCTCGATCACGGTCAGCGGGGTTTTGATTTCGTGTCCGGCATCGGTAATGAACTGCTTTTGCTTCTCATAGCTTTCCGCAATAGGCCGTATGGCGCGCCGCGACAAAAACCAAACCAGTAAGAATATCGCCAGTGCGCAAAATGCAGACACGCAGGCACTTAAGGAGAGAAATGTACGGAAGGAAGAAAGCTCCCGGCTGTTGTCTAAAAACAACACCATTGTTTCTTCCGGCTCGGTGTTTACAAGATAGCGGTAGTCTCCAAGATACCCAGCCTTGCTGCCACTGGTCCAAACGGATTTGGCAAGCGATACGGCATCGTCGGAGGTGACAGCCCGGATGTGCCCCGTATTTACGGCTAATGCTTCGCCCTGTTCATCCACTGTAACGGTGAAAAAACGCGTAACATAAGGGGATTCCGGCGTAAATCCACGAAAGCCGTCCGGCTTTCGCATGGGAGCATCTGTTTTAGGAAATGCACCGGCGTTATCCGCCAGAAAATGCAGCACATGGTCTGCATCGTGGGATACGCTGATAAAATTCGCGATGTTCAGCGCCGCCATAATCAGTACCAGAACCCCCAGCACGGAACACATGGCGATGATGATAAAGCGTTTTCGTAAAAGAGCGATCATTTGCATTCCTCCAGCGCATACCCGATGTTGCGGGATACCTTGATCTTAACGGTATCAGAAAGAGCCGTCAGTTTTCTTCTAAGGTAAGAAACGTAAACCCAAACCGTGTTGGGCTCCACCTCCGTGTCGTATCCCCATATGCGTTCAATAAAACGCTCTGCGGAAACATACTGTCCGGGGCTTGCCATCAGCATTTCCAGCATTTGAAATTCCTTGTTTGCCAGCGAAAAGGAGCCCTTTTTGGAAGTCAGCACAAATGTGGAGCGGTTGAGTGAAATGTCGCCAAAGTGCAGCACCGTGCCGGTTACATCCGGCTGACGGCGGAGCATGGCGCGAATGCGCGCCAAAAGCTCCTTGGTGGAGAAGGGCTTGGTCAAATAATCGTCCGCGCCGCTGTCTAAGCCCGTTACCCGGTCATCGATCTCGGCTTTTGCGGTCAGCAGCAGAACCGGAATGGGGTTTCCCTGCTCACGAATGCGGCGAAGCACCGTTAACCCGTCCAGCTTGGGCATCATAATATCCAGCACGACGCCGTCGTAATTATCCGCCTGTAAATAATCCAGCGCGTCCTGCCCGTTATACACCATGTCTACGGAATAGTTATTGTGCCTTAATATCACGCAAAGCGCGTCGGAAAGCTCCCGTTCATCCTCCGCCACCAATAACCGCATGCGTGTGCCTCCCATACGCCGTTTTCTTTATTATAAAGCATACGAACCTAAAACAAAGCATAATTCAAAGAGATAATGTGTTATTTAGCATTTCAGCCGCCTCATACGATGCCGGATGCAATAACTGTACAAGCGGGATAAGGGAAAAGCAGGACAGACGGGTTTGCATCATGTATAATGGTCACAAATGGATGGGGGAGCAGCGCATGGAACGGGAGAACGGCACAAGCAAACAACAAACAGGCATTGCGGCGTTTCTTAGGGCACACAAGGTGTCGCTTGTTATATGCGCTGTGTATTGGGCGGTGTATCTGCTTGGATTATGCATCGGGCAGGATGTGCTGTACGGTGCGCTTTCGGGCAGCGGCTTTCAAAAACTGAACGGACAGGTGTATCGGCTGATAACCGCTTCGTTTTTGCATGGGAGCTGGCTGCATTTGATTTCCAACACAGCCGCGCTGCTGTGCGTTGGCCATTATTTGGAGCAGTGCTGCGGCGCGCGCCGCTTTACGGTGGTATACATACTGATCGACGTATTGGCAAGCGTAATGTTTTACGGATACTTCAGCGAGTGTACCAATGGGGCGGGCTCGTCCATCGTGCTGTTCGGTCTGTTTGCGGTGTTACTGATTCTATGGCTGCGATACCCCGAAGAATTCCCCGTTCGGCGGTATCCTTGGCAGGTATTATATTTGGTTTTATACTTTATCGCGGCAAATATAGTCGGCGGCAATTATACCACCATCATTATCCATGCGTTCAGCTTTACGGCGGGCTTGGCTGTGGGGCTGGTGATGCTTTGGGTACGGGCGCGGAGGGAAAAGAACGATGCAGCACAGATATGACCGCAATCTTGGTGCGCTAACGAAAGAAGAATGCGCCATTTTAAAAAGCAAACGCGTGTTTGTGGCAGGCTGCGGCGGCATTGGCGGCTATGTGATAGAGCTCATGGCGCGCATCGGCATAGGCGGCATCACGGCAGCAGACGGCGACGTGTTTGAGGAAACCAACCTGAACCGCCAGCTCCTTTGCGAGGAAGGGCTGCTGGGTACAAGCAAAGCACTGGCGGCAAAAGCGCGGGTTGAAAAGATCAACAGCGGCGTTACGGCAGAAGCCGTGGAAGCATATATCACGGCGGAAAACGCGGAAGGCTTGCTGCTGGGGCACGATATCGTGATCGACGCGCTGGACAGTATCCCCGCCCGGCGGATACTAGCGAAAGCTTGTGCCAAGCTGCATATCCCGCTGGTACACGGCGCTATTGGCGGCTGGTGCGCACAAATATCGGTCATCATGCCGGGGGAGGATACCATGCGTATACTGTACCCGGAGGACGCTGACGCAAGCGTTGCCGGAAATCCGTCCTTTACGCCCGCGCTTGCGGCCTCCGTGGAAGCGGCGGAAGCGGTAAAGGTGCTGCTTGGGCGCGAATCTACGCTAGCAGGAAAGCTGCTTTGCATCGACCTGTTATCCGGCACCTATCAAACCGTTCAGCTTTTTTAGTGATCGCAGGTGCAAAAAATAGTATTTGCATGCAATAAAAAAGAGCGTCCGTATATCGGGCGCTCTGTGATGTTGAGAATGTGTTTTTGGTTATGCCGCGGGCTCGTACTTCTGGATGGAGAGGGAGCCGGACACGGAATTAACGCTGAAGTCCGCCGCACCGTTTTTGTGGACGAACCGGTTGTTCGACATTTGCACGTCAAAGTCACAATCCAAGTCTCCGGATACGCTGTCCTGCTTTACGGTGAAGCCGTCGTTCTCCGGGATGGAGATGATGGCCCTGCCGGAGATGGTGTCCATGTCGATGGCGGCAGGGCAAATGCTGGACTCCAAGAGCAGCTCGCCTGAAACGGAATTGAGCTTGCACTCGGTAAAGGAGCCGCGCAGCTTTAAGTTGCCGCTGGTGGTGTCTGCATCGGATCGTACAAAGCTGCAGCCAACTGCTTCCACAGGGCCGGATACCGTGCAGATGTCCGCTTCGGTGGCGGAGATGCCGGACAGATTGATCCTGCCGGATACGGAGTCTACTTCAAGATCGGTCAGCGTCAGCCCGGAGATATCTACCTGAGAGGAAACGTTATCCAGATCAAAAGCACCCGCATAGGACTTTGGTACCTGCAGCGTCAGCACCTTATTCAGGCTGTCGAAGCTAACGTAATTATCGGCACAGAAATGGATCTTCAGCGTGCTGCCGCCGGAAACGCGGTAGCGCATGCGCTCCTCTTCTTTAATGGAGGCTGGTGCCTCCTCCGAGAATTTGATTTCGTCGCCGTCGTATGGTACCACCTTAACCGCACCGGATACCCAATCCACTTCGATATCGGTAATACCGGCTACGCCAACGGAGGCGCTGCTGGCAACGGTATAATCGCTGTTGCCGCCGGGGAAGCTGAACACTTTGCCGCCGAAGCTGATGCCGCGGAAGGGGGATACCCGCCCAGACAGCCCCATGATGAGAACGACCAGCAGCAGGATCGCAACTGCCGACCAAATGATGATACGCACGATAACTGATGTTTTCATAGTTAAACTCCTTATTTCTTGAGGTCAAAGAAGGCACGGATAATGGCGTTTACCGCAACGCACAGAACGAACATCACCCAAGTGATATGCCATGCGCCGGTTAAAAAGCTGACGATGATGTACAGCGCAACGGTCAGCGCCCAAACAGCTTTGAGGATGGAGTCCAGCGCCTGATTTCTGCCGCCCTTTTCCTCGGACCACGCTTTAAAATCTTCTACCACATTGTCGCCGGTGACCTTGCGAACGGAACGCCGATCAATGCCGTTATAAACCAAGAGCCCGGTGGCAATCGCAGCAAGCACGAACATCAGGCAAACGCCAACGGTATTGCCGATGAGAATGCAGGGGATCACGCACAACACATACAGAGCGATGGCGATGGCGGTGCGAAGCGCACGCTGCTGCTCCCGCTTTAAAACGATCTCGCGCTGTACAACGTCGTCTCCGCCGTTTAAGCCGGAGATCAACTCGCTTACGTCCCCAATACCGGCAACGGTAATGTTGTAAGCGGCTTCCGGGCTTTTGCCCTCTGCCATAAGGTCGTTGTACTGGTCAGTCAAATTCTGGATCATTTCTTCCTTCAACTCCACAGTGCGCCGCGATTGAGGCGCGTCGGTAAAGAGCTGGTTCACATGTGCGCGCAGTTTATCAGTCATGATAAGTTCCCTCCGTATAAATCAGTTTATCAATAATGTCTTTCGCGTCTTCCCACTCGGTTTTTTTCGCTTCCAAGGCGCTGCGGCCTTGGCTGGTGATGGTGTAATACCTGCGGCGCGCCCCGATGTTTTCATCTCCCCAGTAGGAGTTGATGCAGCCGGATTCCTCCAACCGCCTAAATGCGGAATACAGGGTCGCTTCTTTTAATTCATATCGGTTCTCGGAGATCTCCTGTATGGCCTTGCTGATTTTGTAACCGTAGCTGTCGCTTGCATCCAGCGCTGCCAGTATGATCGTTTCCGTATGACCGCGTATCAGGTCCGATGTAATGGACAATGTTGTCACCTCCGTTCACTTTCGAGATAGATGATACAACAAGATACCTCGCCTGTCAAGGTATATTTTAGAAATTAGTATATGTGTTTTAGGGTTATATGCGAACCGAAGTTACTGCCGATTCTAAAAGGCAGACGAAATCTAGGTTTTCCGTTACAAAACGCATATAAAAAACCGGCGCATGGTGATTTGCGCCGGATAAAACAGACGAAAAATTGGACGTTACGACTGCGGTTTTGAAAAATGCTTGAGGTGTGCCATCATGGCTTCCAGCTGCGCGGAGGCAGCATCCAGCTGCTCCGGCGTTTGCTGCTTGGGAATAAATACCCCAAGAATTTCGCAAATATACCGCACCACGATCAGATCCTCCTGCGTCCAGAGCCGGGAGCCGCTGCGCTGGTCAAAGCCAAGGAAGCCGTAAAGCTTTTCGTGATTGCGAATCAAGCATTGAAGCATGGATTGCATGCCAAGGGATTCCTTGTAACGGGCATAATTTTCGGGCAACGTGCGAACGTCGCGACAGCAGAAGAACCCGTCCTCATCAAAATTGGCGGCGTAGCTGTTTAAATCTCCAATGGTATAGCCTTCTAAGGTGTGATCGCTGATTTCCACGCCCGCCGCGTACCATTGATACAGGTTGCTTAATGTTGCGCTGTCAACACAGAGCTCATATAAGTAACAGCGGCTCACCTGAAAATATGTTCCCAACAGCTCCGTAACGGTTTGCAATGCCTGCTGGATATCCTTTTTCTCCATGAGCGTTTGCAGCACGTTTTGAATCAACTGCCTGCCAACGGGGTTTTTCTCCGCTACTTCGATCTCCGCGTGAACGGGGATGGGGGTATCGTTTTCCGTAAAGGCGCGGCCAAGCTCGGCGTTATAGATACAGTAGCGGGCTTTGCCCTCGTTTTTGGCGTGATACAGGGCGATATCCGCATTGTGATACAGCATGGGCAAATCCTGCCCGTGTTCGGGGTACAGCGCGATGCCGATGGTGCAGTGAATGGGCTGCTCCAGCTCCGGAAACAGAGCGCCAACTGCGTGCAGGATGGATTCTGCGCGCTTTTCCAACTGTGCCATGGAGCTTACATACTTTTGCAGCGCCATGAATTCGTCTCCGCCGATGCGCCCAACGATGTCCGAGGAGCGGAAGCTTCTGGAAAGAACGCCCGCCACGGCGATCAACACGGAATCACCAAACAAGTGACCGTGATGGTCGTTAACGGATTTAAAGTCGTCCACGTCTATCATGAACATGGCGTGGCAGCCCTTTTTGCCCTCTCCGGCAATAAACTCGGAAAGCATCTGGGCGGAAACGGTTTTGTTGTACAGCCCCGTCATGGGGTCGGTATTGGCTTTGGTTTTCAGTGTTTCCGTTTCGCGTTTTTGCTTGTCGATGTCTGCGATCTTGCCCATGGCTACAAAGGGACGGCCAAAGTCGTCATACACGATGGAGGCGGATACGCGGCACCACAGATATGCGCCGTCGCCTGTATGGATGCGCAGCTCCGTTTCAACATAGGGGTCGCCGGAATGCAGCTTGGTAAAAAACGCGGCAATGGCGGGGATATCATCCGGGTGAACGATGCTGTCGGAAGCCACAAGCTGCTTTTTCACGTTATCCGTGATGGGCATACGACCGAATATATGCTCAAAATCGCTGTGGAATGTGGCGTGATCGGTTTCGATGTCGTACTCAAATATGATGTCGCTGGATTGTTCCACGATCGCGCGCATCCGCTTTTCGCTGGTTGCCAGCGCCCGCTCGGAGAGTACATACTGGGTAATGTCTATCACCACAACAAAGAACATGCGTCTGCCGCTTGCGTCTGTAATGATGCGGCCTACATCGTGCACATACCGCACGGAGCCGGAGGAGTCGATGATGCGGTAACGCACCTCGTCGTAGGGGCTGTCTTGAATTTGTTCGTTGATGGAGGCCAGCACCCAGTCCCGATCCTCCGGGTGGATGATGTTATCGAACTTGTTATTGTAGACCTTTCGGAATTCCTCCTCGGTGTATCCGAAAATATCCAGAACGGCTTGATTGATAAAATCGAACTGCGCGTCTTCCTCGGCGGAATAGGTGAACAACCCGCCGGGCATGTTCATCAGTATTTCATGATACTCCGCTTCGTCAGAGAGCAGGGCAGTGCGCCGCAGCTTGCGAACGTCCGCTGCCCGCTTGCTGACAACGGAACGCAAAGAAGCCTCCTGCAATGGGGCTTCGTCTGTATGGGGTTCTTGTGTAAACACATGCATGTAAACTAAAAGCATGCTATCGCCGGTTTGCCGGAACAGAGCGCTTACAGAAAAGGGCGTTACCACCGAGGAATCTGCGGCAGCGTAGACAAGCGTCATGCTGCCGGAAATTTGGCAGTCCGTATCGCTAAGCTGTGTGGCGGTATATGCGGTTTGGTATACCGTAAAAGACTCCTGCATGGTTGCGGCGCGGCTTTCTAAAAAGCGCGCTACATCATTGCTGCCGTGCAGAGTCAGGTCTTTGCTGAATACCCAGATAACATCGGGATGCAGCAACGGAATCACCTTTTGAACGTTCCGCTGCTCATAAAAATCAGTTTGAAACTGCTTCATGCAGGATAGCGCAAGCGGCTCAAGCAATCTCAATGGTTGTTCTCCTTGACGGCATTGCTGCCTTGATATGATATTGATACACACAAAATTATGGCATAAATCAAGCGCCGCGTCTACAAAAAATGGAAGTCGGATTTGATAAAAATTAGGAAAGTAGCGGCGAAACACGTTGAATGCGCGTAGAAACCGCCTGCGATCCGTGCTATACTGCCACTATGGAATTACAACGTTATGCATTGATTCGAAGCCGCCGAAAAACCATTGCCATCCGCATCCTGCCAGACGGCGGCGTGGAGGTGCGCGCTCCGCTTCGTACCCCCAAGGCGTATATTGATGCCGTGGTAATGGATAAAGCGGCTTGGATCAAGCAAAAATCAGCGGAAATGGAAACAAAAGCCCAAGTTTATCCGCCTCACAGGTTTCTTGAGGGGGAGCGGTTTTTCCTGCTTGGAGAACCGCTGTATTTAACATACTGCGGCGGCATCAAAAAGCCGCTTTGGGAGGAAGACCGGCTGCTGATACCGCAGGCGGAGCCGGAACGCGTTAAGGCAATGCTGGAGCGCTGGTACAAAGCCCTTGCCCGGGAATTCTTTACGGAACGGCTGAACCTGTACGCGCCGCTATGCGGCGTTACCTACCGCAGCGTTAAGCTGTCCTCCGCCGATGGCCGCTGGGGCTCCTGCAGCCGCAGCGGAAACATCAACCTTACATGGCGGCTCATTATGGCGCCTGCGGATATCATCGATTATGTAGCGGTGCATGAGCTTTGCCATATCAAAGCGCCCAACCATCAAAGTGAATTTTGGGCAAGCGTACAAACTGTGATACCGGATTATAAAGAAAAACGGGCATGGCTAAACGCGCATGCCCATGAACTGCAATTCTAGAACCGCCTTTAATACTCAATGACCCCTTCGAATATCAGGCTGGTATTGCCGGTTAAATACACGGCCTCGTTTGTGTAGCGGACGGTCAAATCCCCGCCAACCATTTTTACGGTGATATCCGTATCGCGGTCGCACAAGCCGTTTTCCACCGCCGCTACAACGGAAGCACAAGCGCCCGTGCCGCAGGCCCATGTTTCGCCGTTGCCGCGCTCCCATGCGCGCATGCGAAGGGTCTTGCGGTTGACCACCCGCACAAATTCCGTATTGATGCGCTCCGGGAACAGCGAGAGGTCGTTTTCAAACTGCGGGCCGATATACGCCAAGTCCAGCGTGTCGATTCGTTCGCAGAACACCACGCAGTGCGGGTTTCCGAAGGATACGCAGTTGATATGGAATTCCTGCCCGGCAACAGTCAGGGGATAGTTTTGTATACGCTCTCCTGGAAGGGTGGTGGGGATGCTTGCCGGGGCAAAGCGGGGCTTGCCGATGTTTACCCGCACCGAGCGTACCTTGCCGTCGTACAGCTTGATGTCCAGCTCCTTAATGCCGCTATTGGTTTCCACCGTCAGGTGGTCGCCATCCACAATGCCGTTGTCAAACAGGTACTTCGCCACGCAACGGATGCTGTTGCCGCCCATGCCGCCCTCGCTGCCGTCCTGATTGAACATGCGCATTTTTGCATCGGCGCAGTCCGAGCGCTCAATCAACACAACGCCCTCGGAGCCGATACCGGAATGCCGGTTGCAAAACAGTATCGCAAGGGATTCCGGGCAGGTGATGGAGCCGTTTCGGTTGTCCAGCACGATGCAGTCGTTGCCTGCGCCCTGCATTTTGCGGAAGGAAATACGCTGGCGCTCCTTGCGCATATGGCAGATATCGATGAGCTCCGTATTGCCCTCGTTGAAGCCGCTTTGAATGATGTCGGCCAGCGCGTTTGCCGTATCCAGCGAGGTAAAGCAGGCAACGCCAAGCTGTAAGGCGCGGCGGTGCAGGCGGGTGTAGTCCTGTATGGTGCTTTTTTTGGAAGCGCCGGTAAACACGATGTAGTTGATCGCACCCGACTCCAGTACGTCGAATATGCTATTGTCTTCCGACAGCCGGTTTACCCGGCGCACGTCGATGCCAAGCTGGGAAATGGAGTCCGCCGTGCCGGGGGTGGCGTAGATCGTAAGGCCAAGATCGTTCAGCTTTTTTGCCAAGCGGATGATCTCCAACCTGCTTTTTTTGGTTACGCTGATAAGCACCCCGCCCTTGCGCTCGTAAACCGAACGGGGCAGGCGGTAGCCCGCCGCCAGCAGTCCTTTGAACAGGGCTTCCTCCCGGGTTTTACCAACGCCCAATACCTCGCCGGTGGATTTCATTTCCGGCCCTAATTCTGAGTTTGCGTCAGAAAGCTTTTCGAAGGAAAATACGGGCACCTTCACCGCGATATACGGCGGTGTGCGGTATAAGCCCGTGCCGTAGCCCAGCTCCCGCAGCTTTGCGCCTACCATGATCTTGGTTGCCAATGCCACCATAGGCACGCCCGTTACCTTGCTGATATAGGGGATGGTGCGGGACGCTCGCGGGTTTACTTCGATCACATACAGTTCATCCTCATACACCAAGTATTGAATATTGATGAGCCCCTTGGTGCCCATGGCAAGCGCCAGCTTGGTGGAGCAGTCCACAATGATGTCGTGCATGGCATCTGTAATGTTTTGCGGCGGATACATGGCAATGGAGTCTCCGGAGTGCACGCCCGCCCGCTCGATATGCTCCATAATGCCGGGAATCAGCACGTCTACGCCGTCGGAAATCACGTCTACCTCCAGCTCCATGCCCATCAGGTATTGATCCACCAGCACGGGGTTTTCGATGTTTTGCGCCAGTATCAAGTCCATATACTGCGCAACATCCTCCGGCGTATAGGCAATGGTCATGTTCTGCCCGCCAATCACGTAGGAAGGCCGTACCAGCACGGGGAAACCCAGCGTATTTGCCGCATGGATGGCTTCCTCCTTGGTGACCACGCCCATGCCCTTGGGGCGGCGGATGTGAAATTTTTCCAGTAACGCGTCGAACCGTTCCCGATCCTCCGCCATATCGATGCTTTCCGCCGAGGTGCCTAAAATTTGAATGCCCGCTTCATGGAGCGATTTCGTGAGCTTTATGGCGGTTTGCCCGCCAAACGCCACCACCACGCCGATGGGCTGCTCTATGGCAACGATGCTTTTTACGTCCTCCTCACAGAGCGGCTCAAAGTACAGGCGGTTGGAGGTGTCAAAGTCCGTGGAAACGGTTTCCGGGTTGTTGTTTACGATAATCACATCGTAGCCCAGCTCCTGCAGGGTGCGGGCGCAATGCACGGAGGAATAGTCGAACTCAATGCCTTGGCCTATGCGAATAGGCCCCGAGCCCAGCACGATGATGCGCTCCTTCTTGCTGCGGTCGATGGGGCGAGACTCGCACTCGTCGTCATAGGTGGCGTAAAAATAGGGCGTTTGGGCGGCAAACTCCGCGCCGCAGGTATCCACCATTTTGTATACAGGTGCGCGGTGGAGGGGAAGGGGATTGTTACTGATACGCTCCAAAGCCTTATCCGTGTAGCCTAAGCGCTTGCCCTCTGCATACTGCTCTTCGGTCAGCACACGATTTGTTATGGCGGTTTCATATTGCGCCAAATGTGCTAATTTATATAAGAACCAACGGTCGATACGCGTTTGTTGGAACAATTCGTCTACTGTTGCGCCCTGCTTGAGGGCATAAAACAGCGTAAACAGGCGCAAATCGTCTGCCTGCTTCAGCTTTTCCCGGTAATCGCAGCCGGCAAGGGCTTTTAGATTCAGGGTGTCCAGCGATATTTCCGCACCGCGCACGGCCTTTAACAGAGCCATCTCAAAGGACGGGGCAATCGCCATCACCTCGCCGGTGGCCTTCATCTGCGTGCCAAGCGCACGGGAAGCGTGTACGAATTTATCAAAGGGCCAGCGGGGCAGCTTTACCACCACGTAATCCAGCGTAGGCTCAAAGCAGGCGCAGGTTTTGCCTGTAACGGCGTTTTCTATTTCGTCCAGCGTGTAGCCAAGCGCAATTTTTGTGGTCACCTTGGCAATGGGGTAGCCGGTGGCCTTGCTGGCAAGCGCGGAGGAGCGGGAAACGCGGGGGTTTACCTCGATCACCGCGTATTCAAAGCTATCGGGGTTCAAGGCGAACTGGCAGTTGCAGCCGCCTTGGATGCCCAGCGCGGAAATGATGGACAACGACGCGCTTCGAAGCATTTGATATTCTTTATCGGATAGCGTTACCGCAGGTGCAATGACGATGCTGTCTCCCGTGTGTACGCCAACAGGGTCGAAATTCTCCATGCTGCACACGGCGATCACGTTATCCGCCGCATCCCGCATCACTTCAAATTCGATCTCTTTCCAGCCGAAAATATAACGCTCCACCAGTACCTGCGTGATGGGAGACATATCCAAGCCGTTTTGTGCGATATTCACAAGCGCCGCTTCATCATAGGCTACGCCGCCGCCCGCACCGCCAAGGGTAAACGCCGGGCGGATGATCACCGGGTAACCGATTTCCTTTGCGATCTCCTTAGCGTGCACAACATCGTTTGCAATGGCGGAGGGAATCACCGGCTGACCGATGCGCTCCATAGTGTCTTTAAAAAGCTGCCTGTCTTCGGCAGCATCTATGGCCGCGGCATCGGTACCCAAAAGCCGCACGCCCATTTTCTCTAAATATCCGCTCTTGGAAAGCTGCATGGCGATGGTGAGCCCCGTTTGCCCGCCAAGGGAGGCCAGTATGCTGTCTGGCCGCTCCTTTTCGATGATGCGGCGGATGGTATGCTCCGTTAAAGGTTCTAAATAGATCTCATCTGCTAGGGATTTGTCCGTCATGATGGTGGCGGGGTTGGAGTTTACCAGCACCACGTTTACGCCCGCATCCTTCAACACCCGGCAGGCCTGTGCGCCCGCATAATCGAACTCGGCGGCCTGGCCTATCACGATGGGACCGGAGCCTATCATCAATACTTTTTTGATACGTTCGTCTAAAGGCATGTTACCGCACCTCCATCATGCTGATAAAGCGGTCGAACAGATAAGCGGAGTCCAAGGGCCCCGCGCAAGCTTCCGGGTGATACTGTACGGAAAACGCGTGGATCGCGGGATAGTCGATCCCCTCGCAGGTATGATCGTTGGCGTTTATAAAGCGCACCTGCCCGCCCGAGGCGGCAAGCGTGCTGCCGTCCACCGCATAGCCGTGGTTCTGGCTGGTGATGTATACCCGACCTGTTGTTAGATCCTTTACCGGCTGGTTAGCGCCCCGGTGGCCGTATTTCAATTTGTAGGTGGAAGCGCCGTTGGCAAGCGCCAACAGCTGGTGCCCTAAGCAGATGCCAAACATCGGCACTTTTCCTAACAGCTTTTTGATCTCCTGAATGACCTGCGTGTTTTCCGCCGGGTCGCCGGGACCGTTGCTAAGCATCAGCCCGTCCGGCTTAAGAGACAGTACTTCTTCTGCCGTTGTATCGTATGGCAGCACATGCACATTGCAGCCGCGGCGGTTTAATTCCCGCACGATATTTGCTTTTGCGCCAAAGTCCAACAGCGCAACGGTAAAGCGCGCCTCCCCTGTTGCGGGGGAATGGTACGCCTGCTTGCAGCTGACGGAAGCTACGGCGTTTTTTACTTGAATTGCTTTTAGGTGCTCCAAGTCCGCCTGCGAAGCGTCGTCTACAATGGCGGCGTTCATAACGCCGTATTCACGTATGATGCGGGTAATGGCGCGGGTATCCACACCGCAGATGCCGGGCACGCCCGCTTTCTTCAAAAAAACGTCCAATGTTTCGCTTGAGCGAAAATTGGACGGCTGGCCGCATAACTCGCGGACCACATACCCGGAAACAACGCTATTGGGGCTTTCCATATCCGCCGGGATCATCCCGTAATTACCGATGAGCGGGAAGGTTTGCAATACGATCTGTCCGTAAAAGCTGGGGTCGCTCAAGGTTTCAATATAGCCGCACATGCCGGTGGTGAACACCAATTCCCCGGCGGCGGCACAATCCGCGCCAATGCGGTAACCGGTAAATACTGACCCGTTGGACAGTACAATGGCGGCTTTCTTCATACAATACCCCCGCTTTTTCGTTTCTTCTCACTTATTATACGGTAACAAAGGAAAAAGTCAACGAAAAATGGAACGTTAAAATCATATCATGGCAAGAATGTTCGTAATAGATGGATAAATCAATGCAATCATTTAGAAAATGTTTCTGATGAAAAACCTTATATGGTTTGATATACTGTAAAACATGAAGACGATATTGTGTTACGGAGATTCCAATACCTACGGCTACAAGCCGGACGGCTCCGGCAGGTATAGCGAACAACAGCGCTGGACGTGCCTTTTGGGGCAATACTTAGGAAGCGGCTGCCGCGTGATCGAGGACGGCAACGTTGGCCGTACAACGGTGTTCGAGGACGAGACACGGGCGGGGAAGAACGGAATCACCGCTCTGCCTGCGGCGCTGGAACTAACAAAGCCGGTGGATGTTGTAGTACTGATGCTTGGCACCAACGACTGTAAATCCTTCTACTCCATTTCGGCGGATCAGATCGCGTATTGCGTGGAGCGGCTGGTAGAAGTGATACAGCGCTCCCACTGCGGCCCAAACGGGGATGCGCCGGGGGTATTTATTGTATCGCCCATTCTCCTTGGGGAGAAGGTGCATCTGCCGGGCTTCGATCCGGAATTCTCTGCGGAATCCGTTGAAACCGCCAAGGGATTAAAAGAGGTGTACCGGCGGGTCGCACAAAAATACGGCTGCGGGTTTATGGCTGCGTCGGAGTATGCCGTACCAAGCGAGATCGATCAGGAGCATATGGACGAGGCAGAGCATAAAAAGCTGGCGGCGGCGATTTACCGGCATCTGACGGAGTGGATGGCGGAGGCATAAATAAAGTGTGGAGGTAGCGTTATGTGGGCTTTGAAGAAGCTATGGTATCGCATATTCCAAGTGGTGTTTGGCGCTGGCGCGCACCTGCTGCCGTGGAGAAAGGCAGAGGTGGTTTCCGGCCAAAACAGTATTAGCCGCATTCCGGCGCTGCTGAAGGGAATGGGCGTGCAAAAAGCCCTTGTTGTGACTGACCCCGGCTTAATGAAGGCAGGCGTTGCGCCTAAAATCCTGGCGCTTCTGGAGCAAAGCGGTATGGACTACGCCTTGTTTAGCGAGGTGGAAGCCAATCCCTCCACCAAAACGGTGGAGGCGGCGTATACCTTGTTCAAAACGGAGCAGTGTAACGGTATCGTTGCCATCGGCGGCGGCTCCGCCATGGATACTGCAAAGGGCGCGGGCGCACGGGCTGTAAAGCCCAACAAAACGATTCAGCAGTTGGGCGGGCTTTTAAGGGTGCTGCATAAGCTGCCGCCCTTTATTGCGGTGCCCACCACTGCCGGAACGGGCTCAGAAACCACCATTGCGGCGGTCATAACGGATAAAGAGACCCATCACAAATATGCTTTGTACGATCTTTCGTTGATTCCCAAGTATGCGGTATTGGACCCCGCCTTAACGCTGGGGCTGCCGCAGCATATCACCTCCACCACCGGCATGGACGCGCTTACACACGCGGTAGAGGCGTACCTATGCGTACACTACACCACCAAGGAAACCAGAGCGTTTTCCGAGGAAGCGGTGCAGGCAATATTCCGCTATTTGGAACGCGCATACGAAAACGGTGCGGACATGGAGGCGCGGGAGGCGCTGTTATTGGCCTCCTATAAAGCGGGCTGGGCGTTTACACGGGCGGGGGTAGGCAACGTGCATACCATCGCGCACACGCTTGGAGGCTTTTATAACACGCCGCACGGCTTAGCAAACGCGGTGATACTTCCCTATGTGTTGGAGGATTACGGCGAAACAGTGAATGCGAAGCTGGCGCGGCTGTACGATATCGCGGGGCTTTCCGGCGCGGCGAGGGAGGAAGCCAAGGCCAAAGCGTTCATTGCGGAGATCCGCGCCATGAACGCCCGCATGCACATCCCCACCGGGTTCGATTTCATCAAGGATGCGGACATTCCGCAGATGATAGGGTTTGCCCTAAAGGAGTGCAACCCGCTGTACCCGGTGCCGGTGCTGTACAACACCGCACGCTGCCGCAAGGTGATCGAGCGGATACGGATTCCCGCAGCGGCTGCAAAAGCATAACGGAGCATTCGCACTGCTTGCCATGGCAGGTGAAACGGTGCAGGTAAATCACAAGATATAAAATCAAAAGCGAGTAAGAAGCAAAGGCTTTTACTCGCTTTTTCATGAAAGTACAAAATAAACGGTTTTTATTATTTCGCGACTGACAATACGCTGTTGACAATGTTGTGTGTGTTTCTGTGTGCAAACAACTGTGCTTCCATCGTGGTAAGGTTATACAGCACGCTCCATTGCAGCTTATCTGTACCGTCGTCACCATAACACCCCAGTTCCTCTAAAAGGGAGATCGCGTCCGTTTCCGTCAACACGCCGTTGCCGCCAAGGATGGCCGCCTCTGCCGTATCGTAACGGTCGAATTCCGAGGAGCCCTCGCCAATGTTCAAGCCGTTGTAGGCAATAAAGTTGGACGCGATTTGATAGTCTGCATCCGCCTCCGTTACCCGCATCGCACCGTCATAGTATTCTACCAGCAGTGAAGCACCGCTGGCATCGGCAATCAAAAAGTGACAATCCACATCAGCGGAAAAATAGATATTGTACTGCTCCAGTAAAGCTACGGCTTCCTTTGCCGTGGCGGCTTTATCCAACACCAAACGAATGGCGGTGGTGGTGTTTAACGTCACTTTCTTAGGATCGTTACCGCCGTCCGCTTCCGGCACAGCCAGCAAAGCCATGGCAACGCCTTTTTCGTTCATGCCGTCAAAGGGCAGAAACGGAGCCGCTAAGGTCAAGAAGCTGTCGATGCTGATTCCGTGCGGCAGATGGGCTTCATCATACCCGGCAAAGGAAAGGTTAACGGTGGAAACCGAGGCATAGCCGTTATCCGGTGCGGTAAATACCTGTAAGGACGGCGCATAGGCAAAATCAAAATTACGCCCGTACAGCATTTCTCCACGTTCATTGCGTACAGCAAAGGCCGTACAGCCGTCGCCTGTTACCCCAAGGTCGATGGGGAGCCCCTTTAAAAGCCGCCGGGTCACGAAGGCTTCTATATCCGAATCGCTTTTTGCGCCTGTTTCTAAAAACGAGTCAAAGCCGTAATCGCCGTAATACGTCATTTGAAACATGCCGTAATCGTCCAACTGCTTGAGCGTGGAAAGCGAACGCAACTCGTTCCAAAAGAGCGCCGCTATGGCAATGATAAGAACCAGCAGCACAGCCGTAATAATGAATAAGGTACGCTTGAGAACTCGATGTTTCATAGGATGATGTATCCCCTTTGCAATTCATGCCGATTATTCGCATCCATTACTGTACCATATCCAATAAATAAAGCAACCGCCCCACTTAAAAAAAGCGGAGCGGTCGGTTGTATGATTTAAATTAGCGATAACCGGTATGTTACAGCGAGATCACCGTATCACAGCCAAAGGCTTCGGCTTCGTGCCGCTCATGCAGCACAACGATCACGAGGGGAAACGCCGCCTTGATAATGGGAATCAGCCGCTCCTTCAATGCGTCGTCCAAGCCCTTTAAGGGCTCGTCTAGCAGCAGGATATCCCCGCCGTAATGCAGTGCCCGGGCTATGGCAACGCGCCGCTGCATACCGCCGGACAGGGCGGAAACGGGCATGTTGGCGGCATCCTTTAACTCCATATCCAAAAGACGGGGCAGGGGGTCTTTTTCATCGTTTACCAGCGCCACGTTTTCGGCGGCGGATAAATGCCAAAGCAGCCTGTCCTCTTGAAACACAACGGATATGCGCTTATCCTGCAAACCGCTGATGGTTCCCCTTGCAGGCACAATACGCCCTAGGAGTAGCTTTAAAAGCGTGGTTTTGCCGGAGCCTGACGCGCCGATGATCCCAACGCAGCCCTTGTTTGGAATATCCCAGGAAAAACCGGAGAGTACGGCGGGTTTACCCGGGTAGCCGCAGGTGATATCACGCAATGCTATCATGCCTTTACCCTCCCTAAAAGCCGAACGACCAGCCATTCCAACAGAACGGAAAGCAGAATGACCGCCAGCGTCCAGGCAAACAAATCGGGCGTTTCCACATACAGCTTGCTTTCAATCAAACTGCGTCCGATGGAAAGCGCGGGGGAGGCGATCACCTCCGCCGCTACGCCGGACTTCCACGCAAACCCCAGAGCCGTTGTACTGACGGCGATGTATTGGGGCAGAATGCTCGGCAGATAAATGTGCCGCAGCGTTTTCTTTCGCCCCAGATGAAATACCTCCGCCATTTCCAACAGCTGCACGTCGGCGGATACGATTCCCTGATACGTTGTTGCCCAGAACATGGGTACTACCATCAAAAAGGCGATCAGCACCGGCGTAACGGAGGCGGTTAACCACAGCAGCACCAGTATAATGAACGATGTAACCGGCGTTGCCTTGATAACGGTGCGAAGTGGGGAAAGCAAATCGCGATAAAAGGGCGAGGCGGCAGTGAGTATCCCAAGGAGAGTGCCGATAACGGCACCTAAAAGATAGCCTGCAGCCACGCGCAGCAGCGTCATGCAAACGGTTTTCCAAAATACCGCCGTTCCCGCCAGATGGAAAAGCGTTACAAGCGTATCAACCGGCCCGGGCAGCAGCAGCGGGCTTGCCACAATGGAAGCAGCGCCCTGCCAAACAAAGAGCCAGAACAGCAGTACAATGCCTATGCGTATGGGTTTGTTGAGCCTAGCCCACATAAAAATCCTCATTAGGTACAGCGCCGCCCACGCTCTTGGGGTTGGCGGTATACAGTACATCCAGCATGGCGGATACGGAAGCTTTCATGTTTTCCCCGGTCAGGCAAACGATGTTGCAGTTGGGAATGGCCTTTTCGCCTATGGCGGCAGCAGGCACGATTCCAAGCGCCTCCATCTGTGCGGCAGCTTCGGCGGGCTTTTCGTTTACAAATGCTACGGATGCCGCATAGTCCGCTAAAAACTGTTCTACCTGCGCCTTGTGTGCCTCATAATAAGAAGCACGGCAGATGATGGCGCTTTGCACCATGCTTGCATCGGTAATTTTGCTCCACTCGTCCGTGAGGTCAAGCGCAATATGCAGGCTTGGGTTTTTTACCATGGCGGCGGTCACGTTGGGCTCCGGCAGCATGCCAAGGGTCACGTCTCCTGCGGCTAACAGCGCGGCAAGCTCGCTATGCTCCGCCTTGTATTCCACGGTAACTTTGTCCGCAACACCGTTTTGCTGGAGTATGTAATTCAATATGTACTCCGGCGTGGCTGCCTGCCCGGTGGCGTACAGGGTTTTACCGGCAAGGTCGGAAACGGACTGCACGCTGTTGTCGGCAGAAAGCACATACAGTACGCCAAGCGTAGAGGCGGCAATGATGCGCACATCTCCATCCAGCTTGTTATACAGCACCGACCCTAAATTGACCGGCACAGCGGCAATATCCGCTTCCCCGGAGATCAACATAGCGGTCACCTCGTCCGGTGCGGAGGAAAGGGTAACGTTGTACCCGGCTTCGCCTTCTTGCATCAGGGATACCATGCCCATGCCGGTAGGGCCCTTCAGCGTTGCCAGCTTCACGGGTTCCTCGGGCGCTTTTGCGCAGCCTAAAAGTGTAAAGGTACATAGAACAAGAGCAAGAACAACAGACAAAATCTTTTTCATAAGAAGTTACCTCCTATTGTAATACAATGGTCTTTTTCTCATGACGGATGAGCCCTGCTGCCTTCAATTCCTCCATAGCGCGATACAGGGAGGCGCGGCTAAGAGACAGAGTAGTGGCAAGAGCCGTCATGGAGCTTTGAGGGCGAAACACGCCGTTTTGTGCGTTTTGCAGAAGATGGTTGTACAGCTTGTCCGCAGCGGTGGGGGAGGCAATGCTTTTGACCCGCCCGTCTAAAAAGCGAACGCGCCCGGTCAGGTAGCGGATGTAGTTTTCCGCAAGGGCAAAGCATTGCCGCATCAGTGTTTGAAGCAGCGCCTCCGTAAAAAACAGCATGGTGCAGCCCTGCTTGGTATATAGTGTGTTGGCGGCGGCGGCATCCGGCAAAAACAGCGTGGTAGCGCCGGTCAAGTCGCCCTTATGCAGGATGTTGATGAGCATATGCGTGTGATCGTTGTTCTTTTGCACCTCCAAAGAACCGTTATACACAATGCCCAACCGCCGTACGGCGTCGCCGGATTGCATCACATAAGAGCCGGGGGCGATCTCTTCTATAAGGAAGCCTTCCTCTTGCGGGATACATGCAAGCAATGCCTGCGGCACCCCGGAAAACAGCGGCAGTGCGCTGATGAACGCGATGATATCCGTCTGCTGCATGACCGCTCCTCCAAACTGTCTCATTTAAGACATTTATACACTAGCACGATCAGATGAAACAAGCAAGAGAACGGGATGCTTTTTGCAGGATATATTTACGGTTCCAGTCGATGTATTACTACAATGTTGGTAAAATATGGAATATGTGGATTATGTTGTACAGAACATGTTAAAATCTGTTATGGGGACTGTTGAAGGGGGTATACATATATAATACAGAAGTAACAGTCTAATCATACAAGCCATTCATGTTTTCCCGTACCATGGCGCATATCCTATGATGACACAGAATAGAAAGTGCGAATGATGAAAGCTAGGGAGCGAAGGCGCGAATTACCGCAGGCATATAGAGACGGTGCTGCCGTTGGCTTTTTTTCGCGTTCTTTCCGTAATCGGGATCATCGCTCCAATATGCTGCATTTGATACTCAATCCTATTATTTCTGTTCTCTTGATAGTGGCGGCACTTTTCATCAGCGACGGTTTATCAAGAAAGCAGGCGTTAAGCGATGCCAATAGAGACTTAATTGCCTCCGCCACGGAACAGTCCGCAACACTGAAGGCCGTATGGGAGGGGCAGATCAACACGCTCAACGTGGCGGCAATCGGTTTGGCAGAATACGATGAAATCGAGCTTGCACCTGCAATGCGCCGGTTATCCCGGCTTGCGGACGAGTCCGCATTTCAATACGTTACGTTTGCCATGGCAGACGGCATTTGCTATGCAAGCGACGGCAAAGCCTATAACGTATCCGACCGGGCGTATTTTCAAAAGGCTATGGCGGGAAGCTGGGCAGTACAGAAGATCACAGACGCAAAGAACGGAGACGGTGTGATCATTATGCTGGCGGTTCCCATCGTGAAGGACGGCACTGTGATCGGCATCGTACAGGGCGGCTATACAAAACAGCTGCTTGCGGATCTGTTGGTTCCAAACATGTACGAGGGAGAAGCGTTCGCGCTGATTTGCCGGGAAGACGGACACATCGCCATCGATTCGGACAACCCCAATTACTTATCCACCTCAGACAATATCTATGCCGAAATAGAACCGGGACGGCTGGAAAACGGGAAAACGCCGGAAATGATCAAGGCCGAGATCGCGGCGGGGGAAACGGGTTCCGTTACCTATAGGATACACGGAGAAAAGCGTTATGCCGTGTATGTTCCGCTGGAATTCTATGCTGCAACGGGCGAACGGCTTGTAATGCTAAACGTAATTCCCGCAAAGCTGATAGACGCGGCGGCAGAAAAGCAGTCGTTATTCAACGTGCTGCTGTTTGGAATGGTATTCTTGGCGGCAGTGATCACCTTTGCCGCTTATTTCTATTCCCTTAGAAAAGCCAACAGGCATTTGCAGCAGGAGCGAGATCAACTGCAGATCAGCGAAGAGCAAAACCGCATAGCCGTACAGGAAAGTGGAATCAACCTGTTCCGTTACGACTTAAAAACCAAAACGCTGTACAGTGATTCGTCCTTGACCTCCCGCCATGGGTATGGGGAGACGGTTTTAGACGTGCCGGAGGAATTCATTCGCGCCGGGCTCGTAGCGCCGGAGTGCGAGGAGGAATACCGGGCATTCTTCCAATCGCTTTGTAACGGCGAGATCAAGCCCATCGTATCTGCCTTGAAGGATGCGGACGGCAGCTTCCGCTGGTATCGCATGAAGGCAAGCTTTGTGTATGATGCGAAAAACAAGCCTTATCAGGCGATCATTGTATTTGAGGACGTTACGGAGCGGCGCGAACAGGCGGCTGTTTACACCAAATGGCAGCAGTCCATGGAGCAAAGGCCGCAGGAATCCTACACGCTGTTTCGCTGTAACCTAACAAAAAGCACCGCCTTTGACAGCATGGAGGGCGCGCTGCTTACCATCTGCTTTAAGCCGGGCAGCATCTCCTTCAACGAACGCACCAGAGAATATGCAGGGCGCTTTGTGCATCTGGACGATTACGAGGCATATGTAGCACTGCTGGATTCCGAGTATCTGCTTGCCGGATATTATCGCGGGATACGAACGGCCTCCATGGAGTATCGGGAACGGGTGACCGAAGGCGAATACAGATGGCTCCGCGTTACCGTGGAGATCACAAAATACCCGGAGAGCAAAGACATCCATGCGTTTTTACTGTACGAGAACATTGATGCCGAAAAAACGGCGGAGCTATCTGTAAAAGCACAAATAGAAGCCGACCCGCTTACCGGCGTACTCAACAGATCCGCATTTGTGGAGCAGTTTGGCAATCTCATTTTAGTTAAACAGCCCCGGCAGCGGCATGCGCTGCTGTTGATAGACATCGACGGCTTTAAAAAGATCAATGATAATTTTGGGCACACCGTTGGGGATCAGGCGCTGGTAGATATCGCAAACGCGCTTCGCACAGTGCTGCGGGAGGGCGATTTATTAGGCAGGCTTGGCGGAGATGAATTTATACTGTGCATCAACAACGTTTTCAATCAAACGCTGATCGAAAAACGCGCCACGCAGATACAGTCGCTGCTTCGCAAGGTGTTTAGCGTAGATGTGCAGATCACTGCAAGCATCGGTATCGCCGTATTCCCTGACGACGGCAAAGATGTGATCACGCTGTATCACAATCTGGATATGGCACTGCATCATGCCAAGGCCAACGGCAGGGAGACCTTTGCGTTCTTTAACGGCGAGTTGATGAAGCCCGTTACAAGCGACCGGGAGAGCGACACAAACAGTAGAAAGGAAATGACAAAAAAACGGCACATACTGATCGTGGACGATCATCCGGAAACCGTTGAAGCCGTAAACGATGCGTTTTCGGAGCAGTATCATATCGAAGCCTGCTCCGATGAGAAGAATGCAATGACCCGCCTGCGCCGCTACGGGATCTCCGTGTCGGTTGTGCTGCTGAACATGGACATCCCCGGTATGGACAGCCTCGCCTTTTTGGAGCGTATGCGGGGAATCGAGGGCATAAAAACGGTTCCGGTGATCACGCTTGGCAATGCCAAGGAACGGGAGCGTTGCGTTAACTCCCTTCGTGAGGGTGCAAGCGACTTTATTTTAACGCCCATCGATTCTGCGCTGCTGCGAATCAGAATTACTTCTGCCATCAGCAAGGCGGAAAACGAACGGCTCCGGGCGCAAAACACATACCTGCAAACGCAAAGCAGCGAAGGCTCCAAGTTCCGCACCGTGTTTGCCCATACGGGCACGGTGGTGGTGGAATACGACTGGGTCAGCGGGCTGTTTTCCTATGACCCGGCAATTTCGGAACACATTTACGGCGTGTTTGACGAGCGCCCGCTCTGGCAGATATTGATGTCGGACATGGTGGCGGATGCTATGGATGTAAAGGCCATGCAGGTATTGGTGCACGACCTTGCCACAGATAGAACGCATACCGGTGCCACGCTGGACATCATGCTGAAAACGCCCGCAAAAACAAGGCATTGGTTTACCATGAATGCGTTTAAACGGGTGGATGATATGAACCTTACAAGCAAGATCATCCTAACATTTCTGGATGTTAACGACGATATTCTGGCAAGTAAAAAACTGCGGTTCCAAGCGGAGCACGACAGCCTGACGGGCCTGTACAACCGCACGTTCTTCCTGAAGCTGGTGGAAGAAACGGTACGGAGCAAGCCTGCAAATTCCTATATACTGCTTTGCTGCGACATCAACGATTTCCGCTTTATCAACGAGCGCTTCGGGCGGGATGAGGGAGACCGGCTCTTACAGTTCTCCGCCGAAAAGCTGCTGGTATATGCCGATGATATGAATGGCTTTGCAGGGCGCTTGAGTAACGACGTATACGCAATTTTGTTCCCCAACAGTCCCGGGGCGATAGAACGGGCTACCGCCATCGTGCGCGACTTTTTCAGCGACTACCCGTTAAAAGCCAGAATTACCGGCCGGGCAGGCGCGTACATCATTGCCGATCCCACCATTACGGCTGATACCATGCTGGATTTCGCCATTACTGCCAGCAGCGCCATCAAGGGGAAATTCGCCGCATGGCTTGCCGTGTACGACGAGAGCATGAACGAAAAGCGGATACAGGAAAAACTGATTACCGACCATATGGAATCGGCGCTTGCACAAGGGCAGTTTGACGTTTACATCCAGCCCCAGATCCACCATGCTACGGGGCAGATCGTGGGCGCAGAAGCGCTTGTGCGCTGGATCGACCCAGAAAGAGGAATCGTACTGCCCAACGAATTCATTCCCATATTTGAAAAAAACGGGTTTATTACCAAGCTGGACGAATACATTTGGGACCGTACCGCGCAGTACGTTGGCGCATGGATCAAAAAGGGCAACACACCGGTGCCCATTGCTGTAAACGTATCGAGAGAGGATACCAAAGACCCTGCACTTTGCAGCAAGCTGTTGGCGATCATCCAAAAATACAACATCCCCATTGAGCTGTTCCGCCTTGAAATCACGGAAAGCCTGTTTGCAGAGGATACCGAGCGGCTGTCACGCGTTGTGGAGCAGCTGCACGAATGCGGTTTTTTGATCGAGATGGACGACTTTGGCAGCGGTTATTCCTCCCTGAACATCTTAAAGGACGTTCCGGTGGATATCATCAAGCTGGATATGAAGTTTTTCTCCGGGGAGGATCAATTCGGACGTGGCGGCATGATCATCAACGCGGTACTGCGTATGGCGCGCTGGCTGAACATGCCGGTCATTGCCGAGGGTGTTGAAGCGAAGGAGCAGGCGGACTTTTTGATGAGCATCGGCTGCCAAACCATACAGGGGTATCTCTACGAGCAACCAATGCCAAGCAAGGAGTTTGAAGCAAAATTCCTCGAAAACCAG
>CAYZAW010000004.1:17744-70000 GCA_964476505.1 uncultured Oscillospiraceae bacterium | reverse complement strand
GGATGTCTCGGGTGATCTCCTCAGGCCCCAGCTTGGTATCTCTAGCCTCGGTTTCATGCTCCTCGATGTGGATGGAGGTGAACACATCGTCCTTCACCAGCTTTTCGCTGATCAGAACGGCATCCTCGTAGTTGTAGCCCTCCCACGTCATGAAGCCGATCAATATGTTCCGGCCAAGCGCGATCTCGCCCATATCGGTGGACGCGCCGTCCGCAATGGGATCGCCCTTCTTCACCTTGTCGCCCTTGTTCACGATGGGGCGCTGGTTGAGGCAGGTGCCCTGGTTGCTGCGCTGGAACTTGGTCATTTTATAGCTGTGGAGATTGCCGGTGTTATCCATGATCTCGATCTTGTTGGCGGATACGCTGGCGATCTCGCCGTCCTGGCGTGCCAGCACCACAACGCCGGAGTCACGGGCGGCCTTATACTCCATGCCGGTACCCACCACGGGCGCTTCCGGTACCAGAAGCGGCACTGCCTGACGCTGCATGTTGGAGCCCATCAGCGCACGGTTTGCGTCGTCGTTCTCCAAGAAGGGGATCATAGCCGTGGCAACGGAGACCAGCTGCTTGGGCGAAACGTCCATGTAGTCTACCTCGTTGCTCTTGACCTCGATGATCTCATCCAAGCGACGGGCTACCACACGGTCCTTTACGAACCAGTGGGTATTCTCGTCGATAAGCTCATTGGCCTGCGCCACGATGAAGTTATCCTCTTCGTCCGCAGTGAGGTAGGCGATCTCGTCGGTGATGACGCGATGCTTGCCGTCCACCCGGCGGTACGGTGCTTCAATAAAGCCGTACTGGTTGATTCTGGCGTAGGTGGAAAGCGAGTTGATCAGGCCGATGTTGGGGCCTTCAGGCGTCTCAATGGGGCACATACGCCCGTAATGGCTAAAGTGAACGTCTCGAACATCGAACGTTGCACGTTCTCTGTTCAAGCCGCCGGGGCCCAGTGCGGACAAACGCCGCTTATGCGTTAGCTCTGCCAGCGGGTTGGTTTGATCCATAAACTGCGACAGCTGGGAGGAGCCAAAGAACTCCTTGATGGCTGCCGTGACCGGGCGGATGTTGATGAGGTTGCTGGGCATGGCAACATCCATGTCCTGCAGGCTCATGCGCTCACGCACCACACGCTCCAGACGGGTCATGCCGATGCGAAGCTGGTTTTGTAACAGCTCGCCAACGGAGCGGATGCGGCGATTGCCCAAGTGGTCGATATCGTCCGTATTGCCAACGCCGTAGGGAAGGCCGATCAAGTAGCTGATGGAAGCTACGATGTCGTCCGTTACGATGTGGCGGGGAATGAGGTCTGTCACATGCTCGCTCAGGTATGCAACGGTCTCGTCCTCAGACTTGCCCTCGCAATCCTTCAACAGCGCCTGCATGGTGGGGAAATGTACGTTTTCGTTCAAGCCTGCCTTCATGGGGTCGAAGGATAAGAGCAGCTTGGGGTCAACAAAGTTGTTGCCCAGCACCTTCAGCTTATGGCTCTCAAAGCTGAGCCATACAAAGGGCACGCCGTTTTCCTGCACGGCATTTGCCATTTCCCGGGTAAAGGTTTGCCCGGCCTCCGCCAGCACCTCGCCGGTAATGGGGGAAATGACCGTATCCGCGGAAATAAAGCCCTGAATGCGGCGTGCAAGGGACAGTTTTTTATTGAACTTATAGCGGCCAACCCGTGCAAGGTCGTAACGCTTATCAAAGAAGAGGGAGTTCAACAAAGACTCCGCGCTCTCCTTTGTAGGCGGCTCGCCGGGACGCTGGCGCTTGTATATCTCGATTAAGCCCTCCTCCGTATTGGTGGTGGGGTCTTTTTGCAGCGTTGCCGTCAGGCGCTCATCCGCGCCCAAAAGCTCCTCGATCTGCGAATTCTTGCCGTACCCTAGGGCGCGCAAAAACGCGGTAATGTGCACCTTGCGCTGGCGATCGATCTTGACCCACAGCACCTCGTTGGAGTCCGTTTCGTACTCCAGCCATGCGCCGCGGTTGGGGATCACCTGCGTAGCAAACAGTGCCTTACCGGTTTTATCGATGGACTGCGAGAAGTACACGCCCGGAGAACGCACCAACTGGCTTACGATAACGCGCTCTGCGCCGTTGATGATGAACGTGCCCTGCTCGGTCATCAGCGGGAAGTCTCCCATGAACACTTCCTGCTGCTTCACTTCTCCCGTTTCCTTATTAATAAGGCGAACGATGACCTTCAGCGGTGCGGAATAGTTAACGTCGCGCTCCTTGCATTCGTCTACCGAATACTTAGGGTGTTCTTTGTCGATGTAATAATCCACGAATTCCAGAACCAGCCGCTCGGAATAGTCCGTGATCGGCGAGATGTCGTTCAACACCTCCCGCAGGTCCTCATCGATGAAACGCTGGAACGAGTTCTTCTGGACCTCAATCAGATCCGGCATGTCCAACACTTCTTCAATGCGAGAGAAGCTCATTCGTGTACGCTTCCCCATATTCACCTCATGCACCATCGCGTTCACTCCTAACCGGCGTTAAAAACGCCAAATTGCTATACTGCTTCGGGTTCCGTGGTCGATTCCATACGGAAAAATCAGGCAATCGCCCACCGGAAGTATTCCCTTCCGGCAAGGCTTAATACCCCATCCCTAGGAATGGGTATAAACCCGCACTGTCCATACATGTGCAGTTTATTATAGTATCACTATGGTTGGCTAGTGTCAAGGGTTGCTTTTTCAATCAGCCCATCCTTTTAAACGGTTTTAAAGCCCGGCGAACACGCGCTCGCCGGGCGCAAAATCACTTCAGCTTGGCGAATATCATCCGGCCTGCTGCGGTTTGCAGCACGCTGGTTACAACGGTATCCACCTCCGCACCGATCAGGCGCTTTCCGCCGTCCACAACGATCATGGTGCCGTCGTCAAGATAGCCAATCCCCTGCCCGTTTTCCTTGCCCTCTTTTACGATCTGCACCCGCATTTCCTCACCGGGCAGCACAACTGGCTTAATGGCGTTTGCCAGCTCGTTGATGTTGAGTACGGACACCTTTTGCACGCTGGCTACCTTATTTAAATTGTAATCGTTGGTGACCACCACGCCGCCGATATCCGTTGCCAGCCGCAAAAGCTTTAGGTCTACCTCGGGGATGTTGTCATAATCCTGTTGGGACACCTGCACGGGGATGTCCAGCTCCTGCTGCATGTAATTCAAAATATCCAGCCCGCGGCGGCCCCGTCCCCGCTTCAGCGCGTCTGCGCTGTCTGCGATGTGCCTAAGCTCGGACAGCACAAAGTTAGGCACCACAATGGTACCCTCTACCACGCCCGTTTTGCAGATATCGAATATCCGTCCGTCGATGATGACAGAGGTATCCAGCACCTTAGGCCGGGCAGCTGTTGCGTCCTTCCCGGGCTTGTCCTTTTTGCCGCCGGCATTGGTATTTTGAAAGAACACCGGTTCGCTCAGCTCCGTGCGTTTCCGGATGGTGACCGCAACGCCCATATACCCGCAGAACACATACAGAACCACGCTGATGATGGCCGCCAGCCACGGTACCGGAATGCGGTTGACCAGCGTGCACAGCAAAAGCGCCACCAACAAGCCGATGATCAAACCCAAAACAGCATAAAAAACATCCGTAATGGGCATCTGCGTCAGCCTGCTTTCGGTCGCCTGCATAAAGCTTGCCAATCCGTCTATGAGCTTGGGGGAAATAATATAAAAAATAATTGCAAAAACCAGCCCACAAAACACATAGAGAAGCGGAAGGACGCCTTCGATCAGGCTCAGAGAAAAGGAAATATTTCCTAAAGCCATGTTGATCTGGTCTGCCAGCGCCACAGCGCCGCAGCCCAATGCCGCGCCCAGCAAGCTGAATACGATACGCAAGATTCGTTTTGCCAAGTATCCATTCACCTCATTATGAAATTATTTGCCGCCTATCAGTTCGATAAAATCGCTTTCCTCCTTTCCGCTCGCCGCGATCAGTTCGGCTAATAATACCTGTCGCGCCGTTAAATACATTTTACGCTCGCCCGCGGATAAGCCGCGGTCGCGATCGCGTTTGATCAGGCATTTGACAACGTCCGCCACGCCATAGACCTCGCCCTGACGGAGCTTGTCCAGATTATCGCGATAGCGTTGGTTCCAGCTGTCGCTTTCCTCGCAGGTTTCCTCCTGCAGGTAGCGAATTACGTTATCGCACTCTGCCGTTCCTATCACCGGACGCAGGCCTACATGCTCCGCCGACGCTACGGGTACCATAGCCGTCATGCGGCCAATCACAAAACGAAGCATATAATACTGCGCCGTTTCGCCCAATACCTTTTGCTCTTCGATGGCTTCGATTATGCCCACGCCATGCATAGGATAATATACGCTATCGCCAATTTGAAACATTCGCCTGCCTCCCTTCTTACGGCATATGCATATATCATAACCGAAAAACAGGCGAATTGTCAATAACACGGTATTGTACCATTCGCAATTTGCCGTGTCAATAGGTTTCTCACGCTTTTTTTCGGTTTATAAACGATATATCTGGTATTCTGTATCACGATTTGACGCAAGATATCGTAGCTGATATGCTTACAGTATCAACCCGTGAAAAACTGCGACAGAAAGGATCCGCCATGAAGCTTTCGCCTCTTGTACAGGCAAATTTAGAGGAATGCACCCGCGTACGGCGGGATTTGCACCGCATTCCGGAGATCGCCTTTCATGAGCATCAAACCCAAGCGTACATCATGCAATACTTAACGCCCTTGCAGCCGGACGTTTTGCAGCCCATTGCGGGAACCGGCGTAAAGGCAGTGTTTTATGCTAAAAACCCAACGGACACCATTGGCTTTCGGGCGGATATCGACGCGCTGCCCATCGAGGAATGGACGGAGCTCCCCTTTGCCTCCACGCATCCGGGCTGCATGCACGCCTGCGGGCACGACGGGCATACCACCGTTGCGCTTGTGCTTTGCAAGCTGGTGCACGAAAACCGTGATAAGCTAAAAAACAACATCGTGGTACTCTTTCAGCCCGCCGAGGAGGGTGGAAGCGGCGCGGAACGCATGATAGAAGGCGGAGCGCTGGAAAACCCGCAAATCGACCGGTTATACGGGCTGCATGTTTGGCCGGAACTCAAAAAAGGCCGCTTGGGCATCCGCCGGGGCGTATTCATGGCGCAGTCCTGCGGGTTCGATCTAACGGTGCGGGGCAAGTCCGCCCACGGTGCCAAGCCGGATATGGGAATAGACGCGGTCGTGGCGGCGGCAGAATTGATCTCCATGCTGCAAACGGTGGTATCCCGCTCCACCAATCCGGACGAACCGGTGGTGTTGACCATCGGGAAAATCCAGGGCGGCGAAGCGCGAAACATCATCTGCGATAAAGTTGTGCTAAATGGCACGCTGCGTGTGCTGACCGATACCATGCACGACTATATCTTTACCCGAATCAGTGAGATCCTCAAGGGCTTTGAGCTTGCCACGGGCATTACCACCGAGCTTAGCGAGGTGCAGCATTATTACGGCGTGGAGAACCCGCCGGAGATGTGCCGGGAGTTTGAAAGGCTGGTGAAGGCCGACATCGAGTCCATGCAGCATTTGATGATCGGCGAGGATTTCTCCTCCTATCAGCGGCATGTACCCGGTATGTTCTTCTTCGTGGGCGTTGGGGAGCATACTGGCTTTCCGCCGCTGCACAACGCACATTTCAACTTTGACGAAAGCGCGCTTCTGTACGGCTTGGAGGCATATTGCCGGGTGCTCGGCTTCACGCAATGATTATAATGGGGCTCCGCCCCAAACCCCGCTGGTGATACATCCCCAGACCCCGTTTTGCCGGGAAACATCCCGGCGGAAATTAAAACGACCCGCTTACGGAGCAGGCCGTTTTTGCTGTGATCCTTTATTTTTCTTCGTCCTTCATGGCGTTTTGCACCAGTTGGGCAATATTCATAGAGGCGGATACAGACACCTTGTTCTGGCTTCTTGCCTCATCCACCGTTTCGCCCCGTACGATCTTTACAGACTGGGGTGCGTCGATGCCGATGCGCACCTTGTCGCTTCCCACGGAAAGCACGGTGATGGTTACATCGGAGCCAATGATGATGCTTTCGTTAAGCTTTCGCGTCAGAACCAGCATGCTCGCCACTCTCCTTCCCCAGCGCCTCCTGCGTCTGGTAATACTCCGCCAGCGCAGCGAACGCAGGGAAGCGGATGGCATTTTCCTGATCGCTTTCCATCACGATCTGGCGCGCTTCGTTGTTCTTGATGTTTACCAGAATGGGCGCACAGAGGTTGATGGTGGTTTTTTTGATGTCCTCCGGCACGACCATCACGTTGACCATGAGGATATCCTCCTCATTGGGAAGGCCGATGCTCATCAGCTCCGAGCCGTCCACGTCTACCCGGTAATCCGGTACGATGATGAAGGGATTGATGATGGGCAGCGACACGTCGGGATCGTCCAGCGCCTGCAGCCATTGGATGGGCTCGGTTGCGTCACAGGCGATCACCGCATAGCGCTTGAGCTCCTCAAAACCTAAGAGGCCGTACTTAAAATGCAGGATGCTTTTGGGATCGATCTGTGCCGGGCCAAAGCGGGTTGTCATAATATCCATGATGCTGCTACCTCATTCCGGTTGATTTCATATGAAAATCGAAGCGGCTGTGCCGCGCTTAAACGTTGGTATCTACTTTTTTTCCCTCGCCGCGCATTTCGATGGCGCGCGCCTCGTTTTCCTGCACGCGGATGGTCTCGCCGTTGATCAGGCGAATCTCCACGGAATGCGGGGTCACGGTGATCTCCGGCTTGAAGTTGCCCTCCCAGCTCATTTTCAGCGAATGCGGCACCCAGCCGATCTCTAGATCGCCGTTTTCCCATTCGATCTCCGGCATGCCGGCATCCACCACCGAAAGGGTGGGCTGGGAAACGTCGTTTTGCTTGCTGATCTGGCTCATATTTGAACCGCCGCCCATGCTTCCGACGCCGATGGAGCCCATCTCCGCGGCGGAAAGCATTTCCAATGAGGCATTGGCATTGGCAATACTTTCTTTTAGCTGCTGCCTTGCCAACTGCTGCTCATAGCGCTGCTGGTAGGTGCGGCTTCTGGTGCCGGTGTTGGAGCGCATTTTGTCCCAGTTGACCCGGAACTGCGGACGCGTGCGCGTTACCTGCATACGTGCAGGCTCGCTTCTGATTTTTAGCCGCACGGGATGATTCCTGATCTCGATGGCGGCAGGGGTCGTGTGAATCTCCAGCGATGGTAGCGAGCTTCGAATCCTCATCTTGATTCATCTCCAATTCATGCAGCATCTGTGGCAGCAGGCTGTCCTAGCCTATGCCATGAAGGAGCGTTACCGCAGGAAATCCAGCAATGTGGGCTGAATGATATTCGCGCCCACAGCCAGCGTTGCCTGATAAACCGATTCCTTCATTTTAAAGTTCATAACGGCTTCCGCATAGTCAATATCCTCTATGTTTGACCGCACCTCGTTATAATTTATAATATCCTCCGCGTAACGATTTTTCAACGTTGTAATTTTCGTTTGCATTGCGCCCGATTCCACCAGGCAGGTGGTGATCTTTGTATGGCAGTTCTGCAAATCCTTGATATGGCCGCCAAGATCTTCCGCGATATTCTCCTCGCCGCTTTCAAGGCAGGTGATAATATCGTCCATAACTTTAAACAGGTTGTTATCTCCCTCGCCTACGACCTCGATTCCGTTAAGGCTGATATCCATTTGCAAGGCGTAGCCTACCTCCAACGTCATGGCCTGCGCTTTTTCTGTTTCGATAGCCTGCTCATTGGCCGTATCGGTGATATTCGTTAGATCTAAGCCGTTATACAGCACCTTGCCTGCTGCGTCCTTCGTGAAGGGCGCGTTGGTGGTGTTGTACCCGGCAAACAGATGCTGCCCGCCCACAGAGGTGTTCAGCGTTTCCATCAGGCTGTCCCGGTACTGCCGCATCAGGGACGCAAAATTTTCTTGATCATCCAGATTGTTGATATCCGACGCGGCGTTGATAAGGTTTTCGTAAATGGTGGTGACCTTGCCGCTCAATTCCTGTAGGCAGGTATCTGTTTGATAGACCCAGCTGGAGGCTGTATCCAGATTGTCCTGGAACATTTCGTAGCGCACGATACGGCGTCTTGCGGTAATGGAATTCATAACAGCCACCGGGTCGTCGGAAATGCGCGTTAATTTATGCCCCGAGGAAAGCTGGTCGGAGTAATAATCCATGTTTTTTAAGCCATTTTGCATATTTGTAATGAACTTATCCGTGATCATTCCGTTGGTAATGCGCATGGGTTACGCTCCTTCCTATCTGCCTACGGTGCCCATCTTATTGATGAGGGTATCCAGCTCGTCATCGATCGCGGTGAGGATTCTTGCCGACGCGTTGTATGCGTGCGTGAATTTCACCATGTTGGTCAATTCCTCGTCCAAGGAAACAGAGGAAATGGATTTTCTCTGCCCGTCAATAGCGGCAAGGCGCACGTCCTGCGCACTCTTCATGGTGTTGATGTGGGACATTTCCGTACCCACGTTCACGAATACTTCCTTGAGCTTACTCTCAAAATTATCCGGGTTGCCGATGGCATCCTTCTTATCGAACAGGGCAAGGACGCTGGACAGGTTTGCCGCATTGCCCTTATATTCGTTTGTACCGTTTACTTGGGTAACCAATACCGGCGTGCTGGAGGCGGCGATCATGTACACATTGCCCAGCACCGCGTCGGATAGGCTGAAGTTGGCCGCCGTTACCTCGCTGTAATCTCCTTTGGAGCCGCATGCAAAGAAGTCGATGCCCTGCATGGATTTGTAGTAATCCGTACCATTCGGTGAAGTCTCCAACATCGCCGCGATCGCCGCATCATCTATATAGGCATAACTGCCGTCCACGTTTTGAACGGCTTTGCCACTATTCATTATGTGTATCTGCGACAGGTCGTACTCCAGCGCATCCGCCTTGGTGTAGGGCATGGTATAGCCTTGCCGGTGTACCTCGTTGACCTCGGAGGCGATCTTTCTAGCGATCTCGTCAAGCATATTCACCACGGATGGTACACCCGCGGTCTCTACGGATACGCCGTCGCGAACATCCAAATAGGCCTTGAGTTCGCCGCCTAATACCACGATCTGATCCCGCTGCTGTGTACCCGGCTCACCCAGCGCGTCCTCCCAGACCACTTTGTTTTGATCCATCTCACCGGTCAGCGCGTTTCTCATGCCCTTGGGGTCCACTGTGATGCGGAAGGAATCCGCGCCGTCTACCAATGCGCGCCCGCCTAACGTTACCACCAATTGCCCGGAGGGGTCGGTAAAGCTGTCGATGGTGGTCAGCTTGGACAATTCGTCTATCAATAGGTTTCGCTGGTCTCTTAAATCGTTGGCCTGCGCCCTGCCGGAAAGCTCGGAGCCGTATATGATACGGTTCAGGTTTGCAATTTGGGAAGCATAGTCATTGATTTCATCCACCGTAACGGAAACCGCGATGTTGGCGTTTTGGTGCTGCTCCGCCAACTGCTCGTATACATAATTAAAGGATTCTGTAAGTGCAACACCCGCCTGCTGTAGGTTGAGGCGGATATCGGAGGATTCCGGCTTGGCCGCCAAGTCCGACAGCGCCACATAGAAATCGTCCAGCGCGGAGAAGATGCTGGCCTCAGAGGTATCATCCGCCAATACGGAGTTGAACAGGGATTCAATTTTGGTAAACTCCTCCTGCCGTATGCTCCAATATGCGGTTTCCTGCCCTTCCTGACGAAATTGCATGTCTAAAAACGCATCCCTGATCTGCTCTACGCGAAGCGCCTCCGAGCCACGGCCTGCCGTTGATGCCAAGTCGATGGCAAACATGGTGTTTTCAAAGGTTGCGGGAATTGCCGCCGTATTTAAACGCTCACGGGTATAGCCCTCTGTTTCGGCGTTGGCAATGTTATGCCCCACCAAATTCAGTTGGTTTTGAGACGTATAAAGGCCGGTGCGGGCCACTTCAAGGCCATAAAACGTTGAGCGCATAGTTACTCCTTCGGTTCACAATGTGCTTGGGCTACACCTCGCTGTTGAACAATGTAAAGCCCGTATCCTGTCCCTCCAGCTCGATGCCGCTTTCCCCGTACACGCCGGAGGGCGTGTTTCGATGGGTAATGGTATCCAGCATGAAGGATGTAAAATTCATGTTCATTTCTACCAGCTGACGGTTCAAATGATTTTGCAGCTTCAACTGCTTTAAGCAATCCGCCAGCCGTTCCCCCGTAATGGTAAGCGCGGACGCGGTCATATCTCCCGCCTGCGCGATCAGATCAGACAGCGTGTACTCTGCCGCCTCCCGTTTAGGTACTGCGGCGAGCCTGCGCATTTCTTCCAGCCGCTCCTGCTCCAGCGCCACCGCACGGGAAACCAGTGTTTCCTCCTGCTTGGTCTGCTCCTGCAAAGCGTCTATATCGTTTTTATCCAGAATGGCCGGCTTGCTTTTGGCAAGCGCCAGCAAGGCCGCATATACCTCGTACTGGGCCTGCATGATCCGGATGATGGTTTGCATGTCCTGTTCCAAACGCTGCCCCTTTCAGGTACGTTAAATAAGGATCTTGCCGATCAGGTCTTCTGCGGAAACCTCATAGCTGCCGTTTTCGATCTGATCCGCGATCTGTACGGTCTTTGCCGCATGCGCCGCTTCCGTTTCGCTTTGCTGCGCTTTTGCTGCCGCCAGCACATCGGAAAACAGGCGTGCCTGATCCGACAGCTCAATGGCATCCTGCGGAGCGTTTACCTGCTCCGTTGTCAGGCGGCGCGTGTTTTGTACCTTGTTGTACTGCGTTGCTACAGAATATACTGCATCTATTCTCATGGTGGCCTTCCTCCTTCACCTTGATTACTTGTCTTTTTTTGGTAAACCGCTATTGCCGTAGGTGTGCATCCGCAGTCCCTGCTGGGAGCTTCCCTGCATCTGCTGTATTCCGGCGTTCAGCTTGCTGCCAAACAAATTCATACAACCCTCGCAAAAACGCCCGCTTTTGATGGGCTTACCGCATTGCTCACAGCGCAAAAGCCCCGTTGCGTTCACAATACTCAGCCGCTCATCCTTGAGGAAATAAATGATTTCCCATTCCTCAACGCCCGTTTCCGTGGTGACCTCCTCGATGGTGGCCGACGGATGCTCGTACACATACTCGCGCACGATCTTGTATTCGTCCTCCATCTTTGAGGCGCATTCCGGGCAGAACGGTACCGATATCTGCTGGAAAAGCACCCCGCAGCTTTTACATTTTGCTACTGCCATGTATCATTCCTCCCCATACGATCCTTATCGAAGCTGATTGGCCTTTCCGTCCATTTCGTCCGCCGTGGTCAATGCCCGCGAAGCGAAGGAGAATGCACGCTGTGCTCTGATCAGCCTTGTCATTTCCGTTGCCATATCCACATTGGAGCTTTCCAGCATGCCCTGCTGTATTTCCGTTGCAGTGTCTTCCTTTGCCTCGCCGGAGACAGCGGAGGCATAATACAGGTTGCCGCCCCGGTTATCAAGCCCTTTTCTGTTTATAAAGGACGCAACGCCCAGCTTGCCCCGCACCTCAATGGTTTCGGAGGCGGGCGCGGTAGCTGTGGCCGGGATCACTTGCCGTACCGATACCGTGCCGTCCGTATTCACGATCACGTTCTTCATGGAGTCGGCACCGGTCATGCGGATCTTCTCCCCGCCGGCACTGACGTAATAATTCCCGTCTCCGTTTACCAAATAGGTTTCTGCCCCTTCTACGGAGAGCAACGTAGCGCCGCTTCTGGTGTAGGCCTTTTGCCCGCTTTTGTCCAGTACGGTGAAGAAGCCGTCGCCGGATAGCATCAGGTGCGATGGGTCGCCTGTCATCTGCGCGGTGCCCGGACGGAAATCCTTGGTGGTAGCGCCCAGAAGCACGCCGCTGCCCCGTTCCATGTTTAGGTCGTCCTGCGGAGCTTGATTGCGCTGCATGGTTTCATACACCATGTCTTTAAAATCCACACGGGACGATTTGTAACCGCCCGTGCTGAGGTTTGCAATGTTGTTTGCAATTACGTCCAGCCGCTGCTGCTGCGCCAGTATGGCACTTTTTGCGGAAAAATTAGATTGCAGCATGTACGATCCTTCCTGCCCTTACGGGTTAAAACGTGGCGATCTGGTTGACCGCCTTATCCAGCGTGCTGTCGATCATGCGGGCAGCCTGCTGATTGCTTTCATAGGCACGGTTGGTAATGATCATGTTGACCATTTCCGTTGCGATGTTTACGTTGCTGGTTTCCAGCGCACCCTGCCGCACTGTAGTAGCGGCGGCTGTTTTGGGTTCTGCGTTTCTGGCATCCGTAAACAGGTTGTTGCCGATTTTGTTTAGTCCGTTTACATTCTCGAACTCCACCAAATTCAGCTTGCCGGCGGAAGCACCGGTTGCGTTGTCTATGATGCTGCCGTTCAGGTCTACTGAAAAGTCCTCACCGGTGAGGGTAATCTCGGCGCCGCCCTCTCCCTGTACAAAGTATCCGTTAGCATCCACCAGCTTGCCGTTTTGATCTACGCTGAAGTTACCGGCCCTAGTGTAACGGTCTCCCGCAGGGGTGGTCACCACGAAGAACCCGTTACCCTCTAAGCAAAGGTCGGTAGTCAGCCCTGTTTGCTCGGGAGTGCCTGCGTCAAAGGAGGTGATAAGCTCATCCGCATACACGCCGGTGTTCAGCGGCCCCACGTTGGGCGTTTGATCCCCGCGCTCGGGGTCGTTCATGCGCTCCAGAAGCATATCCTTGAAGGAACGGGTCAAAAGCGCGTCCTTTTTATAACCCAGCGTATCCGTATTGGCAATGTTGTTTGTGATCACATCCATACGGCTTCGCTCTGAAAGCATTCCCGTACCTGCAATGTACAAGCCCTTGATCATCCGCTACCTCCTGCCTTTGCGACCGTTACCGGGTAGTCCCCGATAAACTGAGTCATTACCTATATCGGTGAAACACCGCAGGAAGTTTAGCGGATTTGCCGATGTTTTTCCTGTTTTTTTCCGGAATACAGGGAAGGAAAAAGCCCGCCGTTTCGGCGAGCCAGCGCTATCGCTAAACCTTGTGTTTTCTAAGGCGCTATACCTCAATATCCAGTATGCTACGTTCCGCTAGGCCAACGCTTGGAAGCGGCTCCTTGTATATGCGTTCCGCCTCGTCCTTATTGTTTTTCTTTTCCTGCTCCTGTCCGTATTGCTCTTTTGCGTCTCCGCCGCCGTCTTTATTGATACGCGCCTCGTCGGATTTGGGCGTTTTCACCACGGACTCCATTTCGTGTTCCGTTTCCACCCGCTGCATTTGCTGCGCAAACTCGCGCCCCAGCTCCGTTTGCCGCAGCTGTGCGCTCACATCCTTGGCATAATCCGCGGTGCGCTGGGTCAAGCCCTGCATATCGATTCCCTTGATCACGCCGCATCACCTCTTTTTCATGCGAATGTCCATATCCGGCACATAGCGGCAGCTGGTAAATTCCACTTCGCCCTCAGCCGCCCGGAACGTAGCAAAGGAGACCTCTGTTGTTGTGATATACTGCAACTCGTTGATCAATATCATCACGCGCGGGAAAATGCGGTTTAATACATGCACCTTGCCCTTATCGGCTTCCGCCAACCGCACCTTGATGTCCTCGTATTCGTTGTTGCACTCCTCCAACTGCCGTTTTCTGAGCAACAGTCGCTTTGCCGCCTCCATGCGGAGCTGCTTTTGCTTGGGCGTTAGCTGCCCCAAGCTTTCCTGATGCAGCAGCGGATAGTACTTTGCAATTTCCGTTTCCATCTGCCGCATTTCTTTTTCCAGATCCTTCATGCGGCTGCGGTAAATGCGCGGAAGGCCGATTTCCAAATTGGTGGGACAGTTGCTCTTGTTGCCGATGGTACGCGCCGCCACATATGTGCCTGCACAGATGTTGCCGCCCAATATCGTTCCAACACCGCTGATGACCTGCACCGCGCCAAAGGCCACCACATTGCAGTGGATGACGCTGCTAGTCACCAGGTTCCCGTTGGTTTGCACCGTGGCATACTGCACATACTGGGCAAAGATATCTCCCTTTGCCATCATAATGCCCTTGCCGCGGCCCTGTAAGCCGCCGCGAATGATAATATCGTGCCCGGCGGTCAGCTTGGCAGCCTCCACCAGCCCCTTGACCTCGATATTGCCCGTGGCGGTCAGGGAAAAATCGCTCATTACGTTGCCGTTCACGCAAATATCTCCGTCAAAGGAGACATTGCCCGTATGCAGATCCACGTTGCCCTGTACGATGTAAATACTGGAAACGGATACGCAGCCGCCCATAAAATCCACGCGCCCGTTCACAGCGGCGCAAAGCTGCAGCTTATCCTCGGTGATATAGGTGTTGCGCCCCTTGGGCAGATTGAATGTTTTTCCCGTTTGCGTGGGAATCATCTGCCCCAGAACAGACTTTCCGCTGGTGCCCTCCTTGGGCAGCACCTTGGTAACGAGCACCTGATCCTTCACCGCTTGCTCGTAAAGCACCAAGTCCTTAAAGTCGATCTTCTCATCGTCGGCAACCTGCCGCAGCATAGGCTGCATAGCCATTTCTTTATTGAAATGCCATTCCAGATACCCGTCCTCTCCGGGCACTGCCGGGTATCCCCACGCCACCTGCACGGGAATACCGTATTGGGGGTTTTCGCACGCTTCCCGTACGGCGTCTGATATGATACCGTACTGGATGCCGTGCACATCGCGAAGCTGCCGCTCTACCTCTTCCGCGTCCAGCCGTTTTGCGGCAGGCCCTTCCGGGCGGGACAGCGTGATGAAGGCAGCTAAATGATCCGGGCTGATCTCCAACGCATAGCTTTCGTCTATGGACGGCTCCTCCTGCGGCGGTGCAATACAAATGTTCTGGTCGCCGCCCTTGAATATAGCGCCCAGCATTTTTTGCATGTTTACATCTGTGACCTTCTTGCTTGCAACGTGCGCCATGATTTCCGCACGCTGCCCGTCGTCGGTGGCATCTACCCCGGAGGTCACCAGATATACGCCGTCCTTCAGATACTCTAAATGATAGGAAAACGCCGCCTTCGGCACAGCCGCGCCGTAGTCGCGCTTTTTCCCGGTGGTTGTATCCATGCTGATGTAATTTGGATTGTCGGTTTTCTTTACGGCTTCAACATCGATCAGGTCGATGGAATATTTCTCTTTTTTTTGATCGCTAGACAGCAGCGCTTCCAAGGCTTCGTCTGCGGCGCTCACATCGGCAGGTACAGTCTGATCGGTCTTTGCTTCGCGCACGGAACCAAGCACCTCATGCAATGCCGCCATCGCTTCCGCCTGGAGCTGTGCATCAGGCTGCGGATGTGTTTCTGTTTGATTGCTCCGGCCGGGCGCAGCTTGCGTTACGCTATCCGCCCCGTCGTTCAAATCCTGAAACAGCATATCCGTTCCTTTCCTCATGCCGGTGCTGCCATAAGCAGCCCTCTTGCGTTTTCCTGTGGGTTACGCGCCTTGCTCCTCCGCCTCGCCCAACTGCTTTTGAATGCCAAGCCGCAGCTTTAAAAGCGCCTTAGAGTGAATCTGCGAAACTCTCGCAGAGGTAACATGCAGTATGTCTGCAATCTCCTTTAGCATCAATTCCTCGTAGTAATACAGCACGATCACGCGACGTTCGTTGGGCGTAAGTTTTTCGATCTCCCCCGCGATCACCTGCGCAAGCTCCTTCTTTTGCAAGGCGTTTTCCGGGGTTTCCTCCGCATTGCCTGCAACCATGTTTTCCAGCTGCAGGTTATGGTCATCGTCGTTGCCGATCACCGCTTCAAAGCGGATGATGTTGAATATATGCGCCTTCTCGAGCGCCCGTTCCACCTGCTCCACGGTAAGGCCAAGCTTTTCTGCTACCTTCTCGTCGGTAGCTTCCGCGCTTTCGGCCTCCAGCGCATCATATGCGTCGCCGATCTGCTTGATACGGCTTCTGAGGCTGGCAGAGGCCCAATCCTGCTTACGGATATTGTCGATGATCTCGCCCTTGATACGCTTGGCGGCAAAGGATTCAAAGCGAATGCCCCTTGCCGGATCAAAGCGATCAACGGAATCGATCAGGCCGATCACGCCGTAACCGATTAGATCGTCGTAGCCGTTACAGGTGTTGGACAGCGGTGTCAGCCGCGCCACGATACGGTTCACCAGCGGAACATATGCCATAACGATCTGGTTCTTGATTTCAATGGTGGGGTTGTTTTGATATGAGCTCCACAGCTCGTCTACATCCGCGGCCGGCATCCTGCCTACCCCCTTTCTCACGGAAGTACCCTTGGAACTAGGTGCGTTTGATGCGCTTTGCCTGCTCCGCGTAAATGTACTTCCTGATCTTGCGGCGCTGATCCAATGTCAGCTCAATGAACTCCAAGCCTAAATGAAAATGTCCGTGCTGCCGCATTTTGTCGCAGTGCACCACGCGGCTCATGATGGTCATGACCTCGCTTTCCACCTCAAAGCTGCATTCCGCAAAGGCGTTGGCAGGCGCACGGAAGGTGGTGATCAAACACACGCCGCCCTCGGAGAGGTCGAACATGCTCACCTGATCCGAAAACTCCACCAGCGACGGTTCGTATAAAGACAGCACCGAGAAGGCGCACCATTTGGAGATGCGCAACCGGAAGGTCTTTCTAAAGCTGTCCCGAATGTCCCAGCGAAGCATGTCAAAGGCGGCAGCCTGCACGCCGTTGATCGTTTCCTCTTCCCGGTAGGACAGCATGCATAGCAGCAGCATATCGTCCGGCAGATCGCACAGCAGGTAGACCTCCTGGCTTTTTGCCATCATCACCGGTTCGCCCCGAGAGGTGGGCATGCTTACATACAGCCGGTCTTCCTCCAGCGGCAGCAGCACGCCGGTACGGAACAGGTCTCCGTCAATGTCCAGATTGACCTGCACGCCTTGGATCAGAATATCGTCTATCACATTACTCATCGCTTGCTATCATTCGCTCAAAGAACCTGCGAATGCCTCCCCCGTTCGTCTTTTTTTCTGTTTCGGTCTGCTGGGAGACCAGGGTTTTAATGTTTTTTGCCGCCTCGCAGTTGGGAAAGCTGAGCATCAGCGGCACCTGCATTTTGACCGACTGCGCCACATGCTTATCGCTGGATACATACCCCAGATAGCGCAGGTCGTAAGAAACGTATTTCTCCACGATGTTTTTAAAATTCCTTGCAACCACCGTGGCTTCCAAGAAACCGTCTGCACGGTTCATAACGAATTGGATAGGCGGCTTGCGTTTTTTTGCCGCAATGCTCTTGACCAGTACAAATGCGTCCATCAGCGATGTGGGCTCGGTGGTCATCACCAGAAGGCCGCTGTCGCTGGAGGATAAGAGATGCAGCACCAGCGGGTCTATCCCCGCGCTGCAATCGAACAGTAAGAAATCCAAGTCCTGTGTGAGGGGGCTGTCTTTGATCTGCTGGTACAAGGTGTTCAGCTTACCCTTTTTCAGGTTTAACAGCGCTTCGTCTCCCGTACCGCCGGAAATGTACCGGATGCCGTAATGCCCGGTGCAGACCGCCTCCTCTAATTGTACCTCACCGCGCAGTACATCGCCAAGACTATATTTCGGTTTTGTGCCCAGAAGTACGTCCACATTGGAAAGGCCGAAGTCCGCGTCGATCACCAGCACCTTTTTCCCGATCTCCGCCAATCGCAGTGCAAAATTTACGGAGAAAAAGGTTTTGCCCGTGCCGCCCTTGCCGGAAACCACCGTAATGACCCGGGCGCGCTCCTGTTGAAGGGGTGCTGTGGCCTCGTCCTGCTTTACTAAGTTCCGTAAGTTTGCCGCCTGATCAATCTGCGCCATGTTGGATCACCTCCAAAGCCGCTGGATGATCTCATCCACGTCGGCGCGCACGATATCGTCCGGAACGTTTTGACCGTTTGCCAAGTACGCAATGGGCTGCCCTGAATAGCTGCACAGGTTTACGATTGCGCCGTAGCTGCCTGATTCGTCCAGCTTGGTAACGATCAGTTTATACGAGGAGATGTACCGGAAGCTTTCCACGATCTCCCGGATCACCCGCGCCGAGGAGGTGCTGGAGATCACAAGGTATTTATCCTGCACGTCTCCATAGTTGACCAGCTTTTGAATCTCCGCCTGATACTCGGGATCTTGCGTAGGCTTCCCACATGTATCAATAAACACAAAATTCTTACCTGAAAACTCATCCAGTACAGTTCGGATATCCTCTGCCTTATATATTGTTCGAACGGGGATCTTTAGGATATCCGCATACACGGAAAGCTGCTCCTGTGCGCCCACCCGGAATACGTCCGCATTCACAAGCGCCACGCTGGCCTCGCGCTCTAAAACGTTTTGCGCCGCCAGCTTGGCAAGCGTTGTTGTTTTGCCCACTCCCGTGGGGCCAAACAATATCACGGAACGGGTGGCCTTGGTGCTTGCACGAATGAACTTGGGCTTGCCTATCACGTCCCGGATGGCGGCGTTCATGGCCTCCTGCGGTACGTCGTATCCGCTTTGCATGTAACCAAGTGCCGCGTGTACCAGCTTTTTCACGACCGCCGTATCCACGTCCTGCTGTATAAGCCGTTCCCCCAAGGCATCCATTTCCCGCTCCACGGCGGTGCGCCTCACAAGCGGCGCTGCCTGATTGGGCATAGGCCCTGCCGGTGCGGCAGTAGCGGCAGCGGTAGCCAAAAGGGTCTCCCGCAGAAGCTGCATATCCTTCGACAGGCTGGCAACGGAGCTTTCTAAAGACTCCATGCGGTCATGCGGTTCCGTGTACTGCTCGTTTTTTCTGGGGCGGCCGCGGCCCCGCTTCTTGGCGGTAGCTGCCTGCTCCAACGCCGCAACGCGCTGATTGACGAACGGCTCCTCCTCCGGCATTTTGGGGGCAGGCTTTAGTTCCTGCGGCTTTGCCGGGGCGGTTGATGTTTTTGCTGCGACAGGCTTTGGTGCTGGCGCAGGGTTTTTTGGCTCCGGCCTGTTTTCCAGCTCCACCGTTGCGGCGGGCAGCTGATCTGCCAGCGCCTCTAAACGGTCGGACAGCGGCGCTGTCATCCCGCGATACGCGTTCAGCTTGGCCTCCCTAGACACATGGGCGGGCATGACCGGGGCTTCCGCCGCCGGTGCATGGTAGGTATCCTTTGCATATAACTCGTCTGCTGCCTTGCCGATGATATCGGCAAACTGCTCCTTGGCAATGGCGGGTTTTTTGCTCTCCGCTGCCGGGGCGGGTTGTACCGAGGGAAACACGGCCGGCTGTATCCGGTGCGCCGCCTCCTCCTTTGCCGGTATCACAGCCTGCGCGGGCTTTTCCTGCACAATGTGCGGCGGCTTTGGCGAAACCTGCTGTGGTTTTGGTGCCGGCTGTTGCTGCGGTCTTTGCACCGCCTGCTGTTGCGGTCTTTGCGCCGCCTGCTGCTGAGGTCTTGGCGAAACCTGCTCTTGCGGCTTATGAGCTGCCTGCTCCTGCGGCTTTTCCTGCCGGCTGCGGCGGGCGCGCTCGTCTAAATCGGAGAAGAGCGACGCCGCCCGGCCTTCAACAGTGGCCTGCTTGGTGGCGCTCTCCTTGGCTTTTTGTACATCCTCGGGCGTAAAGCTTACCACGACCTCGTACATGGGTTTTTTAAATAAGCCCAAAAACCCGGAGCGCTCCATGACCCGCCTGCTCCTAACGATGACGGCATCCGGCCCAAGCTCCGTTTTGATTTGCTCCAATGCGGTAAGCTGATCCTTGGCGTAATAGATCTTTTCTTCCATGTGCGGCTGCTGTTCACTCCCCTTTGACAGGATGCTTTGGGTACTCTAATATATTTTATCACATTTTATAGCGTAACGGTACCCTCTGCGATGATTTCCACATCCGGCCCGATCTCGTTGAAGGAAAGCACGATAAAGTCCGGCGCAAGCTGCTCCGTTAAGCGTTTGAAATGCCCGCGTACCACGGGAGATGTCACAACGATAGGCGTCAGCCCAAGCGAGGACAGCTTTTCCGCCGCCGCCCGCAGGCTGTTGAATATCCCCGTTAATTCCTTTTGATCCAGCGCGATATAGGTGCCGGTCTCCGTTTTGCGCATGCGCTCCACCATCAGCTGCTCCACGGAGGCGTCCACGGTGATCACTCTTGCCTTGCCGTCCGGGATAAAGCGCTTGGATATGGCGCGGGACAGCGCTCTTCGCACATACTCCGTCAATAGATCCACATCCCGGGTAACGCCGGAATAATCCCCCATGGTCTCTACGATGGTGCCAAGGTCGCGGATAGAAACGTTTTCCTTCAGCAGCGATGCCAGCACCTTTTGCAGCTCGCCAAGGGAGAATTGCTTGGGTATTACCTCGTCCACCAGCGCAGGCTGCTGGGTCTTTAAATTGTCCACAAGCACCTGCACCTGCTGGCGGGTCAACAGCTCCGCCGCGTGCCGCTTGATCACGTTGGTCATATGGGTGGCAATAACAGACGGCGTGTCGATGGTGGTATAACCCATCAGGTCTGCCTGCTCGCGATTGGCCTCCGATACCCAAAGGGCAGGAAGGCCGAACGTTGGCTCCACGGTTTCGATGCCCTCCACCTTGCCCAGCGTTTCCCCAGTGGAAAGCGCCAGATAGTGGTTGAGCATCACGCTGCCGCGGGCTACCTCTACCCCGCGGATTTTGATCACATACTCGTTGGAATCCAACTGGATATTGTCTCTGAGGCGGATGACCGGCACAATGATGCCCAAGTCCATCACGCACTGACGTCTGATCATTACCACGCGCTCCAGCAGGTCGCCGCCCTGCGTGGTATCCACCAGCGGCAGCAAGCCGTAGCCCAATTCCACGCCCACCAAGTCCACCTGCAAAAGCGAGGTGACCTTTTCGGGCTTTCTGAGCTCCTTGGCTTCCTCCTCCGCAATGTCCTGCGGCACCGGAACCGGCTGCGCCTCCTTCTTCTTCTGTGCACGAAGCAGCATGTACCCCAGCCCGCCCAACAGCACCGCCAGTACCAGTATGGAAATGACCGGCATGCCGGGTATCAGCGCAAACAGCGCCATCATGATACCAAGCAGCAAAAAGATGAACGGCTGGGCGCTCAACTGCTTGGCTAGGTCGCGTCCTAGGTTGTTGTCCGAGGTAGCGCGGGTCACGATGATGCCGGTACCCACAGACACCAGCAGCGCCGGAATCTGGCTGCACAGGCCGTCGCCTATGGTCGCCATCAGGTAGGTGCTTACCACCTCGTCCGTGGTCATGGCGGCATCCCCGGTAAGCCCAACGATCAAGCCGCCAACGATGTTGACGATGGTGATCAATATGCCTACGATGGCATCGCCCTTTACGAACTTACTGGAACCGTCCATAGCGCCGTAAAAGTCTGCTTCTTTTTGGATCTTACTGCGGCGTTCCTTGGCCTGCTGTTCGTCGATCAGCCCCGAGTTCAGGTCTGCATCGATCGCCATCTGCTTGCCGGGCATAGCATCCAAGGTGAAACGCGCGGCAACCTCCGCCACACGCTCCGCGCCCTTTGTGATGACCACAAACTGCACGATGATGATGATGGCAAACGCCACAACGCCCACCACCAGATTGTCTCCCACAACAAAGCTGGCGAAGGTGCGTATCACATTGCCCGCGTCGCCGTTGTTACCTAAAATGAGGGTGGTGGTGGATATGTTCAGCGCTAGCCGGTACAGCGTTAAGAGCAGCAGCACGGTGGGGAAGCTTGCAAATTCCAGCGGCTCCCGAATATACACCGTCATCATCATCACCAAAAGCGAGCAGGCGATGTTAATGACCAGCAATATATCCATCAGCCCCGTGGGAACGGGGAGGATGATCACAAGCACGATCGACAGAATGACGAACGCAATGATAGCGTCTCTTGGATGCAGCTTTTGCAATGCGTTCCCCCCTTTTTCGCGTTAGTGCTTGTTTTTACGCGCGTTAGTGCTTGTTTTTCAGCTTGAATACATAAGCCAATACCTCGGCCACTGCCTGGAACAGCTCCTCGGGTATTTGGTCGCCCACCTCGCACATGGCGTACAGGCTTTGGGCCACCGGCTTGTTTTCTACGATCTCCACGCCGTTTGCAACGGCGCATTCCTTGATGCGCTGGGCTAAAAGGTCCGCACCCTTTGCCACCACCACAGGCGCGGGGGCTTGCTCCTCATCGTACTTCAACGCAATGGCGTAATGGGTGGGGTTGGTGATGACCACGTCTGCGCCGGGCACGGCCTGCATCATGCGCATGGTTGCCATTTGGCGCTGCTTTTGCTTGATGCGTCCGCGCACCTGCGGATCGCCCTCCATTTGCTTGTACTCCAGCTTGACCTCGTATTTGGTCATGCGCAGCTGCTTTTCGTGCTGCCACCATTGGTAGAAAAAGTCCAAGGCAGACATCAAAAGCAGCACAAAGCCGATGGTGATGCCCACATCTATGATCATGCGCCCGATCTCTTCGATAGAAACGCTGACGCTCTCCCCCGCCATCAGCCCGAAGCGCTCCATGTTTTCCCGGTAGTTACCGTACGCCACCCATGCGATGAGTATGGTTTTTACGATGGTTTTTGCCAGCTCGTACAGCGTGCGGGAGGAAAACATCCGCTTGAACCCCTCGATGGGGTTGATGCGGGAAAACTTGGGTTGCAGCGCCTTGGTGGAAAACATAAAGCCCACCTGCACCACGTTGGTCAGCGCCCCGGCTAGGAAGGCGATCACAAGAATGGGCAGTATTATCAGCGCCAAACGCAGCAGACCATCCTGAAAGATGCTTTGCGCCGTTTCCATGGTCAGCGTAAAGCCGGGATACCTACTGCCGGACAGGATGTCTTTCGTAAACAGGCCGGTCTGTTCCCATAAACCGCCGCCCACCAACAACAGCGAACCAAACAGGATCAGCATCATCAGCGCGGTGGTGAGCTCCATGCTCTTTAATACCTGCCCGCGTTCTCTGGCCTCCCGCTTTCGTTTTGGGGTCGCTTGTTCAGTGCGTTCGCCGCCCGGGCCCTCGTTTGATGCCATTTGTTATGCCGCCATTCCAGCAAATATGGTTTCGATCCCCGCGAACATGGTGTCGAACGTCAGGGAAAACATCTGCCCGTATATGGGCATGATGGCAATGAGTATCACAAACCCAACGATCACCTTTAAGGGCATGCCCACCACAAACATGTTCATCTGCGGCACGGCGCGAATGACCACGCCCAGTATGATCTCCAATATCAGCCCAGCCGCCAGAAGTGGCAGCGCCATGCGGATAGCCAGCACGAACGCCGTGCAAAACAGCTCTGCCATCACAAGGCCGATCTCTGAAAACACATTTACCCCGCCAATGGGGATCTCCCACACTGCCAAATTCATCATGGCAATGATCTTCTGGTGCCCGTTTTGCGACAGGAACACCAGCATGCACATGATGGAAAGCATGTTGCCCATGACCGGCACGTTGGAATTGGTTTGCGGGTCGTACACGTTTGCCATACCAAAGCCGATCTGCACGTCCATCATCTGCCCTGCCACGTACACCGCATCAAAGAACAGGGTGAGAATGCCGCCCAGCACCATGCCGATCACAAATTCCTTGGCGCACAGCAGCACAAGCATCAGCGGGCTGTCAAAGTGCACGATCTGCACCGCGGGAGGGCCTTGGATCATGAAAAAGTAGGTCAGCGCCAAGCAATAACAGATCTTTGCCATGTTGGGAATGCTGCGGCGGGAAAACAGCGGTGAAGAGAGTATCACCCCCGTGACCCGCAAAAACAGCAGCAGGATATAGTCCATTCCCAGCCGGGAAAGCTCCGATAAGGCGCTCATGCTAGTACGCCAGCTGCGTTACATAGCCCATCATCCGCGCAAAGAACTCCGACATTTGCGTCATGATGAAGCCAAAGGAGAGCAGCAGCACCAGCATGGTGGCAATGATTTTAGGCACGAACGCCAGCGTCTGCTCGTTGATCTGGGTGGCAGCCTGAAAAATGGAGATCAGAACGCCAACCCCCAGCGCTGCCAGCATGGCCGGAAGAGAGCACTTCAACAGAACGGTTATAGCGTCCTGCATAATTGCGATCACCAGATTTTGATTCATTTGCCGGCTCCTTTCTTACAATGCTGTATGCGGCTATTCTGTTACCCAAAGCTGGAAAGCAGAGAGCCTATGGTCAGCGCCCAGCCATCCACCACAACGAACAGCAGCACCTTGAAGGGCAGCGATATGGTAACAGGCGGCAGCATCATCATGCCCATTGCCATTAGCGTGCTTGCCACGATCATGTCGATCACAATGAACGGGATATAGATGAAAAAGCCTATTTCAAAGGCGCGTCTTAACTCGCTGGTTAAAAATGCGGGAGTCAGGATCTCCAGCTTGGTCTCCTCAATGTTTTCCGGCATTGCCTCGTCGGAGAAGGAATAGAACATTTCAAGATCCGTTTGTCTTGTCTGCCGCAGCATAAAATTCTTGATTGGCACTACGCCGCGCTCTGTGGCCTCTTCTAAATCGATCGCCTCCGCCACATAGGGAATGACCGCCTCGGTTTTGATCTCCTGTATCACGGGGGACATCACAAAGAACGATAAAAACAGCGCAAGACCGATGATGACCTGATTGGGCGGCATGTTTTGCAGGCCCAGCGCGTTTCTTGTGAAGGAAAGCACCATCACGATGCGCACAAAGCTGGTGAACATCATGAGGATGGACGGCGCAAGCGACAACACCGTTAAAAGCGCAACGATCTGTATGCTTTCGGAGCGGCTGTCGAACATGCCAAAGAGCCTAGCTAGCAGGCCTTTATCCTCTTCCTCCTGCACGCCGGTTTCCCCCGGCTGTGTGCCTAAGGGATCGGGAGAGATATCCTCTTCACCCTGTTCTCCGGAAGTAGCAAGCTCCCCTGTCGCTTCCCCGCCTGTTTCCCCGGCAGACTGTGTCTCCTCCGGAACGGGCGTTGCCACGGGATGCTCCGCCAGATACGCCTGCACCTCGGATTCGGATACGCAGCCCGCTACAAACACCACCACCAAAACCAGAAGCAGCGGCAGGAGCAGCCGTTTAACCGCTTTTCTGCCGTTTGTGTTTTCGATGGTTTTCATCTGTTTCATTTTCCGCCGCGACTGTCTGTTCACTGCGTTTTCCCCTGCTTCCACACGGAAAAAATATCCTTAAAGCTAAGCGGCGCTCCCGCTCCGGATTTATCCGCATCCACCAGAAACGCCACCTCCTCCGGCGGCAGTTCCTTGATAAGCGTGATGCTCTCGTTGGAAACGCCCAAGAGGTAAAACCGTTCCTCCGCCTTTACAAGTATCACGCTTTTGTCTTTATCGAAGGCAAGGCGGTCGATCAACAGCAGATGCCGCCCTGGCTGGAAGGTGTTTTTGGTTTTTCCCGCAAACAGGCTGCCGCGCTGCGCCACTCGCGCGAACCAGCGCGTTACATAATAAACGCCAACGAGTATCAGTACAAGGTAAAGCAGCAGCAATAACAGCTGCCCCGTGCTTGTACCTGCATTCGTTGGCAGGGTTTGAACAGGCGTTGGCGTTTGCATAGGTTACACCTGCATCCGCATAATTTCGTTATAAGCGTCTACCAGCTTATTTCTTACCTGCACCGTAAGGCTTAAGGAAAGCTCTGCCTTCCTTGCCGCAATGGTCGCGTCGTGCAGGTTGTCCAGCTCGCCCAACAAAAGCGCGTCGTTGAAGGCGATGCTGTTATCGCTGGTATCCTCCGCCAAGTCGATGGCCTGAGAGAGATAATCGGCAAATTTATCGTTGTTTTCTTCCGAGCTGATCCCGTTTGCCGGCCGGTCGTTTAGTACGTTTAGTACAGAGCTGATCCCGGAAACTGCCATAGGTCATCCTCCTTTGCCGCGCAATGCTGTTGGTTAGATCTCCAGCGCCTTCATGGCCATGCTCTTAAATGCGTTCACCGCCGTGATATTCGCTTCGTAAGAGCGCGTGGCAGACATCATATCCACCACCTCCACCACCAAGTCTACATTGGGCATCTGCACATAGCCGTCCTCATTGGCGTCCGGGTGGGTAGGGTTATAGTCCAGCTTGAATTCGGATTCGTCCTCCAGCACCTGCGTTACCGCAACGCCGTTGGCATTGCTGTCGTTCATGGCACGCTCGAATATGTTGGAAAACGTGTTCTCGCCCTGCTCCTGCATCACTACATACCGCCTGCGGTAGGGCGTTCCCGCTGCCGTGCGGGTGGTGCTGATGTTTGCTAAATTCTCCGCGATCACGTCCATGCGCAGCCTTTGCGCCGTCAGTGCGGAGCCGCTGATATCAAAGCTCTTTAAAAACGACATGCTACATACCTCCCTTGATGGCTGTATCCAGCTGGTTGAGTTCGCCGGATACCTTGGTTAGCATCGTTTGGTAGTAGATCACGTTCACCGCCAGATCGGTCATTTCTTTTTCTACGTCCACGTTGTTGCCGTCCATCCGGTAATTGGATTCTTCCTCGTACACCCGGGGAGAAAGCGCCTCCTGTGCACCCGTATCCAAATGCTTGGCACGGGTCTGCCGCAAAGTAAACTTGGACTCCCTATTCAGTGCCGTTTGATAATACTCCTCAAAGGCCACCGCCTTGCGGTTGTAGCCCGGTGTATCCACATTGGCGATATTCTGGGAAATGACTTCGTTCCTCAGCCAAGCCGCGTCCAAACCGCGATCCAGCTGATTGATTTCCCGAAACATGTTTGAGATCATTGGCGACCCTCCCGTATAGCTCAGTTCCTAGGTGATATGCCGCATGCGCGGCACATATACCGTAACGCTCCGTACGATATATTTCGCCATTTTTCGATCTATATTAAGTCTAACACCCCGGATTCCATTCGTCAAGCAATAAGGGGCTTACAAGCACAATATGTAGGTGTAAAAATGAGAAAAAGGCATCAAAAAATACGATATGTTGGCTTATGCGTAACAGCGGATAAGAGGATATGAGAAATAAATTTATACGGTTCCGTTATTTTGCAATTGTGCGTATATGCTTTCCAGCTCCTCCGAGGGAAGCTGATCCACCGCACGGGTAACCACCAAGCTCAGATATTCCGGGCTGCACAGGTCGATGGTGTCAAAGGGCGGCACAAGCGCGCGCACCACCGGACGGAAGTTGTTTTCCGTATCCACCACCAAATAGTAGCAGTTATCGTTCAGGCGTACATAGGAGCCCTTGGGGTACAGCTCCAGCTTGGCCAAAAACGCCTGCATAATGTCTTGATCGAAGGCCTTGCCGCAGTTTGCCATCATATACTCGGTGGCCTCAAAGGGCTGCAGCGGCGCACGGTACGGGCGTTTGGAGGTCAAAGCGTCATATACGTCCGTAACGCTGATGATACGGGCAAACAGCGGAATCTGCATATCGCGGATACCGAAGGGATAACCGCGCCCGTCGATGCGCTCGTGGTGCATGGCGATGCCGTTGCTGACCAGCTTGTTGCCCAAGTGGTATTTTTCCAAATACTGGATTCCATACATGGGATGCTTTTTGATGATATTGAATTCCTGCGGGGTAAGCCGCGCAGGCTTGTTGATGATTTGTATGGGCACCATCATTTTGCCGATATCGTGCAAAATTGCCGCCAAGCCCAAGCTTTGCAGCTCCCGTTCGGAAATGCCCAGTTCGATTCCCGCCGCCACAGCCAACACCGCAACGGACAGGCAGTGATGATAGGTGTAATCGTCGTAAGCCTTCAGGTCGTTGATGTTTACCATCACCTGCTTGGCGCCCTGAATGGAGGAAATGATCTCGCTAACGGTGCTCTTGATGGAGCGCATCTGCGTGAGGCCCATCGTTTGGGAGTCCTGCAACGCCGCATGGAACATGCCCTGTAAATTATCGATGGCTTCGTCCCGCACCCGGCGGGATAAGATGGGACGGATAACGGTTTCTTCATCGCCAAAACCGTCCTCAATGAATACGCCGTCTAAATTGTCGAAGCGCTGGAGGCGCTGTAACAGATCCGGTGTGAGTACCACGCCCGCCCGCAGCAAATACGCATCAGAAGTAGGCAGCACAGGATTGTGTGCCAGCTTCATGCCACAGCGCAGTCGGTTACGAGGTACAAAAATCATTTCTATTCCGTTCTCCTGCGGTTTTTTGGTTTTATGCCAGCCCCAAAAAAGCCCGTTCCCCCAAACGGCACGCATTCACCCGGTATGCGATTTTTCCCGCACATCGGTTATGTTATTGCTGCAGCGGTAAACCCGTCTGCATAATACCACGCATACAGTATACAACGAAAAAAGCGAATTGTCTGTATTTTTTCATATGCAAAACTGTATATATTGTGTTTATTCTGCCATAGTTTCCAATATCTTGCAATCTTGCTTTTGCATAAATTTGTAAACTTTCTGATTCTAATACACATTATTTGCTTATTCGACATTTATCTGCAATAATTTAAGAAACGCAAAATAACGGGAGGGATACTATGATTCTCATCGTTGACGGACAAGGCGGGCGCATCGGCTGCATGCTGATCGAACAGCTGCTTTCCTTGGGTGCGGCGCCGGAGGAATTGGTTGCGGTAGGCAGCAACAGCATCGCCACCGCCGCCATGTTAAAGGCAGGCGCAAAAAAGGGCGCAACGGGCGAAAATCCGGTGGTGTATAACGCAGCAAGAGCAGCGGTGATCGCAGGGCCCATCGGCATCCTTTCCGCCAACGCCATGCTGGGGGAGATCACCCCCGCCATGGCAGCCGCAATAGGCGAAAGCGCCGCAAGAAAGGTTCTCGTTCCCGTTTCCAACTGCTCCGTTGAGGTTGCCGGCGTTGTTCCAAAGCCTTTGGGCGAGTATGTAAAAGAAGCCGCAGAAGGCATCCTTCGCGGCTGCGGCGAGGCATAAACGCCGCACTGCCGATATCGTATCCCGTTTTACGGTTAATTTTGTATGGAATACAGTATAAAAATCTCTTTTTTTCCGAAGCAGATTATGGCACACTTTTATATAGCAAATAACATTGGGAGGCAGCGTATATGAAGGTATTGGTACTGGGCGGCGCGGGCTACATCGGTTCGCATACAGTATACGCGCTGGCGGAAGCGGGCGCGGAAGTGGTGGTAGCGGACAATTTAGAAACCGGCCATAAAGAAGCGGTACATCCCGCGGCACGGTTTTACGAGGGAGATATCCGCAACCGCGCCTTTGTAGACGACCTGTTTAACCGGGAGCCGGTGGACGCGGTGATTCATTTTGCCGCCAATTCCTTAGTACCTGAGAGCATGCAAAACCCGTTAAAGTATTATGACAACAACGTAACCGGCACCCGCGTTCTGTTATCCTCCATGGTGGCGCATGGCATCGAAAACATCGTGTTTTCCTCCACAGCCGCCACCTACGGAGAGCCGGAGCGCATTCCCATACTGGAAAGTGACCGCACGCTTCCCACCAATCCCTACGGGGAAACCAAGCTGGCCATGGAAAAGATGTTCTACTGGACATCGAAGGCCCACAATCTCCGCTATGTGTCGCTGCGGTATTTCAACGCCTGCGGCGCGCATGAAAGCGGCTGCATCGGCGAAGCCCATTCTCCCGAAACACACCTCATCCCCTTGGTTTTGCAAGTGCCAAACGGGCAGCGTGAGTCTATCAACATTTGTGGCACGGATTATCCCACGCCGGACGGTACATGCCTGAGGGATTACATCCACGTAAGCGACTTGGCAAGCGCCCATATCCTTGCGGCAAAATACCTGCTGGCAGGTAACGACAGCAATATTTTCAACTTAGGCAACGGCATAGGCTTCTCGGTAAAAGAGATCATAGATGCTGCAGAGCGCGTAGTGGGTACTCCCATCAAACAGCTATTGGCCCCCCGCCGGGCAGGAGACCCCGCACAATTGGTGGCCTCCAGCGAAAAAGCCAGAACCGTTCTTGGCTGGCAGCCGCGGTTTACCAACGTGGAAACCATCATCGAAACCGCTTGGCGGTGGCACAAGGAGCATCCCAATGGATATGAAAGCTAACATGCCCTATGGCGCTGTGCTGGCGCTGGCGGACTACGGCGAGGGCTGCGGGCTGCTTCAAAAGGCAGATCGCCGCTATGCCGTTAACAGCCTGTTGGACACGCTGCATGTAAGCGATCTTCCCGAGGACGCCGCGCCTATGCCTTGGGATTCGTTACAGGATATTTTAAAAGCGCTCATCGACTATGCGGTTAAACAGAACGTTATTCCGGATACCGCAGCCTCCCGCGATTGCTTCGATACCCGCCTGATGGGATGCATCACACCGCGCCCCTCCGCCGTGCAGGAACGCTTTTGGGCGCTGTATCAAAACCACCCGAAAGCCGCCACGGATTATTTCTATACGCTTTCTCAAGACTGCGATTACATCCGCCGCTACCGCATCCAAAAGGACGTGAAATGGCCTGCGGACACGGCGTACGGCACGCTGGAGATCACCATCAACCTTTCTAAGCCGGAAAAAGACCCCAAAGACATTGCCGCCGCACGCAACGCACAAAAAAGCGGCTACCCCGCCTGCCTGCTCTGCCCGGAAAACGAGGGCTATGCAGGGCACAGCACGCATCCCGCGCGGCAAACCCTTCGCATCATCCCCCTTACCATCGCTGGGGAAGCATGGGGCTTTCAGTATTCTCCCTATGTGTATTACAACGAGCATTGCATCGTCCTCAATCAAAAGCATATTCCCATGGTCATTGATGACCGCGTGTTTTCTAAGCTGTTCGATTTCGTACGGCAGTTCCCCCATTACTGCGTCGGCTCCAATGCCGACCTTCCCATTGTGGGCGGCAGCATCCTCTCGCATGAGCATTTTCAGGGAGGTGCGCACGAATTCCCCATGGCAAAAGCGCCCGTGGAGCTGCCCTTTACCTTCCCCGGCTTTGAGGATGTACAGGCGGGCATTGTAAAATGGCCTATGTCCGTACTTCGCATTTCCGGCACGGATACCGGCCGTCTTTGCGCGCTTGCCGGAAAGATCCTTGCCGCATGGCGGGGCTATACAGACGAAAGCGCCTGCATCTACGCCGAAACAGACGGCGTGCCCCACAACACCATTACCCCCATCGCCCGCATGCGCAACGGCGTGTACGAGTTGGATCTGGTCTTAAGAAACAACCTCACAACACCGGAGCATCCGGATGGGCTGTACCACCCCCACCGGGAGCTGCATAATATCAAAAAAGAGAATATCGGCCTCATCGAGGTCATGGGCTTGGCGGTGCTTCCCGCCCGCCTCAAGACGGAAATGGAATTGGTGAAGCAGGCGCTTATCAGCGGCGCGGACATGCGGGCGGATGAGCGAATCGCCAAACATGCTGACTGGGCAGATGGATTTAGAGAACGATATTCTGTGTTTTCGGAAGAGAACACAGAAGCTATCTTACAGCAAGAAATCGGTCAAACCTTCTGCAAGGTATTGGAGCACGCGGGGGTGTATGCGCGCACCGATTCCGGGCGAGAGGCATTCCTGCGGTTCCTAAGGCAAGCGCTATAACTGCAAACAAGTATAATAGTAAAAAGCGCCGGAAAATCTGGTGCTTTTTGATTGCTTTCCCATCGGCTTACGCATTCAGCTAACATCACCCGCTATCAGCGCTTCTCATAAATCAAACGCTTTTTGAAACGTACCGTCCAACGTGTATCTCATACATGAAAACAAGCATTGACATTCTGCATCTTTGTTGTATAATCCGTTTATATAAACTTTTTATATAAATTGTTTATTTGATTGGAGGCTGCTATGCCAAAGCAGAAGATCACCAAGGACATGGTAATTAACGCCGCGTTCGAGCTGGCAAGGGAGGGCGGCATGGAGCAGGTGCTGGTAAAAAGCATCGCAGAAAAGCTGGGCTGCTCCGTACAGCCGATCTACAGCTATTGCAGCAGCATGGAAAACCTCCGCCACGAGGTTCTGCAAAAAGCGGCAGCCACGGTGCAGGCGTATGTGTTTGCCCATACGGATGTAAACGATATGTTTCGAAGCGTTGGCTATGCGTATGTACAGCTTGCAGCAGAGGAGCCGGAGCTGTTTCGGCTGTTTGCGCTGCAAACCAAAAGGCATGTTGCATCTGTTGACGACCTGCTCTATACGGGCGGCAATCCCCATATCGACGAAATGATCGCAGAAACGCTGCATGTTACTGCGGCGCAGGCAAAAGCCCTTCACCTGAACATGCTGGTGTACACCATAGGCATATGCACCATCATCGCCACTGCCGAACCGGGCATTCCCGCCAGCGAGATCACCGAACAGTTAGAACAAGCGTATCAGGCCTTTTTACAACAGGCTATGAAATAATTTGGAGGAACATCATCATGAACAAAACCGTTATCGTTTACCACAGCAAAACCGGCTTCACCAAGCGCTACGCAGAGTGGATCGCAGAGGCACTTTCCTGCGAAGCCATACCCTATGCAAAGCGTAAAACGCTTTCGCTTGCCCAGTATGACACCGTGTTGTACGGCGCAGGGTTTCACGCGGGAACGATTAGGGGAATCAAATGGCTTAAAGAGCAGCTTCCCTCCCTTTCCGGGAAAAAGGTCTGCGTATTTACCACCGGCGCGTCCCCTGTGGAATCTCCCGACGTACCGAAAGCCCTTCGCCAGAATTTCTCCGACGAGGAATGGGAAAAGGTTCATACGTTTTACCTGCCCGCCGGCTTGGCTTACGAGAAAATGGGCGCAGTCGATAAGCTGATGATGGCGGGCATGCGCGCTTATATGAAAAAGCAGGAGGGCGAGAACAGCGACGCTTACCAAATGATCTGCCACTCCTATGACCATTCTTCCAAGGATGCGATTTTGCCCATCGTGGACTACTGTAAGGACTAACATCCCCCCTCCGTCTTACTCATTTGAACGATTAAGACCGTTTCACGTAATTCGTTTACATCTCCCTCCGCCGGATATTTCCGGCGGTAAATGGGGTCTGGGGACGCGTCCCCAGCGGGGTTTGGGGCAGCGCCCCATTAGAATCGGGGTTGGGGGCAGCGCCCCATTGGAATCGGGGTTGGGGCAGCGCCCCATTTGCAATGAAAAAGGTGACCTTGCGGTCACCTTTTTGCATGAAACGAAGTTATTTGTTTTCCTCGTTGAGCTGATTGATCCTAGCCTGCGCAGCCGCCAACCTTGCGATGGGTACGCGGAAGGGGGAGCAAGAAACGTAGGTTAAGCCCAGCTTCTGGCAGAACTCGATGGAGGAAGGATCGCCGCCATGCTCGCCGCAGATGCCCAGCTTGATGTTGGGGCGGGTCTTGCGGCCAAGCTCACAGCCAAACTGCATCAACCGGCCTACGCCCTCTTGGTCTACGCGGGCAAACGGGTCGGCCTCGAAGATCTTCTTTTTATAGTAATCGTCCAAGAACTTGCCGGCATCGTCGCGGGAGAAGCCGAAGGTCATCTGGGACAGGTCGTTGGTGCCGAAGGAGAAGAACTCCGCGCTCTTTGCCAAACGATCCGCCACCAGCGCCGCACGGGGCACCTCGATCATGGTACCAACGAGGTACGCGATGGTGATGTTGCGCTCGTTCATGACCTCGCGGGCGGTCTTGTCCACCACGCGCTTTACATACTCCAGCTCCTTGGGCTCGCCAACCAAGGGAATCATAATCTCGGGGGTAATGGCAATGCCGGTTTCCTGACGCACCTCAATGGCCGCCTCGATGACTGCACGGGTCTGCATTTCGGCGATCTCGGGGTAGGTGACCGCCAAGCGGCAGCCGCGGTGACCCAGCATGGGGTTGAATTCCTTCAGGTTCGCAACCGTCAGCTTCAGCTCCTCAAAGGAGATGCCCATTTCCTTTGCCAGCGTCTTGATCTCGGAATCCTCATGAGGCAGGAACTCGTGCAGGGGTGGGTCTAAGAAGCGGATGGTAACAGGGTACTCGCCCATCGCCTTAAAGATACCCTTGAAGTCGGAGCGCTGCATGGGCAAGAGCTTATTGAGCGCACGGCGGCGGGAGGGCTCGTCCTTGGAAACGATCATCTCACGCACGGCGGGGATGCGGTCTTCATCAAAGAACATGTGCTCGGTACGGCAAAGACCAATGCCCTGTGCGCCAAACTTCACGGCCTGCGCCGCATCGCGCGGCGTATCCGCGTTGGTGCGTACCTTCATGGTGCGAACGGCGTCCGCCCACTTCATGATGGTGGCAAAGTTGCCGGAAACCTGCGCTTCCACGGTGGGCAGCGCCTCGCCGTAAACGGAACCGGTGGAGCCGTCCAGAGAGATCCAGTCGCCCTCGTTGAATACAGTACCGTCCTGGGTGGAAAAGCTGTGGCTCTTTTCTAAAATCATGATCTCGCCGCAGCCCGCTACACAGCAGGTGCCCATGCCGCGGGCAACCACGGCAGCGTGAGAGGTCATGCCGCCGCGTGCGGTCAAAATGCCCTCGGAAGCGTACATGCCCTCGATGTCCTCCGGAGAGGTCTCCATACGAACGAGGATGACCTTTTCGCCGCGCTTGTGCGCCTCGATGGCATCCGCAGCGTTGAAGTATATCTGTCCGCAGGCAGCGCCGGGGGATGCGGGAAGACCGTGGGTAATAGCCTTTGCGCCCTTTAATGCCTTGGGCTCAAAGGTGGGATGCAAGAGAGAATCCAAGGAACGCGGGTCGATCTTTAACAGCGCCTCGTCCTTGGTGATCATGCCTTCGTGAACCAAGTCCACCGCGATCTGCAAGGCGGCGGCAGCGGTGCGCTTGCCGTTACGGGTTTGCAGCATAAACAGCTTGCCGCGCTCGATGGTGAACTCCATGTCCTGCATGTCGCGGTAATGCTTTTCCAGCGTGGAGGCGTACTTAATGAATTCCTTGTAAACCTCGGGTTGGGTCTTTTTTAATTCATCGATGGGAGACGGCGTGCGGATACCCGCAACAACGTCCTCGCCCTGTGCGTTCATCAAAAACTCACCGTAGAGCTTGGGCTCGCCGGTGGAGGGATTACGCGTAAATGCAACGCCGGTGCCGCTGTCGATACCCATGTTGCCAAACACCATGGACTGTACGTTAACTGCGGTGCCCCAGTCGGCGGGGATATCGTTCATGCGGCGGTATACGATGGCGCGGGGGTTTTCCCAGCTGCGGAACACCGCCTGGATGGCCTCCATCAACTGCTCCTTGGGGTCTTGCGGGAACACATGGCCTTTTTCGTTGCGATACAGCACCTTATACTGCTTCACGACCTCCTGCAGATGCTCGGTGGTAAGGTCGGTGTCCAGCTTGCAGCCGTTATCCTTTTTCACGCCGTCAAGAATTTGATCGAACTTCGCTTTGTCGATCTCCATGACCACGTCGGAGAACATCTGGATAAACCGGCGATAGCTGTCGTAAGCAAAACGCTCGTTGTTGGTGAGCTTTGCAAGGCCCTGTACCGTTTGGTCGTTTAAGCCCAGGTTCAATATCGTATCCATCATGCCGGGCATAGAAGCGCGCGCGCCGCTTCGTACGGATACGAGGAAGGGATTCTTTTCATCCCCAAACTTTTTCCCGGCGATCTTCTCGGTTTTTGCCAGCGCAACGTAAATTTCGTCTACGATTTCCTGTGCAATGGTGCGTCCATCCTCATAATAACGGGTGCAAGCCTCCGTTGTTACCGTGAACCCAAAAGGTACGGGAAGCCCCAGCCCGGTCATTTCCGCCAGGTTCGCGCCTTTGCCGCCCAATAGGTTGCGCATGGAAGCGTTCCCCTCGTTGAACAGATACACATACTTGTGTGCCATGTAGTACAGTCCTCCTTCAAATCTCGTCAAAATATGATCGGCCCATGCCGTGATACCCAGTTGTTAGCCTTTCCACATAAAAAAGACGGTGCTATTCGCCCAGTGGGATTATACCCTAATTACGCACACGTTACAAGCATTGTTCAAAAGTTAACGCAAGAAATCCTGCATTTTACGACGGATGCCTATGCCATTAGTTTTTTTAAGGATTCCAGCGGCATAAAATCACGCTCCAGCACAAAGGATGCGTAAGAATCTAGAAGTGTGAGAAGCTCCTGCTGCAAGGATTTGTTCAATTTTACCTTTTCCATATCCCGGTCGCTCAACAGCAACATCCGCCGCATGGCCTCCAGCGCCAAGGCAGAGGCCGGCTTTGCGCCGGACGCGCACGTGCCGCAGACCGCACCGCCCTGCGCCGCAGAGAAATACAGCTTTCCACCCTGCTCCCGAAGGTCGCGCCCACATCTGGCGCAACGTGTGATGGACGGGCAATAGCCCGTTACGTCAAAATAGCGCAACAGATAGCATAAAAACAGGTCAATAGCGTCCACGTCCCCGTAGCACAACAGCGACAGCGCGTGGTATAAAAGAGAAAACAGCCGTTCGTTTGGCTCCCCCGGCTGCACGGAATCCGCCGCCAGCGCCAGCATGGCAGAGGCTGCCGTAAAGCGGGGCACGTCCTCCCGAATGGGGTAAAAGCTTTCCTTTACGTCGCAGGAATCCAGCGTAAACTTACCCTTGCCAGAAAACAGCGTGAATTCTCCGTACACAAAGGGCTGCGCACAGGCTAACAGCGGGCTTTTAGGCCGTCTGCAGCCCCGCGCCTTCACGTCCACACGCCCTTCCTGCTCGGTAAAGAGCGACAGTATCCTGTCGCTCTCTTTGTAGTTGGTACACCGCATCACGATGCCCGTTACGATGGAATTGGCCATGCTTTGCTCCTAGCTAATGCTTCTGTTTCTCAGAAATGGCCCTGTACGTCAGATACGCGCCGATCTTGCCCGTTGTGCAAAATCGCCGCCATGCTTCTTCCGCTCGATGCTCCATAATCGCCTCCTAATCGGGATGCTATTATGTTGCCACCGTTGTAAAAAAGCCCGCAAGGGAATTGACGGCAGTTCTGTTATTCGTATCCCAACTCCCGCAGCATCCCGGCGCTATTGCGCCAGTCCTCCTTCACCTTGACCCAAAGCTGCAAATTCACGCGTTCGCCTAGCATCCATTCGATATCGTGCCGGGCAGCCTCGCCGATTCTTTTTAGCATTGCTCCGCCGCGGCCTATGATAATGCCCTTATGCCCATCCCGCTCGCAGAATATGGTAGCCCAAACATCGTACAGGCCGTCCTCCCGGCGCTCTACCTTGTCCACAAATACGCCAACGCCGTGAGGAATTTCTTCTCTTAGCAGCCGCAGGGTCTTTTCCCGAATCAGCTCTCCCATGATGATCCGTTCCGGCTGGTCGGTGACCATGTCCTCCGGAAAGTATTGCGGCCCCGGAATCAGGTACCGGCAAAGCGCTTGCTCCAGCGCGGGAAGCCCGTCTCCCGTTTCGGCGGAAACGGACAGTGTTTCTTTACAAATGCCCGCCTGAAATAAAAAGTCCTTTGCAGCCTCCATCTGCTCCATGGAGGCGATATCCCGTTTGTTGATCACGCCGATGATCGGCGCTTTTGCCTGCTTTACCCGGTCAATAAGCGCGCTGTCCCGTTCCCGAAGACCGTTGATGGGGTCGATCATAAGAAGAACCGCCTCCACCTCCCGAAGCGCCTCGGTGCTGACGGAAAGCATATAGTCTCCCAGCCGGTTTTTGGGTTGCGCTACCCCCGGCGTATCTAAAAATACGATTTGATAGCCCGGGCGCGTCAACACGCCCGTAATTTTATTGCGGGTGGTTTGCGGACGGTTGGACACGATGGCGATCTTTTGCCCCACCAGCTTGTTTAGCAGCGTGGATTTTCCCACGTTGGGACAGCCGATGATGGATACAAAGCCGCTTTTGTACGTCTGCTCCATATTACTCCAAATCCTTGGGCGTAAAGGCCTCCGGCAGCAGCTCGCCTAAGGAAAACACCTTGTATTTGCCGGTTTTGTTGGCGCAGATAATGGGCATTTCCGCATCGCAGAATTCCGCCAGCATCTGCCTGCATACGCCGCAGGGAGAACAGGTTTCCCCGTTTGACACGATCGCCAGCGCGTCAAAATGCCGCTCCATTTCGCTGACCGCCTTGCAAAGCGCCGTTCGCTCCGCGCAGATGGTAGGCGAATACGCAGCGTTCTCGATGTTGCAGCCCAAATAATACGCCCCCGTGCTGCCCTTCAGGCACGCCCCTACCGAATAACCGGAATACGGGCAGTAGGCTCTTGCCATGGCGTCGTTTGCCATACGCAGCATGTTTTTGATCTCCAAATCGTGTATGGTACGCATTATCTTGTTACACCTACCCCTTCTAATATTTCTTTTTGTTTCTTGAGCATCACCTGCTCATCCTCCGGGCACATATGGTCATAACCCAATATGTGCAGCGTGCCGTGCACCGTTAAAAAGCACAGCTCCCGCGTCAGCGAGTGTCCGTAGGCTTCCGCCTGCTCCACAGCCCTCGGATAGCAGATGGCAATATCTCCCAAATACCCGTCCGGCGGCGCAGAAAGGGCTTCTCCCTCCGCTGCGGGAAACGTTAACACGTCCGTTACCTTGTCCACATGGCGAAAATCCCGGTTCAAGGCCTGTATCCCCGCCTCGCCGGTCACAAGCAGGGTGATGTCTCCTTGGCAGCCTTCGCTATGAAGCGCCGCCTCGGAGACCGTTCGCATGGCAGCCTCGGTTTCGGGGGGCAGCGCGTCGGTTTCGTAAGCGAACTCGATCATGGACGCACGGCCTCCTCCCGGGCCTCCGGGTACTCAATGCGCTCATGGTTAATGCCGCAAAGCGTTCTTACAAAGCTCTCTTCTATTTGGCTGATCTGCGAAAGGGTCAGCGGCGCGGCAGATAGCTGCCCGTCGTCCATCTTGCCCCGCACGATCTTGTGCACCATCTCCCGGATATCCTCGGTGGTAGGCTCCTGCAAGGAACGCACCGCCGCCTCGCAGCTATCCGATAACAGCACGATGGCACTTTCCTTGGTGGAAGGCCGCGCGCCGGGATAGCGATAGGGCTTTTGCGAAACGGGCTTATCGCCCGCCAGCTGTACCGCCTTGCGGTAAAAATACGCCGCCATGGAATTGCCGTGGTGCTCGTATGCAATGGTGCGGATAGCCGCAGGCAGCTTGTATTTTGTTAACAGCGCCACGCTGTCCTTCTGGTGCGCAATGATATACCCCGCGCTTTCCAAGGGCGGCAGTGTGTCGTGAATATTCTCTCCGGGCTTTTGGTTTTCCTTAAAATACGACGGTCGCCTAAGCTTGCCTACATCGTGATAGTACGCGCCTACCCGGCACAACAGCGGGTCTGCACCCACATCCTCCGCAGCGCCCTCGGCAAGCGCGCCCGTCATCATGGAGTGATGGTAGGTGCCCGGCGCGTCCTTCATCAGCTGCCGCAGCAGCGGATGGTTGGCGTTAGAAAGCTCGTTCAGGCGTGCAGTTGTGGCAATATCGAACATGTTCTCCCAGAAGGACAGCGTACCCACCACGATGATGGCGCTAATCACCCCGGAGCCTACCGCCCAGCCGCAGTCGATCAGCGTTTGGGAAACGCTTTGCTTTTGCAGCATGTACGCCGCCGCCGTGGACAGCGCCATAAAAAGCCCGCCGATAAAGCCTGCCGTCATGGCTGCGCTGCGTTTATGCCCCTGATACAGCGCCAGCACCGCCGCAGCGCCCCCCGCCAGCGAGGAAACGGCAAAAGTGAGCCTTTGCGCAGAAAACAGCGCATCCCCGCCGCCAAGTATCATGGCAGAGTAAAAGGATAAAAACACCGCGTTTGCCAACGCCGCCCGCCGGTCTACCAATAGCGCCGTTAGCAGCACCGCAATGAGTATCGGCGTGATTCTTGCGTACAGCATGGCATACACGGGCGTTAACAGCACCGCCAGCATCGTTACGATGCCAAACAGCAGCATGCTCTTGGGGTTCCAGCACATTTCCCGCGCAAACAGCAAAAGATAGCTAAACAGCCCTGCCGTTATAAGCAGCACATACAGCGCCGCTCCAAGCTTTTGCAAGGGCGTTGTGTCCGGCGTATTGGCAGCGATATGCGATATGGCAAGCACGCAGCAGACCGCGTACAGCAAGGCAACGGTAAGCGTAAGCACCAAAAGTGCTTTTCCGCGTCCTTCTTGTTTTTTGGATGTCACCGGCAAGTTCCTCCGTTCGTGGTTCTCCCCAACTGCTGTTCTAGCGTTCGCGCCCGTCTCCCCTCGGCGCATTCTTATCGTAGGCGCGGATGATGCGCTGCACCAAGTCGTGCCGTACCACGTCCTTATGCGTTAAATATACCTGCTTGATCCCCTCCACGTCCTCCAACACCCGAAGGGCGTGCACCAAGCCGCTTTTTCGCTCCGGCGGCAGGTCTATCTGCGTGATATCCCCCGTGACCACCACCCGGGAGCCCTCGCCAAAGCGCGTTAAAAACATCTTCATCTGCTCGATGGTGCAGTTTTGTGCCTCGTCTAAAATAATGTAAGCATCGTTTAGCGTGCGTCCGCGCATATATGCCAACGGTGCCACCTCAATGGCGCCGCGCTCGGTCAGGCTGCGGTAGGTTTCCCCGCCTAAAAAGTCGTTCAGCGCGTCGTAAAGGGGGCGCAGGTACGGGTCTACCTTGTTTTGCAGGTCGCCCGGCAAAAAGCCCAGCTTCTCCCCGGCTTCCACAGCCGGGCGGGTGAGGATGATGCGATCCACCTCTTTGTTTTTAAAGGCCAGCACCGCCATGGCAACAGCCAAATAGGTTTTGCCCGTGCCTGCTGGGCCTACCCCAAACACCAGCTCATATTGCTTTAACGCCTGCACATACCGCTTTTGCCCGAGGGTTTTGCACTTGATCTGCCTGCCCTTGTTGGTGATGGCAACCACGTCTCCCATGATCTGCTCGATCATGTCCGCGTTGCCCTCCTTTGCCAGATCCACCGCGTAGCGAATGCGGCTGCGATTGATCTGCTCGCCCTTTTGCAGCATACGCAGCAGCTTGTCCAAAACGGTGGAGGCCAGCTCTACGCAAGGCCTATCCCCCGTGACCTTGATGCTGTCCGCCGCCGCACAGATGTGTGCGCCGGTTTCCTCCTGCAAGATCTCCAAGTTTTCGTCAAACACGCCAAACAGGCGAATCATTTCATCCATGGACGAAACGGCAAGCAACGCTTCCGTTCGTTCCTGCGCCAAGGGCTCCGTCTCTTGTACGGGCAACTTTTCCTGTTGAGGCCACGCCTCCTGCTGAGGCCACGCCTCCCCGGTCTGCTGTAAAGTGTCCTCCAAGGCTGTTGTTCCTTTCATTCTTCTTGTTGGATTATTCCGCGGACGGCGGCTTGCGCCTCACGCCCGATATCGTCCTCCACCACCAGCGTTACCGCACCCTGCACCGCCCCGTCCGGCAGCAGTTGCAGCTCGCTTTGCTTTTCCACGATGCGCGCCGTTTGGGGAATGGCATACAGCGCCTTGATCTCCGCCTGAAACAGCGCCTCGGAGCTAAGATCGGCCAAAGCGCCTTCCCCGGCAACGGTGGCGTAAGCCACATGCGTCCACCTGCCCCGCACGGTTCCCGCGGCATGCACCAGCAGGCTTTCCTCCGCACCCTCGCGGGTGATGTCTCCCATAATAAGCACATCCCCGGCGTGTACCGCGTCGCCTTCCTGAACCGCCGTTTTCCCCCGGCTGGCGGTGATCTTTGTAATGACTGCGTCCCGCCCGGCAATCACGTCCACCGGCGCGTTCTCGTTCTCCCGGGAAGGGATCGCCTCCGCCTCCATGATCTGCAGATGGAGCGCAACGCCGTGAACGGTAGCGCCCGCCCACGCGATTCTGTCGTCGTACCGGCGAATCGCCGCACCCAACTCCAAGGGACGGATGGCGGCTCTTGGTACGCCTATTTTGGCACCGCTTTCCGCCGCCGCCCGTAGCACCAGCGTTTCCGGTACATTGGAGTTGCCCGAAACGCTGATATGGTAAATATGCAGCGAGCCGTACAACAGCAGCCCAAAGCTTAGTATTATACCTGCGGCCAGTGTTTTTCGCCGCCGGAGCCTTGCAAACAAAAACGGAGCGCCGTGCCGCTCTACAATATGCATCCGGCAGCGGCAAGCCCGAAACACCGGCCTTAACCCCAGCAGATTGTTTACGGACAGCTCCATCGTCATACAACGACGGCTTACTCTTTTTACGTTGGACAGGGGCACATGCAGCTCCAGCGCCCGGTTCACCAAGCGCTCCGGATATGCCCCGGTCACCTGTATCATAACATATCCGCCGCTCTTTTGCCACATGCCTACATATCCTCATAGCAAACGGCTGTTACGCGCCCCGTTACCAGCGCGTTTTCCTCCGAAAGCTTGGAAAGCTCCAATGCGTCTCCCGTTACGCGTATCGCGCCAAGCCCCGTTGCAAACCGCAGGCAATCCGGCTCCAAGCACAATACCCCCGCGTGGTTTTCCACCAGCAGGCGATCCGTTCCCACCAGCGTGCACTTGGGGATATGCCCTTCCGTTTCCTCCGGCATGTCTATTTCCATCAGCAGCTTTCGCTTCCAGCGCTGCACGCGGTTCATGGACTTTTGCCGCTTTTTTTTGCGCTTGACAGCAGTTCCCAGCATTTGCATTCCTCCCCTGAAATTGTTGCCCTGCTTTTCCTTTACCTTATGCAGATTTCGGCATAAAAAGCCCTGCTTCGGCAATCATAAACCCACTGAGCATTGCAAGGGGGAACAGGGAAAAATGGCCTTGAACAAAGTGGAAATTACCGGGGTGGATACAGCAAAACTGCCCGTATTGTCTGCATCGGAGATGCGTAAGCTTTTGCTTCGCGTGAAGGAAGGCGACGAGGCAGCGCGGCAGACCTGCATCCGTGGAAACCTCCGGCTGGTGCTTTCCGTGATCCAGCGCTTCTGTGGGCGCGGGGAGCAGATGGACGACCTGTTTCAGGTGGGCTGCATCGGCCTTATCAAGGCGTTGGATAATTTTGACCTCAAGCATGAGGTGCGTTTTTCCACCTATGCCGTGCCCATGATCATAGGTGAGGTGCGGCGGCATCTGCGAGACAGCAACCACATTCGCGTGAGTCGCTCCATCCGGGATACGGCCTATAAAGCATTGCAGGCCAGAAGCGCCCTGATGGACTCTCTTAACCGGGAGCCTACTATAACCGAGATCGCGAAATATCTAGAAACGCCCGAGGAAGACGTAGTATTCGCGCTGGATGCTATTCAGGAGCCCATCTCCCTGCACGAACCCATTTATCACGACGATGGCGACGCGATCTATGTGATGGATCAGGTAAGCGATTCCAAGGTGAGCGACGCATTTTGGCTGGACAGCATTGCGCTTTCCTGCGGTATGAAAAAGCTGACGGAGCGGGAGCGGCGCATTCTGCGCCTGCGCTTTTTTGAGGGCAAAACACAGATGGAGGTTTCGCAGGAAATAGGCATTTCCCAAGCGCAGGTATCCCGATTGGAAAAAACAGCGCTCAAGCATATGCAAAAATACGTTTAGCGTTACTGCATCCTTACCATCTCCCGGTACAGGCGCTTGATGATGCGCTTTTCCAGCCGGGAGATGTAGCTTTGGGAGATGCCCAGATAATCCGCCACTTCCTTTTGCGTGCAGGCGTCCTCCCGGTCGATGCCAAAGCGCAGCTGCACGATCTGCTTTTCCCGGGGCGACAGTTTTTCCAAGGCGCTGCGTAAAAGCGCGCGGTCTACCTCCTCCTCCAACCCCCGGCCTATCACGTCACCCTCCGTGCCAAGAATGTCCGAGAGCAATAACTCGTTGCCGTCCCAGTCGATATTCAGGGGTTCGTCCAAAGACACCTCTAGCTTCAGCTTGCAGCTTCTTCTTAGGTGCATCAATATTTCGTTTTCAATACAGCGGGACGCATAGGTAGCCAGCTTGATATTCTTTTCCGGGTCAAAGGTGTTCACGGCCTTGATGAGCCCGATGGTGCCAATAGAAATCAAGTCCTCCACGGATACGCCGGTATTCTCGAACTTGCGGGCAATATACACCACCAGCCGCAGGTTATGCTCGATCAAAACCGTTTTCGCTTCCTCCCCGCCCTCCTTCAGGCGACTGATCCAAAGCGCCTCCTCCTCCCGCCGCAGCGGCACGGGAAGGCTCTCGCCGGTATGCACATAGTACAGCGGCGTTTGGAGCCCCAAGCGTTGACAAAGGCGTATCAGCCACTCCACGATCCTGCGTTTCCCCATTGCGTTCCCTTCCTTGTTGATACCTGCTCGCATTCCTTCTATTGAAATGGAGCCCGGCATTTTCTTCCCGTACCGGCAGCGCGGCGATACCTATCAGCGCATCCGCACCGCGGATAGGCCGGGGCGACTGCGCCACCAGCACGTTGATTCGCCTTCGCCCGCCGTTACCTTCCATTTCCGCCCGCTTGGGGCGATAGGCTGTAAGTACCCCCAAGCCCTCCGCCGTTTCGTAGGGCACATAAGTGCCCTTTCCCGTACAGGGGCAGTCCGTCATCAACACTACTGGAAGGCCGGTTGCGATGTCCGTTACCAGATTGCCGCTGTCTATCAGCGCCCGGCAGCGCAGGGTTCTTTCTCCCTGCACAACCAGCGTGACCGTATCCCCAGCCGCAGCAGCTCCTTTTTTTGTTCCCCGGAGCAACCGCGGCAGCAGCAGGGCGATCACGCCGCCCGCAAGTGCCGCGCGTATGGGCACGGTACCTATCAGCACCCCGCCCTGTATGCCGCCCCCTAAAAGCAGCGTTGCAAGCAGCAGCAACCCGCCTAACAGCATGGCCGCCACCAGCACGGACAGGAGCCCTCGCATATAATCGCGCCAGCCCGCAAAGGAAAGCCCCAACGCCAGCACAAACCCAAACAGCAGCTTGCAAACCGGCTGCAACAAAAACGGCGCGGCACTCAATGCGAAAAGCGCGTATACCGCGCCCAAGGCCGCAAGCAGCTGCGCCGTCCAACGCTTGGGGCGAAGCCCCGAAAGGGCTGCCGCCACGCCCAGCGTTAACAGATTCATCAGCGCATTGTCCAATAAAAACAATTCCATGCTAACGCGCATACCGTAGCCCTCCCGATTGGGGCACAGTATAACATACGCACAGCATGGAATTTGTAGAACAACGAATGCGATATATGTAGTTACCTGCTCTTTTGCGCCGCCTCCGCCAGCGTAAAGCAAAACGCCACCTGACCGTTCCTGTTTTCCGCCCAGATCCTTTGCCCCATCAGGTGAATGATCTCCCGGGCAATGGCAAGGCCTAAGCCTGTGCCGGAACCTGTATGCGCCTTATCCGCCTTGTAAAAGCGCTCAAATAAATGCGGCAGGTCCGCCTCATTGATATGCCCCGTATTGCATACGGATATTTCGTAACCCGCATCGATCTTCCTAAGCGATAGCGTAACCGTTCCGCCGTCCGCCGCATATTTTACCGCGTTGTCCAACAGCGCGATACACACCTGCTCCACCCTGTCCTCGTTGGCAAGCGCCCGCATGGAAGGAGCCTCCTCCGGCAGTTCCAGTGAGAAAGTCAAGCCGCTGTCTCCCGCCGTTACCGTAAAGCGCTCCGCAAGGTCGCGCAAGAGCGGTTCTAGCTCCACCGGGCGTTCCGTCAACGCCACGCCGCCGCTTTGCAGCCGGGACAGCTCCAACAGATCGTCGATCAACCGCCCCAAGCGCATGCTTTCCCGCAGGATGTAGCCGTAATACCGACACTTATCCTCCTCTTTTTTCACCATGCCGTCGTTTAACGCGTCCGCAAGGCTTCGGATGGAGGCGATGGGCGTTCTAAGCTCGTGGCTCACGTTCGCCACATAGTCCCGCCGGGTCTGCTCTAAGCGCTGGGCTTCAGTCACGTCCTGCAGCATCAGTATCGCGCCGATGCCCGCCGTGTGCTGATCCACCACGGTGGTGATCGCCGCCGCCAGCTGCCGCTCCTGCACCATAAACAGGCAGCTTCGCGCCTCACCGTCCAGTGCGGTCTGCTTTGCAAGCGCCAGCGGCTCCTGCAGCGCGGTCAATGTATTTGCGTCCTCTGCCCGCACGATATCCAACAGTAAATAGCACGCCGGGTTCATGCTGGTGATCTCCCCGTTCAGGTCAACGGCGATCACGCCCTCATGCAAGCCGTCCAGCACGCTTTGGATGCGGTTCTTTTCCGTTACAAGATCGCCTATCGTTTGCTTCAGCGCGTCCGCCAAATCGTTTAGGGAGCCGCCAAGCTCCCCCAACTCGTCCTGCCGGTGTACGTCCGCCCGCACGGAATAGTCTCCCGTGGCCATCGCCCGCGCCGCCAGCGACATTCTGGACAGCGGCTGGGTGATGCTGCGGGAGCCCCAGTAAGCGGGTAACAGCATTAATAGGAACACCATGAAAATACTGATCCACAGTGCCTTGTTCAGGCTGTTCAAGGCGGTATTGACCTCGTTTAGCGGTTTAATGAGCAGCACCGCGCCGGTAACGGACGCATCCACGCCGCAAACCGGCACGCCTACGATAATGCCAAGTACAGCGTCCGTTGTGACCACCGTATCCGCACCGCCGGACAAAATGCTTGCCCGGTACGTTTCAAGCCTTGCCGCTGTTTCCGCCGATGACCCCGCCACGGGTTCCGCCAGCACCGCGCCGGATGCGTCAAAAATATACACCGCCGCGTCCCACAGGCTTTGGTCGCTGTTTAGCATCCGCTCAAAGCTGGTGGCAGAAAGCGCGCCCTGCTGGTATTCTCCCGCCAGATTGCTGATAAAGCTGGCCTTGGGCAGCATTTCATTGGCCTTCATGTTGGCAAACACGTTGCGGCTGATAAACGTAAACACGCCCAACGTTAATATCGCGTTGAGCAATACGGTAGCCACGATGAACAGCAGCAGCTTTTTTAAAAAGCCGCTCCTTTTCATTCTGCCGCCTCGAATTTATAGCCTACCCCATACACGGTTTTGATTCCCCAGTTCACACCCTCCTGCGGTAGCTTTTGCCGGATGCGCTTGATTTGCGTATCCACCGCCCGGGTATCCCCAAAGTAATCGTAGCCCCAGATCACGGAGAGTATTTGCTCCCGCTCGTACACGCGCCCCGGATGGGAGGCCAACAGATGCAGTATTTCCACCTCTTTTGGCGTACAGGGAATCGCCGTGCCGTCCACCTTGACCTCGTAGCTTGCTAAATTGATCTCCAGCCCGTCGTAGCGCAGGGTCTTTTGCGGCTTTTCCTTTTGCGCATTCATGCGGCGAAGCACTGCCTTGATTCTTGCCACCACCTCCCGCGCAGAAAAGGGCTTGACGATGTAATCGTCCGCACCAAGCTCTAAGCCCAGAATGCGGTCGATCTCCTCGCCCTTGGCGGTCAGCATGATGATGGGCACCCGGCTTTCCTTTCGCACCTCTCGGCACACCTCGATGCCGGATTTCTCGGGCATCATCAAGTCCAGCAAAATCAGGCTGGGGTTTTCCGACTGCGCCATTTCCAGCGCCTGATTGCCGTCAAAGGCAGAAGCGTGGGTAAAGCCCTCGCTTTCCAGATAGACCCCCAGTGTTTCGTGGATGATGCTTTGATCGTCACAAATCAAAATATGCGGCGCTTTTTGCATACGGATTCTCCTTTTTTAGCTGCAAGCCCGGCCATGGGCTTGGGATGGTTTGCGGCGTACAATAACGCCGTTTTTCTATACTGAAATTATATATGCCCGAAAAAAACAACGCAATGGGATTGTTCACAATGTCATACTTGTACATTCTTGCGACAAGTTTTTGTAAAAAATAAAAGAAAAAAGCGCTAATCAAACCCATTAATAAAATAGCAAGATCGATAAAGGAGCTGTTTGGTTTTCATTTGCGTACAGCCAAAATTCACAGAATAATTTATAGTATTGTATATATATTAAGGAAACATACTTTGTTTTCTCTGTTTTTTCGACAGGAAAATTATTTTTCCGATGTTTATTTTTCTTTTTTCGCGTTTTAACGATCGGTTCAAATCAATTAAAAAGGATTTGCAAACACTAAAAAATGGTGCAAAACAAAATTTGCACCATTTCTTGCTTTTCCATGAGGAATCGCGTTACTGAGCGACCTCTTCCTCGTACACGCTGACCTGCTTGCGGCCTGCGTGCTTCTTCTCAAAACGCACAACGCCGTCTACCTTTGCAAAGAGCGTATCGTCCTTGCCAAGACCAACGTTCACGCCGGGATGGAAATGCGTACCGCGCTGACGAACCAGAATGTTGCCAGCCAATACGAACTGACCGTCTGCACGCTTAGGCCCTAAGCGCTTGGATTCGCTGTCGCGGCCGTTACGCGTGCTGCCCATTCCCTTTTTATGAGCGAACAGTTGTAAATTCATCTGAAACATGTGTTACACCTCCCTTTCTTGAACAATGAGGTTTTCCGGATATTGTTTCTGTATGGCACCCAGCCCGATGGACATGGCGGCAAGCAGTAAATCTGCATCTCTTGCCGTGCTTTCCGGCGTATCCGCTGCCAAAACGCAGTGCATATCGCCAGCCTCCACCTGCAGGGCCATACTCGCGTGCAAAAGCTCCTCAAGAGCCATCACCGTTGTTTGCGTTAACGCGGAGACCGCGCTGCAAACGATGTCGCTGCCGTACTCGCCCGCCTCCGTGTGACCGGCTGCGGTAAAGCCCACCAGCTTGTTCTGCTGCCGAAGCAGCGTAACGGTAGTCACGGCTTAGCCGATGGAAAGGATCTCGAGCTTGGTGTAGGGCTGACGATGGCCCTGCTTCTTGCTGGAATCCTTCTTGGGCTTATACTTGAATACCACAACCTTGTCGCCCTTGACCTGCTCAATGACCTTCGCCTTGACAGCAACGCCCTCAACAACGGGCTTGCCAACGCGAATGCCGGCATCGTCAGAAACGAGTAAGGTGTTCAGCTCCACAGTAGCGCCGTTGGCAGCGTCCAGCTTTTCTACCAGAACTTCGTCGCCAACCTGCACTTTGTACTGCTTGCCACCCGTTTGAATGATCGCATACATCGCTTGTTTTTCCTCCTCTTACCAGTCTCGCCTATGAACCTCGGCCTGTGCACAATGCGCACACGTTCAAAAGCCGTCACAGAGCGGCTCACCGGGTTAGTGTATCACGCCGGGTTACGCTTGTCAAAGGAAATTTACCGGATTTACAGGGTTTTTACCGCATGCCTGTTTACAACTCCACGTTGCGGCAAACGGCTGTCCCTATACCAGAACATACAGTAAAAAATCCGCCGCGATCGCCGCCAGCACGCATACGATCACCGGCAGCTTGCGCCATGCAAGGATACCCGCTATCAACGCCCCAACGATACCGATCTCCGGGCGCGCCGCGTCCACCGTTAGTACGCCGGGGAATATCAGCGCTGCCATAGCCGTATACGGAATCAGCCGCAAAAACTTCTCTATTTTTGGCCCAAAGCGCATTTTATCGATCAATACTGCAGGAATTGCGCGGGGCACATACGTTACGACCGTCATCAGCAGTATCAATACAATGATGTTAGTGTTCATCTGCCGCGCCCTCCTCGCAATTCTGTACCTTCGGTTCGTCCTCCACAAAAAACACGCCCGCCGCCGCGCCCAGCACCATGGCAAGTATCAGCGCCCAACTGGGCTCCAGCACCAGCCGCAGCAGCCAGTTGAGCAAGCCCGTCATCACAACAAGCAGTATCAACCGCGTGCTGTTCTTTACGCTGGGAAGCAGCATGCCTAAAAACGCGGCATATATGGCAATACCAAAACTATTGACCACGATCTCCGGCAGGAAGCTGTTTACAATACAGCCGATCACCGTGCTGGCGATCCAAGAGCTGACAAGCGCCGTCTCAATGCCTATCAAAAACGAAAAGCTCTGGCTGCCGGACATGGTAAACAGCGCAAAGGATTCGTCGCATATGGCATACGCGCCAATGAGCCTTTTGGGCAAAGACGTTCCGCGAAGGCGGCTCATTACGGCGCTGCTCATCACGATGTGCCGCAGGTTAACGAACAATGTGGCAAGCACGATGGAAACCAACGCAGCCCCCTGCGCCACCATGCCCACCGCCATGATCTGCGACGAGCCCGCCAGAACGATTGCGGACATCAATGTGGTTTGAAAGCCCGTTAACCCCGATTGCACCGATATCAGCCCAAAGGATATGCCGATGGGGATAACGCCAAGGCAAATGGGGAGTGCTGTTTTCATGCCGTTTAAGAAATCCCGTTTCATACCGTTTCATTCCTGTTCTCATGTACAGATTCGTGATTCGTCACGTTATGCGCTCCATCATACCACCTCTTATTTTTAAGGAAAAGGGTTTTCTGTTCCTTATGGCAAAAAAGTGCGCCGCCGAATGCATTCGGCGGCGCTTCTCGTACAGTATTCTGTTAGGGAACTGCTCTTGTGCTATCAATCGTCTTACAGCAGCTTTTCCAGCCGTTCCCGGATGGCCTTGATAAAGGTGATGGTATTTACCGCCTCGGGCTTTTTACCTTCCACAAGGCCTACCAAGTCCTTCGTCATGATGCCGTCGTTCAAGGTTTGCAGGGACGCTTGCTCCAGTTTGTCGCCAAAGGCTTCTAACGCCGGAAGTCCGTCCAGCTCGCCGCGCTTTTTCAGTGCGCCGCTCCATGCGAAGATGGTGGCGATGGGGTTGGTGGAGGTTTCCTCGCCCTGTAAATACTTGTAGTAGTGGCGCGTTACGGTGCCGTGCGCCGCCTCGTACTCGAACTTGCCATCAGGCGAGCAGAGAACGGAAGTCATCATGGCAAGAGAGCCGAAGGCAGTGGAAACCATGTCGCTCATCACATCGCCATCGTAGTTTTTGCAGGCCCAAATGTAGCCGCCCTTGGAGCGAATCACGCGAGCCACCGCATCGTCGATGAGGGTATAGAAATAGGTAATGCCCAGCTCCTCAAACTTCGCCTTGTACTCGTTTTCAAAAATCTCCTCAAACAGCAGTTTAAAGGTTTGGTCGTACTGCTTGCTGATGGTATCCTTGGTGGAGAACCACAGGTCCTGCTTTGTGGCGATGGCAAACTGGAAGCAGGCGTGCGCAAAGGACTTGATGGACTTATCCTTGTTGTGCATGCCCTGAATAACGCCCGGGCCGTCAAAATCGTTCACAGTATTGCGGTACAACTCGTTGCCCTCTTTGTCCGTAAACACCAACTCCGCTTTGCCCGCCGTGGGTACGCGGTATTCGATGGACTTATACACATCCCCGTAAGCGTGACGGGCAATGGTGATGGGCTTTTCCCAGTTCTTCACCACCGGCTTGATGCTGTCGATGATGATGGGCGCGCGGAACACCGTACCGTCCAAGATGGAACGGATAGTGCCGTTGGGGCTTTTCCACATTTCCTTCAGGTCGTATTCCTTCACGCGCTGGGCGTTGGGGGTGATGGTGGCGCATTTTACGCCTACGCCGTACTTTTTGATGGCGTTGCCTGCGTCATGGGTAATTTGATCGTCCGTGCGGTCGCGCTCCTTTAAGCCGAGGTCATAATACTCGGTGTTGAGGTCAACAAAGGGCGTTAACAGTTCGTCTTTTATCATCTGCCAGATGATACGGGTCATTTCGTCGCCGTCCATTTCGACGAGGGGCGTTTTCATTTGGATCTTTGCCATATAGTCGCTCCTTTCAAATGCTGCACACGTTTAGCGGTTCTGCGCCGCGTAGTAGTTCATAAGGCACCCTTCGAGGATAATGGTTTTCTCATCGGGGGTCAGGTTCTTCACATACAGGGTGATATCCTGTACACCTTTCTTACCGATGAGCTTGGCCGGGATTTCCTCCTTGCCCGTTTCAATGGCGGCGCGTACCTCCGGCACGAACACAAAGTCTCCCAGCTCGCCGTCAAACGCCGCGCCCTCTGCCAAGGTAAACGGCACGATACCCCAGTTGATGCAGTTGCTGCGGTAGCGCTTGGTGGCGTACTCGTAGCAGATGTTGGCAAAGCCGCCCAACACCTTCTGGCAGGAAGCCGCCTGCTCACGGGCGGAGCCGTCGCCGGGCTTATTGGCAAATATGGTGGAGCCAAAGGCGGTGTCCGCAGCTTCGCTTTCCTTGCCAACCTTCTTTAACGCGTCCATGATCTTCGCAGGCGCTTTGCCCTCGCGGCGGGCAGCCTCGTCTGCCTCCACCTTCTTGCACAGGCCAACGTATTCCGGGCAGCGGCGGGACAGCGTGAATTCCGCCAGCTTCAACGGGTTGGAGCGGTAAGAGGAGGTTTCCCCGGAGGGAATGAGCTCGTCGGTGGTGGTGACAGGATCGTGAATGACCGCAGTAAGCTCTAAAAGCAGGTTGCGGGTTAAGGGATACATCTTAGGCCAATCGGTAATGTTGGGCCCTAAGCGCAGCTCCACCTCGGGCTTTGCCTTGCCAAAGCCGTAGTACACGCGCTTGTCGTACACGCTCTTGTCAAAGTGATAGGGCTGACCGCCAACGCAGTTTTCAAATTCCGTTGCGGCGGTGATAGCGCCCTGATTTCTTGCCGTGGCGGCAATGGAGCGCGCGTCCATCAGCGCAACGCCCGAAA
>CAYZAW010000004.1:0-17734 GCA_964476505.1 uncultured Oscillospiraceae bacterium | reverse complement strand
CCTCGCGGTTGGGGAAGTTGCGGGTGGTGTGGCGAATGGAAAGGCCGTTGTTGGCGGGTACGTCTCCCGCGCCGAAGCACGGCCCGCAGAATGCCGGCTTGATGATGGCACCGGCAGCAATGAGGTCGGTCAGCACGCCGTTTTTGGAAAGCTCCAAATTCACGGGGATAGAACCGGGGTATACCGACAGGCTGAAGTAGCCGTTGCCGCAATCCCCGCCGCGTAAGATTTCGGCTGCATCGCAGATGTTATCGAACAAGCCGCCCGCGCAGCCCGCAATGATGCCCTGATCCGCCCACAGCTTGCCGTCGTGGAACTTGCTTACCAAATCCAAGGAGACCTTGTCGCCAAACTTCTTTTTGGATTCCGCCTCCACAGAGGTCAAAATATCCATGGCGTTGGCGTTCATCTCTTTGATGGTATAGGCGTTGCTCGGATGGTACGGAAGCGCGATCATGGATTCCATTTTGGAAAGATCCAGCTCGATCATGCTGTCGTAATAGGCAACACCCTTCGGCGCAAGCTTCTTGTACGCCTCGGGTCTGCCGTGGATTTTGTAGTATTCCTCCACCTTTTCGTCCGTTTCCCAAATGGAAGAGAGGCAGGTGGTTTCGGTTGTCATTACATCGATGCCGTTTCTAAAGTCCACCGGCAGATTTTTAACACCGGGGCCAACGAACTCCAGCACCTTGTTCTTTACAAAGCCGCTACCAAACGTTGCGCCAACCAGTGCGATGGCAACGTCGTGCGGGCCAACGCCGGGCTTGGGCGTGCCGGTCACATACACCAGCACCACCTGCGGCGCGTCTACATCGTAGGTGTTGGAGAGCAGCTGTTTTACAAGCTCCGGGCCGCCCTCGCCAACGCCCATGGTGCCCAAAGCGCCGTAGCGGGTGTGGCTGTCGCTGCCAAGTATCATGCTTCCGCAGGCAGCAAGCGCTTCTCTTGCATACATGTGGATGACGCTCTGGTTGGTGGGCACGTAGATGCCGCCGTACTTTTGCGCCGCGGAAAGGCCAAACACATGGTCGTCCTCGTTGATGGTGCCGCCCACCGCGCAAAGGGAGTTGTGGCAGTTGGTCATGGCATAGGGCACGGGGAACTGCTTGAGGCCGGAGGCTCTTGCCGTTTGAATGATACCAACATAGGTAATGTCATGGGAGGCCAGCGCGTCAAACTTGATGCGCATTTTATCGGCTCGGTCGGAACGGTTATGCGCCCGCAGGATGGAATAGGCAATGGTGTTTTCCCGGCCCTCGGCGGGCGTGGGGAGCCCTTCCCCGCCTGTGACGGGCTTGCCGTTGACCAAATATACGCCTTCGCTTTTCAACTGGATCATGTGTTCCCTCCTTACTTATTATACAAATACATATTCGGTGTTACTCTTCCGTTTCCTTGATTTCACGAATCACATCGATCACGGAGCCGTCGCGGTAGGTCACGATGCCAACGATCTTTTCCCCAAAGGGCAGCGGCGCGGGCTTGCCTACCACGCGCTCGGCGCGCTCCCTTAATTCCTCAATGGTTGTTACATCCAAATGTGCCGCGATCAGCCGCTCTCTGATCTCCGGCCGTCTGGGGTTTACGGCAATGCCCTGATCGGTCACGATCACGTCTACCGTATGACCGGGGGTGACCACGGTATTTACATGCTCTAACACGCTGGGCATTCTGCCGCGCAACAGCGGGCATACCACGATGGAAAGCGCCGCGCCCGCCGCCGTATCCGGATGACCGCCGATGGCACCGCGAATGACCCCGTCGGAGCCGGTCAACACGTTCACGTTAAAGTCCGTATCCACCTCTAGTGCCGAAAGTATCACAACGTCCAGCTGATTTACCGCCGCGCCCGCGTTGAAGGGGCCTGCGTAATAGTTGGCATCTATCTGAGCATGGAAGCGGTTGTTCTTCAAAGAGTTTGCCGCATCCAGATCAAAGCTTTGAACGTCCAGTATGCGGCGTATCAAGCCTTCTTCATGCAGCTTGACCATAGCGCCCGTAATGCCGCCTAACGCAAAGCTGGCGTGCACGCCCTTTTCCACCATGTAATCCCTGAGGAAGCGCGTAACCGCCAAAGAAGCGCCGCCGGAGCCCGTTTGGATGGAGAAGCCATCGTTGAAATACCCGGAGTGTACGATCACCTTTGCCGCCGCCTCCGCGATCAACAGATCGTGCGGGTTCTTGGTAAAGCGCGTTGCGCCGGACATGATCTTTTGCGGGTCGCCGATGGAGTCCACCACCACGATATAGTCTACCAAGTGCTGGGAAATGCCGAAGGGCGTATTGGGATAATCCACAATGTTATCCGTAATGATGACCGTTTTTTTCGCGTACCGGGCATCCAAGCGGGCATAGCCCAAGGAGCCACAGGCGGTTTTGCCCGTGTCGGATCGGGAATAGCCGTTGGCGTTGCCGAACGGGTCGCAGGCGGACGCGCCTAAAAACGCCACGTCTATCTTTAAATTGCCCTCCATGATGGCTGCGGCTCTGCCGCCGTGGGTACGGAACACCACCGGGTTTTCCATAAGGCCATGGGAGATAGCGTCTGCCAGCTCACCCCGAAGGCCGCTGGTTTCAATGCCGGTGACCACGCCGTTTTTGATATGCTCTATCATGGGCGCATGGATGGTGGTAAGCGAGCTTGCCGCCACGCGGATGTTATGGAAGCCCATTTTTGCAATGGTATCCAGCACCATGTTCACGATGTAATCCCCTGCTCTAAAATGGTGATGGAAGGAGATGGTCATGCCGTCTTGCAAGCCGGAAAGGCGGATGGCTTCTTCTAAGCTGGCTACGATCTTACTGTCCTGCTTTTGACGCTCTGCCAAAGACAGCGGGGATTTTTCCAGCATGCGCTTGTTTTCGCCCGGCACGTAGGCTTGATAACTGCCGTACGCCTGTAATTGTTCCATGGTTTTGCTGTCCATCGTTATACCTCCTCGTCGTCATACAGCACGCCGGACGCATGCGCCATATCGATCACTCGCTGGGCGCGAAGCACAACAGGCCGGTCGATCATTTTGCCGTTTAAAGAAACCACACCGGAGCCGTGCGCTTCCGCATCCTTCAATGCCGCTATGATGCGCCGGGACTTTTCGATCTCCTTTTCCGTGGGCGTGAAAATCCTGTGGATGGGCGCGATCTGCCGCGGGTTGATGATGGATTTTCCGTCAAAGCCCAGCTGCTTGATAAGCGCCACTTCCTTTTCGAAGCCCTCCATGTCGTCCACGTCGGAAAACACCGTATCCAATGCGTCGATACCTGCGGCACGGGCAGCGTTTACGATGGCACAGCGGGCGTAAAACAGCTCCGTGCCCTCCTTGGTGCGGTTGGTCTTTAGGTTGGCGGTGTAATCCTCTGCGCCAATGGCAATGCCAATCAGGCGCTTGCTGGAGGTGGCGATGGGGTAGGCGTTCACCACGCCCAAAGCACCTTCTATTGCAGCCATCATTTTTGTTCGGCCTACGGGGATACCGGCCTCGCGCTCCACCCGCTCGATTTCTGCTTCGGTATCGATGATGTCCTGCGCAGTCTCCGTTTTAGGAAGGCGAATTACGTGCACGCCTGCGCGCACCATGGCCTCGATATCCTGCTTGCCGTAAGGGGTGGAAAGGGGGTTTACACGCACCACCAGTTCGCAGTGTTTATAGTCGATGGTTTTTAAGGAGTGATACACAAGGAGCCTTGCGGCATCCTTTTCCGCCATGGAAACGGCATCCTCCAAGTCGAACATGAGAGAGTCGGAGCCGTAAATGTGCGCGTCGCGCATCATACCTGGGTTATTGCCCGGCACGAACAACATGGTTCTTCTTAAGCGCTGCATAACCGTCCCTCCCTTACTGCCAAGTGTATTCGCCGTTGCCGGCCGCCCGGTGCACCGCCGCCGTTACTCTTGCGCGGATGGTGCAGTCCAACGAGCCCTTGTCAACAGCCTTAACCCGTACGCCGTCCACACCGCAGGATGCAACGGTATCCCGTATCACCTGCTTGATCTGTGCGCCGTACTGATTGCCTACCGTGCTTTCCAGCGACACCTCCACGCCGGGGCCGTCCTTTTTCTCGACCTCGATCAGGATATCGCCGGACTCCATCGTGCCCGCGATTCCCGTATTTTGCAGTTGCATAAGCGTGAACCTCCATTTTTCATATCATGTTGAGACGTGCGTTATATATGATTTATATCTATGTATAAGGATACTGTATTTATATTGCAATTGCAATACAAAACTTGTATTTTTTTGTATTTGTTTATTCGAGAAAACGTAGAATATTTCTAGCTTGTATGATTGTATACATGTACGCGCGCCCACAATGGGAGTTTGCGCCAATTTATGCATTGAGGCGTATATTTATACGTTTTTGCGGCCGGTTTATGCGTTGCTAAGCGAGAAAACAAAAAACGCTCCCGTAAAAAATGCAGGAGCGAAGCGAACTATATGCTTTTTTCTTCCGCCAAATACCGCAGTATCCCCGCCGGACTTTTCTCATAAGCGGAAACGAAATGCTCTTTTTCGGAAATGCTTTCTAAATTGTGCGCATCGGAATTGTAGACCACATGGTATCTTTCTAAATCAACGCCCATGACCGGCAGCGGCGCGTACACCTCCACGCTGGTAAAGCACAGCTCCGGCGGCACAAAGCCCAAATTCTCCAACAGCGCATTAGAGGTGCGGTTGATGTGCGCCGGTACAGGCACGCCGCCTAAGCGCCGACACATGCCCGCTACCTCGTCGATACCCGCGTCGGTAGCCTGTATCAACAGCTTAGGCTCCGTGTAGATAGGTTCGTCGTCCTCGTTCATGGCGATCTGCTCGCCAAAGAAATCGGGGCGGTTGGGAACTCCCGGAAGCCGCTCGTACACCCAGTTGCCCATGGCCATCGCCTGCTCCAACACAGGAAACAGGCAAAGCACATGCACCTCTTCCTTGGTTTCCACCTCCATGCCGGGCACAAAAATCAGCCCGCGCGCGTCCGCCACCGCCTTGCAGGCAGGAAGGTTTTTGGTGGAATTGTGGTCGCAAACGGCAATGGCCTCCAATCCCTTGAGGTACGCCATGTTCACCAAATTGTTTGGCGTCATAGCCATATCCCCGCAGGGAGACAGGCAGCTATGGATGTGCAGGTCTGCCGCCAGCTTGATCCTTGCCACGGTTATACGGCGGGAATCCCGTTTGCCGCCATGATGCCGCAGATCTCATAAGCGGTTTTTGCGCTTTGCAGTACGGCAATGCCTTCCTCGGAAGCCTTCTGGCGGGAGGCCGCCTCCATCTCCACCCCTTCGGGGCAGATCACACAGGCCATATCGTGCAGGCTTGCCACCGCCACCACGTTGATATGGGTCTGCACCGTGACCCATGCGCAGCCGCTTTTGCCCTTTGCCATTACCCAGCTTAAAAGGTCGCAGGTGTAGCCGCAGGATATTTCGTTGTCTATGGTTTCCGGGGTCACGATCGTAGCCTCGATCATCTTTGCCAACGCCGATACTTTCATGCTCTTTTCCTCCTGTTTCCTGTTTACCCGCGCTTTTCCGCGCTGGCAAGGTCGGTCATTTCCTGCGCCATGATGCGCAGCTTGTCTCTTAGCTTAAATATGCAGTCCATCTCCACAGCTTGCCCCCGCACGATATCCTCTGCCAGCGTTCGGCAGGAGGGCGAGCCGCAGGATCCGCAGTCCAGCCCCGGCAGGCTGGCGCTGATCTCCTCCATTTTATCCATCATGCGCATGGCTTCCGTCATGTCATCGGAAAGCTTCATCACGCTTTGGGGTTCAAAGTGCTGATCGTAGCGGATGAGCGGAGACTCCACGTATTTTAAAATATGCTCGTCCCGCTCCAAATCCGTTCGAGGCCGAGAGTTGGCGATACGCCGGTTGCGGTTTTTCGCAACAAACTGGTTCTCGAACATCAACGGGCCGCCCACGCATCCGCCGGAGCACGCCCATACCTCCACCAGCATCAGGTTTCTAAGGCGCTCGTTATCGATCTCGTCTAAGCACTGCATCACGTTATTGATGCCGTCCACAGCCAGGTAATGCTCGGTGCCCACTGCCGCCGAAAACCCGCCTACAACAGCCGTTCCAAGGCCGTACGCGTTAGGCGGAAACGCCGTGCTTCTAAGCTCCCCGGCTGTTTCCTGCTTGCCTACTCTTTTAATGAGCTCTGCATAGATCTCCTTCATGGAATACACGCCGTTGATCTCGCTTTTGGTAACGCCAAGCGGGTTTTTGATGTGCGTCATTTTCGCGGCGCAGGGAGCGATGTAATACGCACCCACCGTTTCCTTGGGAACGCCCATCATGTTGCAAAACTCTTCCTTGGCGATGCGCGCCGCCACCTCCGTTGGGGAAAGGAAGGGTGAGAGATTGTCGATCAAATTGGGAAACAGCGTTGTTACCAAACGGGGAATCACCGGGCAAGAGCAGGAGATCACAGGCGAGGGCGCTTCTCCGGAGCGCAGATACTTGCGCATGGCCTCCGCCGTGATTTCAGCGGCACGCGCTTCGTCATAGATGTAGTCGAAGCCCATGGCATAAAGCGCCTCGTAAATATCCCCCAGATCGCTCAGGCTGCGAAACTGGGAATACAGCGCTGTGCACGGAATGATGATGTTATACTTGAATTCCCGTTCCGCCGCCAGCGGAGTGGTTACGGACACCATGGCGTGATGCGGGCAGGAGATCAGGCATTGTCCGCAATCGATACAGCGGTCGTCCAATATCTTTGCTTTGCCGCGCTGTACGCGGATGGCCTCTGTGGGGCAGTTTTTGATGCAGTTGGTGCAGCCGACGCATTTGCGCCTGTCGATGCGCACAGAATGCTTATACAGCAATTTGCTTGCCTCCCTTGCAGATATGTAGCGGGGAAACGCCCCGACTAACCGATGTGATAGACAGTTTTGATAACGGTGCCCTTTCCCGGCTCGGATTCGATTTGAAATTCTTGGCTATGCCGCTTGATGTTTGGCAGCCCCATGCCCGCGCCAAAGCCCATCATCCGCACGCTTTCCGGCGCGGTGGAGTACCCCTCCCGAAGCGCCAGCGCAATGTCCGGAATACCGGGGCCAACGTCTCGGCTGATGAGCGTGACCGTACTGGGGCTGATGACCAGCTCCAGCTCACCGCCCAAGGAGTGAATCACCAAATTCAGCTCCGCCTCGTAGGCAACAATGGCGGCGTCCCGCACGATCTCCGGCGCGATTCCCAGCTTTTTTAGGCGGTGCTTGATTCTGCTGGACGCTTCGCCCGCCGTTTCAAAATTCCCTTTTTCAACGGGGAATACTTCTTTTAATTCGTTATGCTCCATAGTTACCCGCCTAAGTTCTTGTACCGCAGCCGGGAAGCCCCGCCGCATATAAAATGCCGCTGGAAATGTACAGGGTCTTGGGCGTTGCCAACAGCACCATATCCAAGTCCTTTCCCATTTGGATCAACTCCTCGGGCACTGTTTTCCCGCGTACGAACAATACGCATTGCACATCCAGCATTTCCGCCGTGCGAAGCACATGGGGATTGATCATGCCGGTCAGCAGCAGCGTTTTTTCGTGCATAAAGGCCAGCGCGTCGCTCATCATGTCCGTTCCGAACGCGCTGTCTATCTGCGTATCAAGGTTGTCCTCTCCGCAAAGTACCTTGGCGTCCAACAGCCGTATGATTTCCTTGATTTGCATGTTTCCTCCTGTGTTAAGACAAGGCTGAGATGGTATCCATCAGGTTCCTGTAAACATGTGCCATATATAAATGAGTGTACTTCATTTGCGAGGAAAAATCTACCGTGCTTTGCGCCGTACCGCCGGAAAGGGATTCCAGCTGCTTGAAGCACTCTTGATAGCAGTTGTCCACCTGTTGCAGTACTGCATTGTCATTCTTCGCCAACGCGGAAAAGGCAGTGTACGCCTCCGTCAGCGTATCGTACACGGTTTTTGCCTGCGCCCGGCCGGTATCGATGGTTTGGCTTTCGCTGTCGAATCGAAGCGCCGCATCGCCTAAGGCCGCCTGCGCCTCGAACAAAGCGCGAAACGCCGCCTCCAAGCCCTCCGTTTGGTCCTTTGTTGCCGTAACTCTTAGCACCGGCTGTTGCGTCTGCATTGGATAAGCAGCAGACTCCAACCCTTCCAGCGTTAGCTGCTTTCGCACATTTTGCAGCGCAGAGTCCTGCGTATACGCCGCAGCCAGCACGCGGTATTTCCCCGCATCCTCCAGCACATAACCCGCCGCGCCCCGCGCTTTTAGGCTTTGCGCCTGCGCATCCGCGTTTTCACGGCTGGCATATACGCCCATTTGCAGTGCATACAGGGAAAGAGGCTCCGGGCGGATCTCGGTGGTTTGATACTCCCCCGCCGCCGGTTCCGCAGGCTCCGCGGGCGCGGTGCTTGTTGGCAGCGGCGAGGCCGTTTGCGCCGCTGCGGACACCGGCTTTAACACGCTACCAATGGCAGAAAACACCGGCGTTACCACGGCACCCGTCAGCCAGTCCGCCAAGGGCGATGCACCGATAAAATAAACCACCAGCCCGGCAAACAGCAGCGCTGCCGCCAGCTTGGCTCCGCCGGATACGCCGTCCTGCCGTTTTTTGCGCCGTCTCCTGCGCCGGTACTCCATATGGATTCCCCCTCCCTTGTCCTTCTTTAGTTAACATATGAGGGGGAATGCGTCTTTATGTTTTGCGTTTCTTCTTTTCCTTGGGGGTTTGGGGCAGTACCTCGTAGGGCGCGTCAGACGGTGCGTTGACCTGCTCCTTTTTGCGCCGCTTCGGCAGGCTCACGCCCATTGCCTTGGGCTCCGGCTTGGCAGCCTCCGCCATTTTGGGGGCGGCGGCATAAGGCTCTGCGCCCGCCCAGTCCTCGGAGGCGGGGCCTAAAGCGATGGCGTTACTCACATACTTCTTAACTGTAAAGGTAAACACGGTTCCGTGTCCTAAAACGCTTTGTACGGCAATGGTTTCACCAAGTTTTTCCATAACGAATTTCGCAATGGAAAGCCCGATGCCTGTACCGCCCTCTTTTCGGGATTTATCTACTTTATAGAAACGATCGAACACGTGCTCGATGTCCTCTTCTGGAATGCCACAGCCCGTATCCTCCACAGAAATGTTTATTCGCTGATACACCTCTGCGCGAATGACGATGCTGCCGCCCTTGGGGGTATAGCGCATGGCGTTATCCAGCAATATCACCAGCACCTGCTCGATTCTGTCCGGATCGGTCAATGCCTGCGGCAGTGCCGGCGCTTCCAGCTTTAATTCGATGCCGCGCTCCGCCGCCTGTTTTTGATAGTTTTGCCGCACGTCCGCCAGCAGCTCGTTCATGTCTACCGCGATGGGCTCCATGTAATCCGTACCGGCCTGCAGGCGGGAAAGCTCCAGCATGTCCGTAATCAGGCGCGACAGCCGCAGCACTTCTTTCAACATGATGCGGTAATACCGCTGCCTGTCCTCCTCGTCCTTTACCATGCCGTCCGCCAGCGGCTCCAAAAGCCCCCGCACCGCCGTTAACGGCGTGCGAAGCTCATGGCTCACGTTGGCTACATACTCCCGGCGGGTGCGCTCCAAGCGCTCCATTTCCGTCATGTCCTTAAATAGACCAACAACCCCCGTGCGTGCACCGGATTCCGTGATGACCGGAGACGCCGTGATCCAAAGCATCCGGTCTCCGGAAAGCGCGTAGTGGATGGTTTGGGGCTCGCCCGACACATACACGTCGTCAAACAGCTTCCACACGGCCTCGTCGGGCACCAAATCCCGCCGGCAGGTCACACGGACGGTACCAAACATGCGCATCAGCGCCGGGTTGTAGTGGGTAAGGGTGCCCACGCTGTCCGTAGCCGCTATGCCCTCGGTAAAGCTTCGTAATATTTGATCCAACTGGCTTTTCTCGGATTGTAATTGATAGATGGTTTGCGACAGGTTTTCGCAAAGGGTATTGAGCGCCCGCGCCAACAGGCCGATCTCCCCCTGCTCGCTTTCATCGGCGCGCACTAAGAAATCCCCTTGGCTCATTTGGATGGCGACCTCGCCCATTTTATGCAAAGGCTCTGCCAGCCGCCGCATGCTAAGCGTGGAAATGAGCATCATCAGCGGGAACACAACCAGCACCGCCAATAACAGCGCTCCGTTCAACTCCCCCGTTGCAGCATCGATCTCCGCGGCGGACTTCATCAACAGCACCGCGCCCTCTAATGCTCCGTCCTCAGACAGTACGGGGATGCCCGTTAACAGTACCGTGCCGCCGCCCGGCAGCACCAGCCGTTCGGAGGGGATGGGCAGGTCGTTTAGCACGCTGTTTGCCTGTGTTAACAGTATTTCCTTTGCCTGCCCCGCGTCCGCGCCAAGGCTGTCTGTTTTTTCGTACCGCACCGCGCCCGTTTCGTCCACCACTAAGCAGGCGGCGTTGGCGGCGCTTATCAGTTTATCGTTTACCCGTAAAAACGCGTCCTTTGTAAGTTCTCCGTTGTCATATTCCCGCAGCAGTTGCCCCAAGGCCTCCGCTTTTGGCATCAGCTCGTTGAGCTTGATCTCGGTGAAGGTTTCCCGGGACAGAAACATGTAGCCGCCCATCACCAAAATGGACGCCAACAATACCGTCGCCGCCAGTATCACCACCATGCGCCACAGGAATATGCTGCGCCGCATTATGCATCGACCTCGAATTTATAACCCACGCCGTATATGGTTTTGATGCTCCAACCCAAGTCTGCATTGTCCAGCTTGGCGCGGATGCGTTTGATATGCGTATCCACCGTGCGGGTCTCTCCCGCAAAATCGTAGCCCCACACCCGGTTCAGCAACTGCTCACGGGTAAATACCTGACCGGGGTTGGAGGCCAGCATGTGCAATATCTCGATCTCCTTGGGGGTGCAGATGATAGGCTCCCCCCGAAGCGTAACGGTATAGCTTTTTAGATCGATCACAAGGCCGTTGTAGGATACCACGCCCGTGTCGTTTTCCTGCTGCTCCTGCGTGCGGCGAAGCACCGCCTTGATTCTAGCCACCACCTCGCGCGGAGAAAAGGGCTTTACGATGTAATCGTCCGCGCCCAGCTCTAAGCCGATAATGCGGTCTACCTCCTCGCCCTTTGCCGTTAGCATGATAATAGGAAGCTGGGAGGTCTTTCTGATCTCCTTGCACACCTCGATGCCGGATTTTTGCGGCATCATGATGTCCAGCACGCACAGCGCCACCTCCGGCCCCACGCTTGTTACCGCCGCCTCGCCGTCGTACACGTCCACAGGCTCAAAGCCCTCGGCCTTTAAATAAATACCCAGTGCCTCATGTACAACCTGATCGTCGTCCGCCACTAAAATCTTTACCGGCATAACAGTACTCCCTTCCTAAAAACGTAATATGATTACTTGCCCTTGCGATAGGCTTCCTGCACGCAGGCCTGATGCCGCGGGCAGGCCTTGCTGGTTTCGTGTACCTTTGAATTGAGCAGATGGATGCAAAAATGCCCCGGGAAGTTGTTGCTCTTGGTGGGGTTATCCATATGCGGCATGCAATGCATACTGGCCGCCACCACCCGGCCCCGGTAAGACACCCAGATAGGTCGCCTGTTCCAGCTCCAGGAGCCACCCGCGATCTGCTTCATGATCGCCGTATCGCTGGCGGAAATGGGCTCGGAATCCGCATGGTACCAGCCGCCAAAGCGCCGTGCATTGAACTGCAAGCCGGTGCGCACGTCGATCACAACGAACTTGCTGCCCTTGGCAAGCCAGTCCGAGCCGCCCTCAAACCAGTCTAACAGCTGCACAGAGCCCTTTACCTGCGTGGCAAGCGCGTTTGCCTTTGTGACCTTGTTGTTGATATCGTACAGCGCCGCCAGCGTTTCGCCGCCGGCTACGCCGTCCTCCGCAAAGCCGCAGGCCTCCTGAAAGTCTGCCACGGCTTTACGCGTTTTACCGCCGTACAGCCCGGTGATATCCGCCTTGGCTAAGAAGCCCCTGTCATACAGCTTTTCCTGCATGCGCTTGACCTCCTGCCCCTCCATGCCGGATCGAAGCAGATTGGAAGCCGTATTGGTGGCCTTTGTCATCATCAGGTAATTGCGCTGCACATAGCCCACGTCGTCTCCGGCAACAATAAAATACCATTCTCCCACCATGCGGCGCACCTTCACGCCTTGGGAGGCGGAAAGCTCCGCCACTACATAAGAAGAAGCGCCGGGGCCGCCTCTAAGCTTAACGCCGTCCTCCAGCACATACGCCGCGCGGCTGCCGGTGGAGTTCACAAACACATAATCCTGCCGCAGGTACCCTACCACCCCGCCGTACAGCACCCGGTACCAGCCGTCCTGCTCCTCCAGCACCTCTACCTCGGTGTTGAGCGGCAGAGCCTCGAGAATGGCGGCATCCGTATTGGGCTGATCCCTAAGGTTCACGCCCTCCGCCGTTACCTGCCCAAATTCCCTGTCTGCCGCAAGCGCAACGCAGGGGGCAAGCAGGGTCAAAAGCAGTATTCCCGTTAACAAAACAGCCGTGTATCGTTTCATGTTTTTTCCTCATCTATTCGCGGTTTCCCGCGTGATATTCATGTTATTATGCCGCCTGCAATGCGGCTTTTCTATCGCAGCCCGCGAAACGCCTCGCCCATTTTTTTTGCGTCCGCCTCCAGCTCCGGCAAAAGCGCCCGGTTATAGATAGCGCTTGCAGGGTGATACAGCGGAAACAGCACCGTTTGCCGCCCGTTGAGCATGCAGGCTTTGGGGGTTCCGTGCAGGCTGCCCACGGTGGCTTTTTCCCCGCCGCACAGCGCCAGCACCGCCCCAAGCGGCGTGTTTCCAAGCGTTACGATCATCAGCGGCTTTAATAGCGCCATCTCCTGCTCTAAAAGCGGCAGCGCCTGCCGCACTTCCTGCACGCCCGGCGTGCGGTTCCTTGTGGTCTTTGCGCTTCGCACCACAGGCCGGTATTTCACCGTGTTTGTAATAAACAACATTTCCCGGGGAATATCCGCAAGCTTCAGCAGTTCATCCAACTGTTTGCCCGCTTTTCCCACAAAGGGCGTGTGCTGCGCGGTTTCCTCCGCCCCCGGCGCTTCGCCGATCAGCACCAGTCCGGATGCCGGGTCGCCGCTTCCGAATACCGGCATAGCATACTCCCCTTGGGGCATATCCGCATCCGCCAGCAAAAGCAGCCGTTCCCGCTCCGCCTCATACAAGCTGTTCAGCGTTGTCATGGCAGCTGCTCTCCCGTGTTTCCCGCGGTATCGGGCGGTAATGTAACGCCTGGCTGCTCCGTACCGTCCGTTGTGCCGAACATGCCGTTGTTATGCACCGTACACAGATTTTGCGAGGCCTCTAAGCCCTGCTTGTACTGCTCCAGCGTCAGCTCCGTTCGCACATAGTTGGGAATCGCCTTTGCAAGCAGCTCGTCCGACAGGGAATAGTAAACGCTGCTTGGCCTTATCAGCACCACCGAACCTGCCGTGATAGATGTTTCCGGACAGTTGGTGGTGGCGATCTGCCCGGAGGCGCTGCAAACGGCAACCGCCGCATGCGCGTCGCAATAGGTGGTGGGGGCATTATCCTCCAAGAACCAGTCCGACACGGGCGTATGCCCCGCCGTATCCGCACGGCAGGCGTCCGTTGCCAGAAGCCCCGTTACCGAGCATACGGTCTTTCGTACCAAGCCCAGATCTGCCGGAGATTCGTCTATGATCTCCCGATCCGCCAAGCCCTCGTGAATCTTAGACATAAACGCCTGCCAAAGCGGCGCGGCGTAATCTCCGCCGCTGGAGCCGCTTTTTAGCACCTTTGCGGGGCTGTCATGCCCGATCCACACCGTTGCGGTGTAATAGGGGGTCATGCCCGCAAAATACACGCTGGAATAATCGGAATTGGTGCCGGTTTTCCCGGCGACTGTCATCCCCTCGATCTTTGCCTTGGTGCCGGTGCCGCTGGCTACCGCGTTTTTCAAAATATCTACCAGCATGTACGCCGTGCTGGTTTGAAACACCTGCCGGTTTTGGCGTATCTCGTCCGCGTCGATAATCACTTTCCCGGCGCTGTCCACCACGCGGGTAAAGGACAGCGGCTCCTGATACACGCCGCCGTTGGCGATCGCTCCGTACGCCGCCGCCATCTGAATAGTGGTAAGCCCCGAGGTGCCAAGCGCCAAGCCGGGGCCGTCCACGTTCACCTTGGACGGATCTGCGCCCAGCTTGTATAAATAGTCTGCCGCCACCTCCGGCGTTACGCTCTTGAACAGTGTTCTTGCCGCCGCCACATTCAGGGAGGACACAACGCCGCGCCTGAGCGTGATGGGGCCGATCCATTTTTCCGCACCGATGTAAGGATAGCCCTTTTCCCCGCCCCAGCCCTCAATGGCGATCGGCAGGTTGTCGATGATGGACGCGGGCGATAAGCCCAGCTCCAGCGCCGGGCCGTACACCGCCAGCGGTTTAATGGAGGAGCCTACCTCCATGTAGCTTTGGTATGCGCGGTTGAGCCCTTTGCGGATGGTGGGGGTATTTCTGCCGCCTACCACCGCCCGAAGCTCGCCCGTATGATAGTCTAAAACCACGGCGGAGGCTTGGGGCTCCACCGTTTCGATCACGGAGCCGTCCGCGTTCTTTTCCGTAACCACGGCGTTTGCCGGGTCAGCCAGCGTGGGGTACGCTTCCCAGCCCGCAAGGGTGTTCTGCACGGTGTTTTGCACCTTTGGGTCTACTGTAGTGTAAATGTGATACCCGCCGGTTCTCAGCTCGTTTTCCAGCATGGAACGGTTGGTGCTGGTATCGGAAAGGCCGCGCTGGGTCAGCATGTGGGTAACCACGTCGCGAATGGCGTATTCCACAAAATAGGGCATATCGTACAGCTGCTTTTGCGCGGACACCTCAACGATGTATACATCTTCCTTCAGCGCCGCGGCATACTGCTCCTGCGTGATAAAGCCCGCCTCGTACATAGCGCCCAGCACCTTGTCCGTACGGTTTTGGGACTGCGTCCAGTAGGTGGCTTCCCGCTGATACTTGTTTTTACGGGGATTGTAGCGGTACGGGTTTTGCGTTAAGCCTGCCAGCATGGCGCACTCGCGCACGGTCAGCTGGTCTAGCTCCTTGCCGAAATAATCCATGGCGGCGGTTTTTACGCCGTAGTTGGATTCGCCTAGATGGATGTCGTTTAAATAGGCCTCCAGAATCTGTTTTTTATCGATCTCTTTTTCCAACTCCAGCGCCAGATATGCTTCTTGAATTTTCCGCCGGTAATTGCGCTCGGAGCCTACGACCTTATTCTTGATCAGCTGTTGGGTGATGGTGCTGCCGCCGGAGGAATCGTTATTGCCCAGCACCTCCAGCGCTGCGGAAAACAGCCGCTTTACGTCCACACCGTCGTGCTTGTAAAAGCGCACGTCCTCCACGGCAATAAACGCGTTTTGCAGCAGCTCCGGGATGTTTTCGATGTCCACCCAGTCCCGATACTCCACGTCGGCAATGCTGGTGATGAGTCTGCTGTTTTTATCATATAAAAAGGAGGTGCGGTCAGACTTTGTTAACTGCGCACGATCCAGCGTGGGAGTAGTATCGATATACGCCTTGGCGATGCCCACCGCCGCGCCCAAGCCCGTAAACCCAACCAAAACCACGGCAACGCAAAGCAGCTTTACCGTTGCAAACAGCACGGCAAGCACAAACGGCCTGGGGCGTGTGCGCTCGCAAAACAGCGGTTCCTCCTGCCGTTCGCGGCTACGATGCTGCGCCTGACGCGCCGCATTTCTTGTTTCCTCCGCCGAGAACGTGCGTGTCTCTCCGCCGTCAAACGCTTCCGTTTCCGTGCTTCTCTTTTCGCGCCGCACGGCAATGGTATGCGTGTGCTCTATCTGTTCGTTGTTGGCAGGCGTACTTGAAGCACCTGTATCCCTTTGAAACAGGTCGCGAAGCCAACGGCAAAAATGCCGCCACCATTCTGTGATGTTGAACCATATGTCACGGAAAAAATCACGCATCGATGCCGAATAACCCTCCGGCCTGCACCGTTGGCACAGGCGTTTTCTATTGCGGACGCGAACAACGCAGCATAAAAGCGGGATCGCCGGGCTTCGGGATGCCAAGCCGTTAAACGCCGCGTTTCCCGCGCAGTACACGCACCGCTCATGCGGTCATTATACCACAGGCTTGCCCCGCCGCAAAGCAAGCGGCAGAAAAGAAGCCGTTTGTTTACAAATCAGTCACAGCGGGTTTTCATCCGCCTGCGCGATAAGAAAGCATGCATTCGTTTTTCTCCCGTTTCAACGAATTTTCTCTTGATTTTTACCGAGTGATGCGTTATTATGGTTGGGCGTTCGTAAGAATGCGCGAAAGCAGCGCCAAGCATTGTGGAGAGATGGCTGAGCTGGTCGAAGGCGCACGACTGGAAATCGTGTATACGGGGAACCGTATCAAGGGTTCGAATCCCTTTCTCTCCGCCAAAGCCCTAGATTATATCTGGGGTTTTTCTTTTTACTTGCGGCGATTCCCCGTTTACTGCTTACCATTTTATTCCATTTAGTCATCAACTTAGTCATCAATTCACTACAAATGATTACATGGTACTATTTGGTATTGATGTCATCAACAATTGTGTTTTGTAGAATATCCGCCATCGTTTTCTTGCGTTTTTCGAGTACATCGCAGTAGATATCTCCAGTGATGGCAATGGTGGAATGCCCTAACGCCTGCGATATCATCTTTAGCGGCACATCTTGGTCTGCCATTACAGTTGCATAAGAGTGCCGTAAATCATGAAAACGAATGTCTGGTAGCTCTAAGTCCTTCATAAGCTTTTTAAAGCCATGATAGAGCGTTTGTGGGCTAATAATTGACCCGTCTTTGTTACAGCAAACCAAATCCAAGTCCATGTATTCACAACCCATTTGAAGCTTCTGTTTACTAACTTCGATTTTTCGGCGTTTAACGCTGTCAAGCAAGCACTTTGGCACATATACCACCCGGTTACTATTTTCAGTTTTTAATGATTTAATACCATAGGTACAAGTGCTTTCCTTTTTCACTTTACTGTCAGTTACTTGCTGTTGGATGTGTACTGTTTCCTTTTCAAAATCAAAATCTCCAAAGCGTAGTCCTAACACTTCTCCACGGCGTAAGCCTAAGCATACTGCCGCCAGTATCTCAGTTTCATAATCATTTCCTATACAGCCCTTGATTAACGCTTTTATCTGTTCGGTATCCAATACCGTAGCATGGTATCGCGTTTCTTTAGGCCGTTTAGCAGATTCACAAGGATTTCTATTTATGAGGCCATCTTCTACCGCATCTTTTAATGCCTTACGTAATACGCTGTTCACATATTTTATGCTTGCTGGAGATAGCTTTTTTTCTTCCGATAGATAAGCATAAAACGCCGTAATCTGTTGCTTTGTCAATGCAGATAAGCGAGTATTCCCAAGTGCAGGAATTATATGCTTATTGATATTATTTGTATATCCTGCAACAGTAGCTGGTTCTATGGTCTTTTTGTGTACTTCAAACCACTGTAACAGATATGTTTTAACTGTCATATTTTTATCGTTTGTATATGTGCCAGATGTCGAACAAAAATTTATTTACCCATTTTTAACCAAAAACGCTCCTCTCGGATTGGCTTTAGATAATTCACAAATACTAACAAAGTCTTTGCTACGCCAAAAGCTTATTGGCAAGGGGCAAACGAAAAAGTATTATTATCCAGATTACCTTGTGTCGATACGAGGTATCCCTGTACTTGTCCTTGAGGCAAAAAAGCCAACTGAGGATTTAACTTCTGCATAT